>JALOTP010000068.1 GCA_025457865.1 Thermoplasmatota archaeon | reverse complement strand
AGATGCAATTCTTTTTTTCCTTACCTTTGGAGTTTGCTTTTCGTCGATAACAGGACACTCCAAAGGTCACAGCCCTCGCACCATTTTCCTCTCGTCAATTTTATGAAGACCACGGAAAATGGTGCTTGACATAGCTGAGACTCGAAAAAAAAGAATACCAAAGAGATGTGATTCTTTTTTTCCTTGACATCTGGAGTTGGCTATTCGTCGATTATTTGACACTCCAGATGTCACAGCCCTCGCACCATCTTTGACCGTATGGACAAAGACAAGGAAAATCACATAGTGATTTTTCGAAGTTTTCCTCTCGTCGATTATTTTTGGATCACGGAAAATGGTTCTTGACATTGCTGACACTCGAAAAAAAAGAATGATAATCAAATTAAATTCTTTTTTTCCTTGATCTTGGGACTGGAACGTAGCGCAGGGACCGCTGAAGTGAAGAAAGGACACTATACAAAATCTGATAATGTCCGCCATTGCCTCTGTCACGTGATCATCCATTTCCATGGGAGTGATGTGATGAGGTCCTTCATTCCTCCTCAATGGCACCTCTATTCTTCCTTGAGGACCTGGCCACGAGGAATACTATCAGAACGAGCAACAGTAGGACCAAAGGTATCCCGCAGCAACCGACCACGATCCAGACCCATTTCCCGTTGTCCTCTTCATCTTCATCATCATCGTCATCATCGATGGGTACGTCAGGATTCGTAGGGTCCGTTCCTTCTTGGTATTCTTTGAGGTTGTTCCACCCATCCTGGTCCGGGTCGAATAGGGCATCATTGGGGTTCGTCTTGTTGAGACCGTACTGGTCCTCCCAGTCGTTCGGCAGGCCATCGCCATCCAGGTCCAATGGGGTGACATCCTCATTGGCCGGGTTGGTATCTGCATCATATTCCTCCTTGTTGCTGAAACCATCCCCGTCCTTGTCAAGGTTCGCATCCGATGCATCGTACTTGTCGAGACCATAGAGGTCCTCCCACGTGTTGGGCATCCTATCGCCGTCGATATCAAGAGGGGTAGAGTCCGAGGATGTAGGGTCCGAGCCGGCCAAATACTCCTCGAGGTTGGTGAACCCCTCCATATCCTTGTCCAAGGCCGCATCCGTGGCGTTGTCCTTGTCCAGTCCGTAGAGGTCCTCCCACTCGTCGGGCATACCGTCCTTGTCGGTGTCGTTGCCCGAGATGAGCGCTTTAACGGAGACGACCGTGGAATTCTCCCCCTCACCGATCGCGTTCACTGCAGATATCTTGTAGTAATATGTCTGACCAGGTCGGATGTGCCAATCGTCGGACCAGTAAGTAGAATAGGCTGTGGACACCCAGCTGAAAGGACCCTCGAGGATTGTCCCCCTCCACATTTTGTAGAAGATGATCGGGGTCCCGCCATCGTCCAGGGGAGGGTCCCATGTCAAGTTTATCATCCCCACCCCGACGGTCGCGATGAGGTTCCTAGGGGGTCCAGGTACGGTCTCGTTACCAGGACCTCCCTCAGAAAGCACTTCCACCTTCAGTGAATAAGAACCCCATCCATTCAGTCGGTAGAGGGATATCACGAGGTCCTCTCCCCTATCCCCCATCAGACGCATCAATGTCATGGCGTCTCCCAGACCGCCAGTTGTATCCCACGTGTATTTATTCCCTTCAATATTCATAAGGGAAGGCCATATGGTCAGGGTACTTGCTGGATCGACCGTTATCCTCAAGGTTTTATTCGCTGGAACCGGGACCTTGAAATTGTCGTAAGAATCCCCGCTCCCCAGATATCCTGTATGATCTCCGACAACGATCGGAGTGGACTTCATGAGTTCGGTATCCTTTGAATAAGCGTCCCGACCTGAGCCGCAATCGTTCTGGAACCACGAATGTAAGCTGAAGTAATATTCGCTGAAACAATAGACACCGACATGTCCGTCGAAGGGTTCACGATCGCCATCTATGCAGACCTGTTGGGTTTTCTTCATGCTGTTGTTCGAGACGAGATAGACTGCATAACCCTCATCCGGATAAGGGATCGAAAATGAGTTGAAATCATTATCATCGTTCGCCGTGAACGAGGCGTTAAGGACCATGCTCGGAAAGATCCTAAAAAGATAGGAATCGCTCGGGTCCTCCCCCCCGAGGAGGCCAGTATAATTACCATCCGTCAGCATATATCTGGGTCCCTCGGTGTTCCAGGAATTCGCATCGTCTCCGGACCCCGCATCGTTCTGAGTGATGAAAGATGTGGTGAAAGTATAAGCCTGGTCCGCAATATTACAGAATGCTCGTATATAACAGCCCTCGATGACCGTTTCGTTCCCGGTGATATAGCTTCCTTTGGTCGTCTGACCATCCTTTACTTTCAGTTGTATCGGAATATTGCTTATACCGAAATAGAAGTCGAGACTCAGTGTAGCATCGGGATCGTTCGATTCGGTGGTGACCTCAAGTTCGATTATGGAACCACCATCGATCCGGGACAGACCGAAGGTATCTATAGAGTCCTCATCAGCGAGAAAACCGGAATATGTCCCGGCCGACAGGTTCGTTAGACCCCTGGCTTCGTTGGGGGCATCGGTCCCTAGATCCGCATCGTTCTGCTCTTCGAATTCGAGGGTGAAGGAATAGTTACCGGGTACTGTCACTTGTTCGATGAATATGTTCCAGGTACGCATGTATGTTTTGCTGGATGCGAAATATCGGGATGAATGGGTTTCGCCATTGCTTGAGTTCAGTATGAAGACATAATTTTGATTTTCGGTAAGGACCAACGTCAGGTTCTCGGGCGCATCGGATGTGAAGGTGATGTTGATGATCTCACTTCCGTTGGCCAGGAACTTGTAGGCATCGAGGACGTCCTCACCCTGATACCATTCGTCTGAGCCTCTTTCATATAATTGCCCTTCGTATGTCCCCTCAGTTATGTTTATGGCCCAATATCCAGCCTGTTCGCCACCCGGGGCATCGCCGTCGGTCCCGCCCTCGTTCTGTTTGATGAAAGAGAGTCCGAACTCGTACTCACCGATCTCCATGGCGTGGTTGTTCCTGACCACCAGATACATCCTGGTCTTGTATTTCGACCTATCCGAATCGGTCTGATAAGTTATCATATCGCCCGAGACCGGATCGTTAAGATAAGCAATCCTATTTGTGTTCGAATCGCACAACGTGAAGTTCAGGAAACTGTCCGTATCCACGATCTCTATCTCGATGATGTCCCCTGGTGTGATGGTGAACTTGTAAGTGTCCGACGGGTCCATGGGATCGATGCTCCCGTCATGGGATCCCACCGTGATCTCCTCGGCCGTAGAGAAATCGTCGTTGTCCTCGACATCTGCCGATGCGTTTAACAATATTGAGCCACCCAATATCATCATAGTTGCCAACATCAGAGCTGAAGTGATACTTGCGGAGCGCATATTGGAACCTCCTTGGACCCGATTACTAATGTCCCTGGTCCCGAATAATCCATTGCCCTATTAAACCATTTACACATGAACATGCATCTCGGTCCTACCTCTGGAAGGCGAACTCCGTTCCCTCGATTACAGCGTGGATGCAAATGATCACAAGGACGAATATCGTCATCCAAATGTGGGCCCTCCTCCATCCCTTGGCCCCCATCTTCTTTGATAGGGGCGCATAGAACACACCTGTAAGAGAGAGGCCCGCTATCCCTGCTAGGCCTGCCCCACCTAATAGCAGACCGTCGGTCGTCCCAGCATAGAGCCCAGTGTACAATAGCAGGACATGGACTGCGGCTGAAATGACCGCGATGATCGACACTATGCAGTGCACCCGCCTCCTCCCCGAATGCCCGAGCATTGATCCGAGCTTGCGCTTGAGGGGTGCAATGGTCCCACCGAGAAGTACGCTGACCATGAAAGAGGATGCTGCCATGAAAGCGAACACCCTCCCCATTACCCATCCCAGGTCCACTGACGATACGGAGGTCCTGCCCTTGCTGACCCTAAGGTCCTCCCCGATGGCAACGGTCCAGGAGCAGTCTAGGCTGTACACGGTCTCGTCCTGTTCGTCCCCTTCATGTTCATGTTGGACCTCGGTCGTAACCTCGAACCTCACGTTCCCGGTACCCTCCCCGGAGGCGATAAGGGTTTATTCGAAGGTGTGGGAACCGCCCGGGCCTATGCTCGGTCCTTCGAGCTGGACCATCCGTCCAGGACCGCGGTCCACCTCAAAGTCGATTTCGTAAGAAGCGGACCTCAATCTCCTTGCATGGGTCACCATCACCTTGTAATGGCCGGCCCCTTCGACTATCAGCTCATCAGGCCCCCGCTCTATGACCTCCTCTCCCGATTCCTGAGCCGGCCAGACGTCCCCGTTCGGGCCAATGATGCCCATGTCCAGATCCAAGAAGTCCACTGTCCCAGGGTCATAGCGAAGTGTCACTCTTGTCGATAAGGTGTATTAGGTCACATAGAAGGGATGGTCCCTTGTCCCTCCTCGGGGCAAGGTCCCTTCCAGGGTCTCAGATAACATACCGGACTCAAGGCCGGAGAAGGACAGGATGGTCGCATCTGTCAGGTCAATGGTAGCGGAGCTTGACCGTATCTCATGCTTCCCGGTGTTGCTCACCTTCAAACGGACCTTCTGCCCCTCCCCTTTGGGCATAACCTCAGGTTAGGTCCCTTCCATTTCGAAAGCGATAAAGCTCCCATGGCACTCACTGCATTCTCCTTCATCTGACATGGCAGTATGCTCGATGCCATCGGTGACAGGATAGGCGAGAGCGCAATGAGGGTCAAAGTAATGACCTATAGGACCGCTACCAATGTTTTGACCATAGACCTTCATCCCTAGAAATGACGAAACGATTTGATATATCATCTCCCAGGGCCTAAAGAATTCGAATTGGAACCTTAGAGATGATCGTGAAACCCAATATCTCCATCGGACATATTAGAGGACCCCGGAATTTGCCCTATGCCCTAACTCGGCCATTATGAATGGATTATATATAATAGGGAACATAGGTTCCATCTTCAAGGTGGCATTTTCAATGAGATCGTTTATCCCATTATGGACGTTCGGTACAGTCTTTCTGATGCTCTTTATGTTCCCTATCATCCCTGCTGAAGCGGATGCTCCCTCGGGTTGGGGAGCCCCGGAGCTTATAGAGACCGAGAACGAAGGGAACGCGGTCGAACCAAGGATCGATATGGACGATGAAGGGAATGTGATGGCCGTATGGCTCCAGCATGATGGCGTTCGAGACAACATCTTGGCGAACCGTTATTCGAAGGAAGACGGTTGGGGCATCCCCCAGCTGATCGAGAGGACCAATGAAGATGTTGATGACCCTCATGTGGGTATGGATAGATACGGCAATGCGATCGCGATATGGAAGCAATATGATGGGGCAAGGTACAATGTCTGGTCGAATCGATATACCTACGGGACCGGTTGGGGCCAACCCGAGCTCGTAGAGACCAATAATGCGGGGACCGTATATGTCCCTTACATAGATATCGGCCGGTCCGGTATCGCAATTGTCGTATGGTGTCTTCTCGAGGGAACAGGGTACAGGGTCTGGTCGAACACCTACGTCCCTGGAGAGGGCTGGGGGACCGATAAGCCCTTGGAGAACGGTCTAGTTGCTACACCTATCCCGCCCAGGGTAGCGGTCGATTCGAACGGCAATGCTATCGCCGCATGGCCAAAGACCGATGGGGTCAGGACCAATATCTGGTACAACTTATTCACACCTTCCGGAGGTTGGGGGGATGAAGCGCTCCTGGAAACGGATGATAAGGGCGATGCTGGCGTAACTGCAATAGCTTTCGATAGGTCCGGTAACGCAATAGTGGCATGGCCACAGAGCGACGGCATCAGGGCCAATATCTGGTACAACCTGTACTCTCCTTCGGGAGGTTGGGCTGGTGCAGCGCTCCTGGAATCGGAGGACCTGGGGGATGCTCTTGGCCCCGATATCGAGTTCGATGCATCCGGAAATGCTATGGCAGTGTGGTACCAGTCCGATGGGATGCGTACCAACATCAGGTACAGGTTCTATGCCCCAGGGGTCGGTTGGGGTGCCCCTGCTGTCCTGGAAAAGAACGATCTGGGCGATGCCAAAAGGCCTTCCGTAGCGATCGCTCCCGATGGTTTTGCAGTCGCCGTTTGGCACCAGTCAGATGGTACGCTTTTCAACGTTTGGTCCAACAGTTTTCTCCCAGGTGTCGGATGGGGTGTTCCAGAGCTGATCGAACAGGAGAACGCCGGCAATGGCGAGGAACCCCTGATCGTGATGGAGGGTTCAGGGAATGCGATAGTGGTGTGGGAACACAATGACGGAAAACGTACCAATATCATGTCGATCAGGTTCGTCAGGCCCGATATCAACCCGCCCTTGTTATCGCTCCTCACTCCGAATGATGGTTTGACCTCGGAGACCGCAATTTTAACGGTATCAGGAACGACCGAACCAGGCGTCTCATTGGAAATCAATGGTCTATCGGCCACGGTCGCACCGGATGGTTCGTTCTCCTGCGGCGTTCCCCTCGGGAACGGTTCGAACAGGATCATCGTGACAGCCACCGACAGGTCGGGCAACACCGTCTCCGTGGTCAGGAACGTCACTTACGATGACGGCATGATGACAATTAATAGCAAAATCGATCTGCTCGAGGTAGAGGTCGAAGAGGTCGCGGGTTCCATCAACAGAATCAGGGCTGATATACTACACCTTGAAGAACAGGTGAATGCGCTCGGCCTCCCCCTTAATGGAACCGAGACCAATTTGACCGGTCTGCTCGAGAACATCTCACGTCTCGGATCGCTCCTTGACGGGCAGATGGAGAACCTCTCCTATCTTTCTGGGGCCTTAGCAACGCTCGAAAGAACGAGCGGTAAGAACGTGGAGAACATATCCTCCATCAGAGAAAGGCTGGATGACATAGAGGCCAATATAAATGTGAGCAAAAGGGACATTGGATGGCTCCTGGACAGGATCGATGCTACCCGGGGACAATCCGACGACCTCGAAGAGGAGCTGGATGCGACGAAGGAGGATCTTGATACATTGAAGGTAGTGAACAAAGTTCTATTTTTTCTCCTGGTCGTCAACATGGTCCTGACCATAGTGATCATTTTCGTTCTGTTAAATTCACTCCTGAACCGGAAACGAAGGACGACCGGTCCAGACGATCTCGAGGAATGAGGAAGGATACCAGGTAATGATTTATCCCATCGTTGGATACCCTCAGCCAATGTTGATATCCGCCGACGGGCTGTCCAAGACCTACGGGAGCAGGGACATCATTCGCTCCGCATCGCTCACCATCGAAAAGGGGGAGAGCATCGGACTGGTCGGCAACAACGGGGCGGGTAAGACCACGCTCATACGAATGCTCATGGGGGAGCTCAGGCCCGATTCCGGGGACCTCCGGATAAGGACGGAGAAGATAGGCTACCTGCCGCAGATCCCGGATTTCTCCAGGGATACCAAGGTGAAGGATGTCATTGGAGCTCCTTACGGACAGCTTTCTAAGGTCATGCGGAGGGTCGCCGAGCTCGAATCATTGATGTCGGACCAATCGGGGCAGGTCATCGACTGGGACAAGGTGAGCAGTGAGTATTCAGATAGACAGCATGAGCTGGCCCAGCTCAAAGGCCGTTTCCAGTCCTCGGTCTCCACCGATGCGCTAGATGAGCTCGGGCTTCCGGAAGGGATAATGGACAGGATGATGTCGGAGCTAAGCGGAGGCGAGGTGACCAAGGTCATGCTCGGACGCGTCATGGTCCAGGCAAGGGATACCGACGTACTGTTCCTGGACGAACCGACGAGCCATCTCGATGTATCGACCATGGAATGGATGGAGGACTATCTGGTTGACCTTGAGGGGAGCATCGTCGTCATCTCCCACGACCGTTATTTCCTTGATAAGGTGGCAACGAGGATAGTGGAGATATCCGGGGGGGAGATACGCTCCTACAACGGCTCGTATTCGGACTATATCTCCATGAAGGAGACCGAGTTCCTCCAGAAGGCCAGAGAGGCACAGAAGAACCAATCCGAGAGACAGAGGCAGGAGAGGGTCATAGCAGAGCTCAAGAGGAGATGGGGATATCTGACCACCTTCAAGACCAGGAAGAAGCTCCTGGAGAGGACCAGAGTGATGGACGCTCCCAAGAAGGATGATGACATCCGGTTCGAGATAAGGACCACAAAACGCAGCGGGGTCAATGTCATAATGGCCAAGGAGATGGCGGCCTACAGGGGTGACAAGGTCATCATCAAGGTCAAGGACATCGACCTGGAGACCGGGGACAAGCTAGGGATATTCGGCCCCAACGGGTCAGGTAAGTCCACTTTTTTAAAGGCCCTCCTAGGGGAGGTCAGGACGACGGGCGACCTCTGGGTGGCTCCGGGAGCGACCATCGGTTATTTCGCCCAATCCCATGACGGCCTGGACCCGGACCTGACCGCCGAGGAACAGCTCATGCAGGCAGTTGGGCCCGACAACAAGGCCATAGCAAGGAAGACGCTGGCCTCGTTCCTACTCATCAACAAGGACGTCGAGAGGAAGATATCGACCCTCTCCGGAGGGGAAAGGGCTAGGGTAGCCCTGGCCAATATGATAGTGCTCGGTAGGAACCTACTGGTCCTGGACGAGCCGACGAACTACCTCGATATCCGGTCCCGCGAAGCGGTCGAGAGGGCCCTTTCATCGTATGAGGGGACCATAGTCATGGTTTCCCATGACAGGTACCTACTGGACGGCATCTGCAACAAGACGGGGATCGTTTCCGACGGGGCTATGCGGATCATGCCCGGCAACTACTCCATCGTGAAACAGCAGGTGGACCCGTTGACCCTGGGGGACAGGGTCGAGACCTATGTAGTGGCCTCGAAGTTCGTTGACTGGGGGACAAGGAAGAAGTACAAGACAGGGGACAGGATAGAGGTCCATACCAGGGACCTCGATAGGTACAGACAGCTCATCGATAGCGGTTTCCTCAAACTTGTGAAGTGACGTTCGTTCCGGATCATTTCCTTAGCTTTCTCATGTCCTCCCTCATCCTCTCTATGTCGAGGATCCAGTCCTCAAGGTCCTGCTCGTGCTCGATCTCCTCTCCAAGGATGAAGGTAGCCATCTGATGGGTCGTATGGTCCTTGCCGTTCGTAAGGTCGGCGAGCGATTTATAGCGGGATATGGCACATCTCTCGCCGCGAAGGTTCTGTTCAAGTACCTTCTCCACATATGGGTCGGTTGGTGCCTCGTAGGGGCACTTTCCCAGCTTGGACCACTCCTTCGGGTCAAGGACCGGGGTGCCTCCAAGCTGTATGATCCTGTTCGCCACAAGTGTGGCATGGTTCAGTTCCTGGGTGGCGTGGACGAGGAGCTCGGGCTCTATCTCCGACCTCATAGGCCCCTCCATCACCCTGGCACCTATCCAGTACTGATAATAGGCGAGCCATTCCTCGCTCAGCGCCTCGTTCAGGAGCTTTATGAGCTTTTGCACATCCTTCCCTGCTATCTCCTTTCCTTTCTTTCCCATAGGTTCACCTTGCAGATGGGATGGGGTTCGTGCTATAAAGTTTTTTTATGGAGCGATATGGCAGAGGCATGAAGTCCTGAGGGCCATCCGAAAGGTTTTTCCTTTGACTTCCCCTCCACTGGTCCTATGAGCGGGGTTGTGAGGATGGATCAGCCCACCGTCCATTATCGTGGGTGCCTTTGGACAGGTCCCATCGGACGCATGGTCATCTTCCTGGCAATGATCTCATTATTGATACCATTGTTCATAGGACCTGGCTCCAGGGCGAGCGCTTCAGGTGGACATGATGGTACCTACTTCGAGTACGATTATGATCAGGACATCAGCAAATGCAAGGGTGAGTACTCAGGGTACGATGAGAAGACCAGGGGGACAGGTAGGTACGAGGTCATCGAGTGGGGACCGGACTCCGCTAAGGTCAAATACAGCTGGAGAGCAAGTTATTCGAACAATGACGGGGATGACCGGGACGATAACAGAAAAGGAACCCTGGAGTTCGACCTGACCGATAGGAGATACCTGACGAGCGAGTTCGACCTTGACGACCCGGAATACCGAGGCATACCCGCTCAGGAGATGGCCGTCTGGTTCTACATACCCCCCAACGTCGAAGAAGGCAATCGTATCCACATCCTCGATTCCGAATGGAGGGTCACGGATACGGACAAGACGCTCTGGAGCAGATGGGTCCCAAGGAAGGTCATAGAGGTGACACATTCCAGCAGTTCCTCGAGGAACGACGAATACGGCGTCTTCGACTACCACTTCACCGATAGGCTCTACTTCGACAAGGAAACGGGTTTCTTCTTCGCGGAGAGGTACGATGAGTGGGACCATGGTTACTATCTGGGAGCCCATGCCTCGTTTAAGCTCACCATTGACCTTGATGTAACTTCCTCCTCATACCATATCCAGATAAACTGGTTACCCTTCCTTTCCGTCTATGTAGGTTCGGCGCTGGCCGTAGCTGGAACGTTCTGGTCCCTCTGCCAACTTTGGAAAAGGTTCAGATGGAGGAAGAGGGAGCGGACGATCAAGGGAGTGGACCCGAACAGCCCCTCACAGCCCATAACTGTGAGGATCTACAGGATAAGGGATATTTTGGACCTCCCACAGCTTAAAAACAATGCAACGACGTACTTCGAACCCTTCCTCGAACACTGGACCAGGAAAGCCCTTCTAATGGGTGACCCTGTTGTGGCAGCTGTCTCGAGCAATACCGGACTTGTCGGGTTCGGCATGTACAACAGGGAAGGGAGCATAGGGACCATATTATGCAGGAATACACAACTGACCGAGGAGATCAGGTCCTTCCTGAGATGCAAGGACTTCTTCACAGAGACCAGGCACATGATAGATGTCACGAATGAGATGAGGGAGTCCCCTGAGATAATGAACCTCATAGCACAGAGCAGAGGGGAGACCTACAATCTCTTCGAGACCAACACGGTCTACAGGCTCCCCCAGCTCTACCCGTGCAAGTACGATTCGGACCTGGTGAGGCCCATGAAGGAAAGCGACCTGAGGGAGGTCGCT
>JALOTP010000021.1 GCA_025457865.1 Thermoplasmatota archaeon | reverse complement strand
ATCCTGAAGGCTGAGGAGTATCATGTCCTTACTCCCGATCCTCACCTTCGTAGTCGAACCAAGCAGGACGAGCTCTCTCATCTTACCGTCCCTGGAAAGTATGGTGGAATACTCCACATCATTGTGGTTGCTTCCGGTCCTCCAGGTCTCCTCTATCGCATTAAAGAGGTTGCAGGAACGGCACTTTGGACCAAAACCGCATCCTCTTATATCGTCCAAGGAGTTGATGCAGCCCAGAGCCCCGCAGGCGAAGAGTGACCCGAACTCTGTGTTCGGCCACCCTGATGCCTCCTCGAATGCCTTATTGCAGAACGTTATCCTCCTGTCGCCGTCAAGCAGGCACATCATGATGGGGGTCTGGTCGAACATCACTTTCAACTGGTCCCTGCTCTCTTCGATGGCACTTCTTAGCTCATCGAGCTCTGTTACGTCCAGCATCGTCCCTATCAATCTCTTGATGCTGCCTTCATGGTCGGTCTCGACCTCTATAACCTGATGGATGGACCTTATGGTCGAATCGGACCGGACAATCCTGAAATCGAACGAGGTACCTATCCTATCTTCCAGTATCATGTCAACCGTTCGAGCGTTCCTTTCCCTGTCCTCCGGATGGATCCTGGATAAGATGTTATCGTAGGTCAGTTGGAAGGTTCTTGGATCGACCCCGTATAATTCATAGAGCTCATCGGACCAATGGAGAGAGTTGCCTTCAAGGTCCCATACCCAGTTGCCCATCCTTCCCATCCTCTGGGCCTGTTTCAATCTCGCCTCACTATCGCGAAGAGCCTCATCGAACCTCTTCACCTCGCAGATCGACCAGCCTATATTGGCCGCAAGGACCAACCTCTCGATACCTTTCTGACCCGGATGCCTTACATTGGCTATGCTTATGACGACCTCCACCTTCTCAGACCTGACGATGGGAACGGACAGGATACCATCTATATCGAACTTGTATTCGCTGCCCTTGCGTTTGCATGTTATGATGGACCTGCCCTCATGGAAGACCGGTTCTTTCGGACCGACGCATTCCATCCAATGGTCCTCCCTCACCGGAACACCTCCATTCGTTTGCAGAACGACCGAACCCACTGCCCGCTCGGCCCTTGATGAATAAATATCCGAGATATATGGGGTATTGTCCCCGCCCACAATATGGCAGCAGGCGTAACTACCATCCATCATATGCTCAAGGGTGTCAAGTAAGGCCCGAATGGTCTCAATGGACCCTCTGTTCAAAGATCCCTTAAGGAACTGGTCGTAGCTAACGAGAAGTTCGTCCAAGGTAAGTTCCTTTGGATAGGTGACCTTGCCTTCTTTCATCTGACCCTTATATATAATGACCTGCTTTGTATTAATGGTTATGAGCTTGACCCTTTCATCATGATAGACAACCTTCGGCAATGGCAAGTATTATTAGATGAACGATGATTTCATAAAACGTTATGATGAAGGTCCTTATAGCCGAGGATGACCCGGTGACCAGGAAGAAGCTGGTCGCCCTGCTGGAAGATTGGGGATATGGGACCGAGAGCGCCCCTGACGGTTCACTGGCCCTTGAGATGATGAGAAGGTGGAGCTCTCCGGGGCTGGCCCTGGTGGACTGGGAGATGCCGGGATTGACAGGGACCGAGCTCTGCGAGACCGTCAGGAAGGACCCCTCCCTTCGGACCGATTATCTCATAATGGTGACCTCCAAGGGAAGGAAGGAGGATATGCTCAAGGGGTTCTCTTCCGGGTTCGATGATTATCTCACAAAACCCTTCGATGCTGAGGAGCTTAGGGCCAGGGTCCGTGTCGGTGAGAGGATCCTTTCGCTTGAGAAGGAACTTAGGGACAGGGCAGCGGATGCAGAAGGGAACTACGGGGACCTTCTGGAATCCTTCTCCGGAGGCGTAATCCAGATCGATATGGACGATATGTCCGGACCGAATTCCGACATCAAGGTGATATCTGCCAATCTGAAGTTCTGCTCCATGCTCGACCTTACCAGGGAAGATATCATAGGGTCTTGCCTTGACAGGTTCGTCCATCCGGGCGACCATCAGAAATTTGAAGGGTTGTTACTACGGAAGGATGGGGGACCTATATGCTTCGATAGTGTGGAGGCATCGTTGCTAAGGAAGGACGGTATTACGATCTATGTACGCTCTTCCTTCATAGAGCTGATAGGTGCCGGGACCGGGAAGAGAACGATGCTCGTGACCTTCGAGGACATGACCAAGGAGAGGACGACACATCTAGAACTGATGAGGAGGACCCTGAACTACCGCATTGAGGAGGGGAAGGTCTATCTGGTCCTGGAGAAGGCACCCTCAACGTACCTGCAGGCCTTCAAGGACCTTTTAGGCATAGGTTATCACGGAACCGTCCTCTCTAGAAGGGAAGTATCCGAGTTCAGAAGGATGGTCGATGGGACCTATAGCTTCCACTGGGTATCTGGAACAGACGTTGGGGGTTCCATTCCCCCCGACCCCAAGGTGCTTGGCCCATTGATCAAAGGCCTTCCATCCAAGGAGGTCCTGCTGCTGGAAAGAATGGACTATCTCATCTCTAGGAGCGGCTTCGATGAGGTCCTGCACTTTGTCCAGACCCTCAGTGAATCTACAATGCTCAAGGGGTCCATTGCCATCCTGAGCGTGGACCCTGCAACACTATCGGACAAAGAAAGGGCCCTCCTCATGAACGAATGCGATGAGATGGAGCCCTATTTCAGGTCAAATATATCCGAGGAACTCTACAAGGTCTTGAAAGTCGTCCAAAAGAGGACCTCCATGCACCTGGACGCATCGCTCTCATCCATAGAGGAAGAGCTCGAGCTCAGCCGCCCCACATCAAGGAAGAGGGTTAGACAGCTCCTTGAGTTCGAATTCCTCACAGAGGTCTTAAAAGGCAAAGAGAAGACCTATCTCCTCACTGATAAAGGCCGGCATATAGTGGAATGAACCGGGACCTTTTCAGACCTTTCAGGATATTTTCTAGAACCATTTTCTATACTGAAATCCATAGAACGGTTCATGAATAAGTTGGCAAGCCACGAAGATGCATACACAAGGACCATAGTTCTGATCCTTTATCCGAAAGACCGGACCGAGGGCTTAGTCTCTGAATAATTAGAGGTGAGATAGAATGACCCTTGAGAGGTACAACCCGATCGTGATAGGTCTCATAGGCCTTTTCACTCTCTTCTCCATCAACATCGGGTTCGACCTCGTCCCGGACATTCAGACCCCTGCCGATGCGGAACAGACGAACCCCTTCGTCACCAGTGATGGAACATATCACCGGTATGCGAGGGTCCAGGGTGATAGTTTCCAGATCTTTGCGAATGACCAGTGGACAGACATCCTTGTCAAGGGAGTGAACTTTGGAATGGCCAAGCCGGGTCATTTCCCGGGAGAGGCAGCAATAAATTATGATGAATACCTCAGATGGTTCGACCAGATAGGGGATATGAACGCCAATGCTGTGAGGACCTATTCCATCCACCCGCCCCAGTTCTACAGAGCGTTAAGGGACCATAATGAGATGCACCCGGACAGCACCCTTTTCCTTTTCCAAGGGATATATGCGAACGAATGCGTTCTTGGGAATGCCGGGAATGCCTTCGATCCTGCCCTTACAAGGAGCCTAAGATCGAATATTGAGAGCACAATTGACGTTATCCATGGGAACCTTCGTTCAAAAGGGACGCGGGATGTCCCTATGGGGTCTTACGATGCAGACGTCTCCGGTTACGTCATCGGTTTGGTCCTAGGACAGGAATGGGAGCCTTCTCTGGTAATGGGGACCGACACTGCCTTTGAGGGAATTGATGACCTTGTGGGAACCTATATCTCGACCATAGGCGGCTCTCCTTTCGAAATATGGCTGGCAGGTATGTTGGAACATATCGCATCATACGGTTCCTCCAGGTACTCTTTCCAGGCTCCGCTTAGCTTCGTGAACTATCAGGTCCTTGACAAATTGGACCATCCGCTGGAGCCCGTAAGGTGCAACGATATCGCCTCAGTAGACCCGGACCACATCCTGGCAAGCGATACTTTCTTTACCGGCCTTTTCGCGACCTTACATGCCTACCCCTACTATCCGGACTTCATGAACCTGGAATACGGCCAGGACCAGCTCGGGTCCGAAGGAAAGGACAAGAGCAGCTATGCTGCCTATCTCAAGGATATGAGGTCCCATCACACGACCCCCATCCTTGTTGGAGAGTTCGGACTGCCAACATCGAAAGGGCTCGCCGCAAGGAACGTCGATGGCATGGACCAGGGCGCCCTAACGGAGGAAGAGCAGGGCCGGTTCCTCTCGGACCTGTTCTCGTCCATAGTCGATGAGGGGCTCCTAGGAGGGATAGTCTTCTCCTGGCAGGACGAATGGTTCAAGACGACCTGGAACGTCAGGAGCGCTGTGGACATAGAGGGCAAACCTGACTGGTACGATCCCATGAACTGCGAGGAGAACTATGGTCTGCTGAGCTTCTCTCCGGGAGCTGTGCAGCGCATAGCAATTGATGGGAACATGGATGATTGGGCAGCACTTGGGTCGGTCCAATTATCGAACGGATCGGCTCTGACCGGGCCTTCCATCATCATGATGAACGATGAAGGTTACATCTACATCAGGATCGACCTGGGAGAACTTGCCGGGTACGATGTCAGATTGCTCCTTGATACCCTGCCGGACCATGGTATCGGAAAGATAGGGTCAGGGACCTCCGGAAGCGAGGGGATGGAGTTCATGGTGGATATCCCCGGGGATGGTCCCGCCTCCCTGTTCGTTGACAGCGCCTACAATGTCCTGAACCCTGCTACATTGGGCACTGAGGACGGTTTCGTTCCTCTTGAGATGGTAACCTCAAATGAGCAGATGATACCATGCACCGGTGAGATAGTACCCGTTGGAACGTTTCAGGCAGGGGTCCTTGTAAAGGGGACCTACGACCCCGTCCAAGCACAAACCCCTCTTTACGATATCTGCACCTCCGCGGACGGACGCTCAATGGAGCTCAGGCTGCCATGGGGGATGCTGAACTTCAGGGACCCTAGCAGAAAGGTAGTTGTAGGCGACGTCCTGAACGAGGGTCCGCGATCTTCGGTCAACATTGACGGGATATCGGTCAAGGCATTGGTATTGGCGGGTCCTGATGGACAGGATAGCGGTGATGATGCCAGTATCATAGCTTCGAGCGGAGCATATCATACCTGGGACACCTGGGACGCACCGACGTACCATGAGAGGCTGAAAGGGTCCTACCGGACCATGATGGAGGCATTCGCAGCGGAATGATCGTTGCGGAAACGGGTCGAAGGAGCTATGAGCACATGAACCCTGACCGCATTGACAGGTCCTCTGTCAATTCAAGCAAGATAAGCGAGACCATCTCATGGCTGGAGAGGGAGAGGAAGAATGGGTCCAGTAAGACAGTCGAACAGGACCAATGGCTCCGATCGAGCGAGATGAGCGGATCGCTCAAAGGGTTCATCAGGGACAATGGTAAGGCCCTTTCAAAGGGAAAGCTGGTCTTGGTATCGGTCAAGGACATCAGGAATAAAATGCACCTTGCATGTCCGGACCCAGGACCATCAAGGGGCATATCCGAAGAAGAGGTCAACGATGATGGACGAACGAAGGTCGGGTTCGATGGGAACGGACCTGACAGTGACCAGAATGACCTGATAGCACTTCTGAGGTCCTCGACGCCAATAGACGGAAAGATCGTGGAAATGGATGTCAAAGGGAAGGACGGACCCACGTACCTGATGGTATCCTGCCTCCCCCTGCCTTTAAAGGAGGGTTCGCCAGCAGAGATGCTCATCCTTACGATGGACGTAACGGAGATGAGGGGCGAACTTGACAGTATCCGCAGGTCCATGATGGAGAACGATTTCGCATTGGAAAGAGCGAAAAAGGAGCTTGAGGCGGCTGCTTCCAGGTCCGAGCTCCTGCAGGTGCTCAATGAGCTCTTGGGAGGTCTGATGGATGCTGGGACCTTTATTTTGGATATTGCTACCGGACGCATAATGGGTTCGGAAATGTTCAATTCCCTGCTCGGACTTCAAAAAGGGGAACGGTCCGACATGGGCTCGTTCCTCGAGGGCGTTCATGCAGAGGACAAGGGCAAGGTCCGTTCCTTCCTCCTTGGTCAGCATGATGAGCGTAAATTGCATCAGATATCGCTTAGGTACCTTCACAATGGGAAGGGCGCGGAAAACGTCCTATCCATAAGAGCCACATTCGCTGGCCTAAAAAAGAGCACAGGTACCGTCCTTGGCGTTGTCATGGACCTCACAACCTCCGTCACCGATAGCGGCCTGACCCAAGGGTGCATAAAGGAGGATGTGCCCGACCAGAGCTCCATTTTCGAAAGGGAGAGAAGGATGATAGAGCTCAAGGAAGAGGTTAACGTGCTCATGAGGGAACTGGGAAGACCAGAGAAGTACACCAGTTACAGGGTTTGATAATGGGTAGAAAAGGTTTATATGTCAATATGGACCATTTTTTTTATGGTGTCCAGTCGACCTTCCTGATGAAGGTCACTTTGACAGGTCATCGTGATGGCCTCCCGTATCCTTCGACCTGTCTGGTAGAGTGAAGAGCGATGAACCCGTACGAGAGCCCCGAAAGGGGAGGGGATATCCTGTTCATCACGGATGAGGACGATATCTTCTCCGACCTTGACAAGCTCCTGAGGGGAGCCGGCCACACCGTGAGGTGGGCCAAGAACATGAAGATACTCATGAAGACCCTGAACCACCTTCCGCCCGAGCTCATTATAATCAATATCAACCTGCCTAGTTCCGACGGCTTCGAGGTCTGCTGGTTCCTCAAGAAGAACCAGAGGACCAGGGAAATACCCATCATATTCGTGAACATGAAGAATGGCGATAAGGACAAGGTCAAGGGGTTCAAGGCCGGGGGTGCCGACTATTTCGATCTACCCTACATTGAGGAAGAGGTCTTAGCGAGGGTCCATACCCACCTCAAGTTGAGCAGGCTTGTAGCGGCCTCGAAGGATCTGGACACCGAAGCGTGCAAGGCGGCCAATGCGAGCACCATCCAGACCATGGAATTCTCAAAGAGGCTCAAGGAGAGCGATGAGAGATACAGGACCGTCATCAACTCCCTGTCGGATGCCATACATGTCGTGGACACCGACCTTGAGATCGTCCTTATGAACGACAGCTGTGCCAAGATGAACGATTTCCTGGGGGTCGAAAAGGATTGTATCGGGAAGACGCTCCCGGACGTCTATCATTTCTATACGTCGAAGATCATAGAGGAATACGATTGGGTCCTGAGGACCGGCAAGGTCCTCGTTACGGAACAGCGGCTCACGACGATGGATGAAAAGCTCGTGACAGAGGTACGGAAGGTCCCCGTATTCAGCGATAACAAGGTAAGCCATATCATAACTGTCATAAGGGACGTCACAGAGGTCAAGGAGGCTCAGGAATCCCTTGTGAGCGACCATCAGCAGCTGATGGAGATAATCAACCTCCTTCCCGAGCCGACCTTCGTCATAGACCGTGAGATGAGCATCATAGCCTGGAACAAGGCCATGGAGGAGCTCACCGGGTCCAGGAGATTGGATGTCGTTGGAAAGGACGGCTCGACCCTCGATGTCCCGTTCTTCGATGTCGCAAGGTCCTGCCTTATCGATAAAGGTGATGAAACAGCACAAGAATGGGAATCGTCCGGCCATCGGGTGGAGAGGACCGGTAAGTACCATTTTTCCGAGGGATTGGTCCAGAACTTGAGGGATGGAAAGAGCGCGCAGCTCTGGGTCGTTGCCTCACCTCTCCTCAACAAGAACGGCGAATGTTACGGTGCCATAGAAACGATGCGCGATGTGACGGAGAGGGTCAACAACGAAAGGGAACTGAAGCGCCACAGGGAGGAGCTGGAGGTCCTTGTCAAGGACAGGACGAGCGATCTGGAGCAGGCCCGGAAGATCGCCATGAGCCTCATGCAGGATGCCAACATGGAAAGGGTTCAGACAGAGAAGGCCATGGTCGAGCTGGAGCGGACGAGCAGGGAGGTCCAGACCCTGAGGCACAAGATAGATGAGATCCTAAAGACCACCAAGACCGGGATGAACATAATCGACAGGGACCTCAACCTGACCTATGTCAATTCGGGGTTCATTGACCTTTACGGCGAGGTGAGCGGAAGGAAGTGCTATGATTACTTCTACAAAAAGGCCGGCCCGTGCGAGAACTGTTACATCGATGTGGTCCTTGACACAAAGACCGCCAATGTCCATGAGAGGAAATTGAAGGGTGAGGATGGGGCCATAGTCCAGGTCACATCCATTCCCCTGCAGGACGAGAGCGGGAAATGGGTGGTCGCCCAGCTGAGCGTCGATATCACGGAGAGGAAGAAGATAGAATACCAGCTCAAGAAGGCCATGGAGAGCGTAGAAGCGGCCGCGGTCGCAAAGAGCGAGTTCCTGGCCAATATGAGCCATGAGATAAGGACCCCCATAAACGCCATAAAGGGCATGACCGAGCTCGTACTGGACTCGGAGCTCGAAACCGAGCAGAGGAAGTACCTGACGCTTGCCAAGGAATCCATAGAGGCGCTCATGATAGTCATCAACGATATCCTTGACTTCTCCAAGATAGAGGCTGGAAAGCTCGAGATAGAGTTCACCGAGTTCGACATCAGGGAGATGATATCGAGCGTGATAGGCACCATGAGCTTCAAGGCGGCGGAGAAGGACATCGTCCTCAAGCTGGAACTGGATAAGAGGACTCCCGAAAGGCTCATGGGGGACCCAATGAGGTTGAGGCAGGTCCTCATCAATCTGATAGGGAACTCCATCAAGTTCACCCAGAGAGGTTCGATCACCATCAGGACGGAGATGCAGGGAGGCAGGGTGAAGGATAATAGGACGCTTATCACGTTCTCCGTAGCCGATACTGGCATAGGGATTGCAAAGGAGAAATTGGAAAAGATATTCGAATCCTTCACCCAGGCGGACTCATCGATCACCCGTAAGTATGGGGGCACAGGGCTCGGCCTATCCATATCCCAAAAACTTGTAGGCCTCATGGGCGGTAGGATCTGGGTGGAGAGCGAGCTCGGTGAAGGGAGCACCTTCCATTTCACGACCGAGCTCGGGATACCCCTACCGAAGGCGGGTGGGGATGAGGGGCATATCAAGGACCTGGAGGGGCTCTCAATACTCGTTGTGGACGACAACAAGGTCAACCGGGCGATATTCAAGGGGGTCTTCCAGCGTCTCGGAGTGGTCCTTACCAATGCTGGGAACGGAAAGGAGGTCCTCTCTATGATGGCAGATGGGAGAGATGGCGGTTTCGACCTGCTGATAATAGATCAGGGTCTCCCTGATATGACGGGGACCGAGCTGATATCAAAGCTCAGGTCGATCGAGAATGCTGCTGACCTACCCCTGATCCTCATGACCTCCGATACGGCATCCTTCGATAGGAGGAAGCTCAAGAAGGTCGGGATCACTGGACTGCTCCCCAAACCGGTCAATGTGAACGAGCTCCTGGACCTGGTGAGGTCAGAGATAGGGGAAGTGAAAAAGAGAACGTCCAAAGACCCTGGTCCTGATGCTGCCCCGGGTACAGGGAACAGACCCCTTGCCATACTCCTTGTCGAGGACCACATCATAAATCAGAAGCTGGCAAAGGCTCTCCTTGAGAAGAGGAACCATAATGTGACCATCGCCAACAACGGTAAGGAGGCGGTATCGGTCCTGGAAAGGGAGGACTTCGACCTAGTCCTCATGGACCTCCAGATGCCGGAGATGGACGGACTTGAGGCGACCAGAAGGATCCGTGACAAGGGGTCAGGCGTCATGAGGCACGATATCCCCATCATTGCCATGACGGCACATGCCATGAGCGGGGACAGGGACAAATGCCTGGTCTCCGGGATGGACGGCTACATCTCCAAACCGATAAATGTCAACGAACTCTTCGACGAGATAGGTCGGATCTGCCGCACTGCGAATGCGAAGGCAAGGGCATGAAAGAGGTATCCACATGAGCGAAGTATTCGAACCCGATGAGGTGCTTGAACAGATCGGAGGGAGCACGGAGCTCCTCAGGGAGATGATAGAGATCTTCCAGACCGTCTATCCGGACGACGTGCAGAGGATAGAGGAATCCATAAGGTCGGGGGATGCCGAGGCAGTCCGCAGGGCGGTCCACAGGATGAAGGGGTCCGTCTCCAACTTCGGGAAGAGGAGGGCATACCAGCTATCCTTGAGAATGGAGGAGGAGGCAAGGAACAACGACCTTACCAGGATGGATGGTCTGTTATCCGAGCTCAAGGAAGAGCTCGATGCCCTTCTTGCCGAACTGTACAGCTATACGGTGAACGCTTGAAGGACCTCATTTCCATGGAAGGCTTGACCATTGTACCCTTTCAAGGTTAAAATGGAGATAAATTTTATATATTCTGGATAAAATCGAATGGGGCGAAGTACCATGAAGATAATTGCTGCCGATGACAATGCGGTGTCGCTGCATGTTCTGAGGACCACTCTGAAGTACTGGGGCCACGACGTTCTGGCCGTCCCGGACGGAGGCCAGGCCTGGAAAGCACTGGACAGCTGGGGGATCCCCGATATGATGGTCATTGACCGCGAGATGCCCAGATTGTCAGGGGACGAGCTGCTGGAGAGGATAAGGGTCGACACCCGGACGAAGGACGTCTATGTAGTGATGCTCACGGCACGGAACCTCGAAAGCGATATGAAGGAGGGTTTCGACAGGGGAGTTGACGATTACATCGGCAAGCCTGTGAGAGAGGACGAACTGAGGGAGAGCATCACCAAGGGGACCGAATTCCTCACCGGGAAGATGGGGTCGACCACCAGAGATGAGCTCCGCAGAGGCAACATCGTAGATTTCAACAGAAGGCGACTGTTGAAATGATGCGGTCCCTCTCACATGGCCTGGGTCCATGGAAGGTCCGGGATTATAACTTTTATATCACCTGTTTGTTCTATACCATGCGGTCAGGACGGGGCCAGAGGACGTAAAAAAGGAGGTTTGCTGAATTGGGTGTGCAGATAGGGAGAGGTATCGAGGCGCTCATAAAGCCCGATATCAGTGCGTCCCAGGCAGCTCCAGCGAACGACTTGAGGGCTAGGATCAAAGCCCTTGAAGGTGAGCTCCTTGACGTCAAGGTGAGCATCACCGCGCAGAAGAGGGAGCTCGAGGGGCTGAGAAAGGACCTCACCATAAAATTGATGTTGAACGGCAAGGTCGATAAGACAGCGCTCCTTGAGGCTGAGAACACGGTGATGAAGCTCGTCGAACGCAGGGACCAGATCCAGAAGGAGATCGATGTCCTCCGCTCGAACGATTACCATCATGTTGAGGATACCAGATCTGCCAATGTCGGAACGGCCACCAAGGGCGTTTCGCCATCCACTGACCTGGATATGAGGATGGTCAGGGAGCTCCTCACCGACGAGAGACCAAAACTTCCACCGGGCCCCCAGGAGAGACCCCCAGGTGACAGGGAATATGTGGAGAAGCTCAAGGACGAGCTCTCTCCCAGGAAAGATGTCATGAAGCTCAGGATCGAAGCGGGTAGGGGTAGGTCCCCGCCTGCGTCCCAGCCACCCGCCCCCGCTGCGGCACAGGTCCTCCCGCCATTGGACATCCCTGTTCCCCAGGCAGGCGAGGACAATACCGTACCCATCGGAACCCCATCGTCCCCCACCGCTCCGCCAAAAAGCACGGTCGCTCCAAAAAAGGTCAGGGTCAGGATGGGTACCTTCAAACCCCTCCCACAACCCAAAGATAAGAGGATGTACGAGATAATCGACAGGACCATAATGATGATGGAGACGGGTGACCCGGCCGGGGCCAAGGAGCAGCTCCTGAAGGCCCTGACGGAATACCCCATGGACGACGAGCTCCTCTACCATCTGGGTAACGCCTTCTTCACACTAGGCGACCTCGAGAATGCCGAGCTGAGGTTCCGAAAGGCCGTTGAGAAGAACCCCACCTCCTACCGGGCCCTCAACAATCTGGGTATCGTCCTCAGGAAGAAGGGGAAGAGGGAACAGGCCATAAGGGTCCTGAACCAGTCCCTGGAGGTCAACAACAAGTACGAGAGGGCCTGGTTCAACCTTGGGACCATCTTCATGGAGATAGAACCTCCCCTTCTGAAGGAGGCGCAGATCTTCTTGAAGAGGGCACTGGAATGCGACCCGGGCTATCAGAAGGCAAAGGAGAAGCTCACCGAATGCGAGAGGATGCTACAGAAGGCCTCATAAGTACGGCGCAGGCCATCATTTATAAATAGAGCGGTATTTCATCCAGAGGAAGGTGAGCATCCTGAGGACAGCGTACCTTTACGGGCCTCTATTGGCCCTATTGCTTGTTCTGACCGGCTCTGGGCTCCTACTGTCATTCCACGATGTGGCTTCGGTCCCCGTCGATTATCCGGTGACACTATCGGGCGGGTATGCCCAGGAGATAGAGGATACAGGGATCTACGTGGACCATCTCCAGCCCCTGGCGAACGAGAACTACCTCATCAGGTTCGAGAACCGTGACAATTTCCAGGTCAGGTACAGACTTGACCTCTCTGGTGTCCCGACGGGTTGGACCGTATTCCTTGAATCGGGAGGCAGGTCCGCAGTTGTTGACCTGGACCCGCTGGCGACCAGGTCGATGTACATCTACATCAAGAACCCAACTGTTGGGACCCACGACATCCTACTCAATACGACCAGGGAGGGTTCCTCGGACTACTGGAACATAGTCCTCAGGCTGATGGTCCAGAGGGGGCCCCTCATCGTCGAAGCTGTCGGCACCACTTTCACCGTTGGGAGGACCACCCCGGTGGAGCTTGATGTCCGGCTCACCAACGTAGGGACGACCCCTCTCAACATCTCCCTATCGATGGACAGGATGGTCCTATCCGACCGTGCCGTCGAGGGGTCATGGACCTACGATTTCAAGCCCAGGGGGCTAATAATACCCGGGGGACAGAACAGGACGGTAAGGGGAACGGTCAGGTCCTCTGAGACCGAGAAGCTCGGCGCCCAGTACATCAGCTCCGTCATAGCCTCCATTGAAGGTATAAGCAGGCCATTCACCTCTGCCCAGCTCAATTTCAGGGTCTCAACGATCTACAACCTCAAGGTATCCGTCTCGCCGCCAGGCTATCAGAAGATAGCACCGGGCAGCTCGTTCCAGTTCTCAATAGAGCTCTACAACCTTGCGGACGATACCGATTACGTCATCATAGGCGAGTACGAGAAACCTACGGATTGGTCAATAGGTTGGAACGATACCATAGACCCGACATCCCTTGCGGTCTCAATATCCACCGAGACCAGCAGGGTGTTCCACCCCGTCGTCTTCACCTCCCCTACGGCAATTGCGGGCAAGCACATGGTGGTGCTGAGGGCGAAAGGGACCGGGAACCTCACTGACATCTTACTGCCCATAGAGATCGCCAGAAAGGATTCTTTCGAGATGAAGAGCATCCTGCCTCCTGGTTCGGCCGATACCTACAGGCTATTCACCGGCCCAAACACCTTCGAGGTGTCGCTTCGGAACCTGGGCAATTATTACGACACGGCGACCGTCGAGGTCCTCAGCGCGCCCTCGTTCGCAACTGTACGACCGGTCCATGTCAGGATAGGAGCGGGGTCGCAGAATGTCGAAACGGCGGGATCGGGCACATTGAACCTATCCGGGTCCAACGACCACGAGTTCGATATAGACCCCTGGAGCGGTCCTCTCCGGCTCTCCTTCTCCCCCGGCCAGACGGCTGCCTTGGGGGTATTGGCAACCGACATAGACCCGTCCACCGATGCCGTTAGCGGTAAACTGGTGCTGAAGTACACCTTCGGCGTCTTCTCCTCCAGCAAGGTCTTGGAGCTCGAGCTCAAGGTCATACTCTCTGACGTGGAGGTGATCTCGACCGATCCCGACTCCATTCCCGACCTATTGGTCCACCCGGACCCTGACCTGAAAGTGGGCGATAGGGTCCATTTCACCTTCAGTGTCAAGAACAACTACCCGCTACCCACCAGTGGTCTGGAATGGAGCATTGTGCTCTCAGGAACGGTACTTATCAAGGGCGACCTTGGGGAGATCCAGCCTGGTGAGACCAAGGATTTCAACGTCTCATGGAAGGCGAACAAACCCACAAAATATAGCAACCCCGCGATCGTCAGGATCACAGGCAGGGGTTACACCGATGTCAACACCGCTCCGTCAGCCAAGACGGACGAACCTCTCTTCATAGAACCGGGGAGTAGAAGCCCCTCTTGGGGCCTTGTCATACTATTTGCCGGTTTCATGTCAGTTATGATAGTCGGTCTGATAGTGGCCTGGATGGTCGTCCAATCCCGTCTGCGGGAAAGGGAGGAGGAGGAGAGGAGGGACTACGAGTCCCTCTACGGTCCAAGGAAGAGGCCGGCCCTCGGAACTTCCAGGAACGAAAGGGGCAAGGGGCTCGCTCCTTCCAGGGAGCGGGCGCTGCCTTCGGCAAGACCTAAGGGCGGCAGATCGCAGAAGGGGTCCATGGCCGATCGTAGGAAGGGGCATAGAGGACCTCCGGGGAAGAGAGAGAGGGCTTACGATGGACCAAAAAAAAAAGAGGGACGCCCCAGAGCCCAGAAAGGAGAAGGGCCAGCCCCTTCAGGCCTTGAGGACCGCAGTGACATCTCTGAGGAAAGGTCCGAGCCCTCCGAGGCGGCCGAGGAGAGATCGGTAGAGGACCTATCCGAGCTCTACGAGGTCGAGGAACTGGAGGAATGACCCCTCATCGGGCCGCGAAGGATTTAAAGGGGAGTACATTTTAAGGCTCCCCGTCGTGCGAACATGGTCCCCAACACCCAGTTGACGGAATGGGTCCGAAGCATGGCCCTCATGTGCAGTCCCGATCGTGTCCATTGGTGCGATGGCTCGCAGGAGGAATATGACTCCCTGTGCGAGCTCCTGGTGAGGTCGGGCACCTTCATAAGATTGAACAGCGAGCTAAGGCCCAACAGCTTTCTAGCGCGGTCCGACCCATTGGATGTCGCTCGTGTCGAGGAAAGGACGTTCATCTGTTCGAAGAGGAAGGATGATGCAGGACCGACCAACAACTGGTGCGATCCGGAGGAGATGAGATCGAAGCTCACCTCCCTCTACAAGGACTGCATGGTCGGACGGACGATGTACGTTGTCCCGTTCTCCATGGGCCCGTTGGGATCGAAGATCGGGCTCATTGGCGTCGAACTGACGGATTCCCCTTACGTCGTCTGCAATATGAGGATAATGACCCGTATGGGAGAACATGTGCTCGAACTCCTCGGCCAGGAGGGCAGTTTCATCCCATGTCTCCACTCCGTTGGAATGCCCCTTGCTGAGGGCCAGAAGGATGTCCCTTGGCCATGCAACAACAAGCACAAGTACATAGTCCATTTCCCCGAGGAGAGGGCCATCTGGTCCTTCGGCAGCGGATACGGAGGAAATGCCCTTTTGGGGAAGAAATGCCTCTCATTGCGGATCGCTTCCGTCATAGCCAGGGACGAGGGCTGGATGGCGGAACATATGCTCATCCTCGGCATAACCTCGCCCGAGGGTGTCAAGAAGTACTTGACCGGGGCATTCCCGAGCGCCTGCGGAAAGACCAACCTTGCCATGATAGTCCCTACCCTGCCCGGGTGGAAGACCGAGTGCATAGGGGATGACATAGCATGGATGAAGTTCGGTGATGACGGGAGGCTCTATGCGGTCAATCCGGAAGCAGGGTTCTTCGGGGTCGCTCCAGGTACATCCGATCTGACCAATCCGAACGCCATGGTGGCCATAAGGATGAATTCCATCTTCACCAATGTCGCCCTGACCCCGGACATGGACGTCTGGTGGGAAGGTTTGACCAGGGAAATACCCCCAAAGCTCATCGACTGGAAGGGACAGGATTGGGAACCGGGTTGCGGAAGGCTCGCAGCCCATCCGAACTCACGATATACAGCGCCCATACACCAGTCCCCCATATTGGACCCCTCCTATGAGGACCCGAGGGGTGTTCCGATCTCGGCCATCCTATTTGGTGGACGCCGCCCGCGGACGGTCCCACTGGTCGTAGAGGCATTCGACTGGAAGCATGGGACCTTCCTGGGTTCCATAGTCGGGTCCGAAAGGACATCGGCGGCCGAGGGCAGGGTGGGCATGCTTCAGAGGGACCCCTTTGCAATGAACCCGTTCTGCGGATATAATATGGGGGACTATTTCGCCCATTGGCTTTCCCTTGAGGTTGGGAAAAATGGAAAGAAGCTCCCCAAGATATTCTTCGTGAATTGGTTCCGCAGGTCAAAGGACGGGAGATACCTCTGGCCCGGGTTCGGGGAGAACTCGAGGGTGTTGAAATGGGTATTCGAAAGGATACATGACAGAGGGGACTTCTGTGTGACCCCCATTGGTAATGTTCCCACTAAGGGAGCGATCGATACGATAGGGCTCGATCTATCAGATCATGACCTATCCGACCTTTTAAGGGTCGATGCCTTGGAATGGGTTGCGGAGGTGGAAAGCATCAAGGAACTATACCAAAGATTGGGGGAGCGGGTCCCTAAGGTCCTGTGGGAGGACCTGTCCGAACTGGAGAGCCACCTGACGAACTGGACCTGAGACCTCCGATCAAGGTATCGATGTCACAGCCCTTCCATCAACATCTCCCATCGGCCTTCTGCCTTGATTCCATGCGGCTTTGAAAATAGAACCAAATAGTATCGAATTGTTCCCTAGGCGGTGGTTCCCTTCCGGATATCTGTCGAACATTACGGCTGCACGATGAACCAGGGGGAGGCAGATGCTGCCAGGAGGCTCCTTGCCTCAATGGGCCATGAGGTCGTCTCCGGCCCTGTGGACGACGGACCGGAGCCGACCGATGCCGTGCTGATCTTCACATGCGATGTGATCTCCTCGACCGAGAGACGGATGTGGAAGAGGATGCGGGAGGTCGAATCCGAGGGGAAGAGACTTTTCGTCGCCGGTTGCCTTGCCGTCGTGGACGGCGAAAGGGTCCTATCCGAGTTCCCCGATGCTTGCATACTTGACACCATGGGCATCCCAGCCGTCGAGAGTGCGGTCCAGGGGCATTTCTCGGCATGCACTGAGGATCGGCCGGGTCTAATAAGCGCCCCTATGAAAAGGCTTGATCATGTGGTCAACATATCCACAGGATGCCTGGGCTCTTGCACCTACTGTATAACTAGACACGCTAGGGGTGCTCTGATATCGAACCGACCAGAAAGGGTCATGAGCATGGTCCAGAGCGGAGTGGACATGGGAAGGAAGGAGGTCCTCCTAACCTGCCAGGACACCGCCGCCTACGGAGCGGACCTGGGTTTGGAGGGGGTCGATCTCGGCTCTCTGCTCCGGGACATAACATCGAATACCTTGGGAACCCACATGGTCAGGGTGGGCATGATGAACCCCTCATCCCTGCTGAAGCATGAGAGCTCCATCCTGGACGGGTTCAAGGGGGGCGATATCTTCAAGTTCTTCCACATCCCGGTACAGTCCGGGAGCGATCACATTTTGAAAGCTATGGGGAGGGGGCACGATGCAGGGACCTACATGGGGCTCATCGATAGGGTCAGGGGAGCTTACCCTTGGGCCGTCCTTTCGACCGATATCATAGTAGGGTTCCCCGGTGAATCGGAAGAGGACCATAGGAGGAACATCGAACTTGTCAGGGAGCTCCGGCCCGAGATATTGAACTTGACCAGGTTCTCGACGAGGCCAGGGACCCCGGCCGCTTCCATGGAGGGGCAGGTGCACGGCAACGTCTCCAAGGAGCGCTCCAGGGAGCTGACAAGGGCCCACAGGGAGGTCCTTGCCAGTGTCCTGAACAAGAGGCTCGGCCTTCACAGGGGTTGCCTTGTGAGCGAGGCCGGTAAAAGAGAGGGCACCATGATGGCAAGGGACAGGAACTACCTCCCGATAGTGATACCTTCGGATGACGTGGCTCTGGGAGAGACCGTCGATATAATTACGGATAGGGCAGGACCGACATATCTCATAGGGAAAGTGGCATGAACCCTCTGCTTGGCCGAGTGACATCTTCTATATGCGTTAGGCTTAAAAAGGCCATCTGTCTTCCCTGACAGGCCAGGAGGCATTCTATGGTCCCCGACAGAGAGAAGCTCATAGGCACTGCCAATGCACTGCTCAAGAAGGAGGGTGTGACCTGGGTCTACTGCCAGTTCACGGACCTTGACGGTAAGATCAGGTCATTCACCGTCCCATCATCCGATCTGTTGAACGGCAAGCTCTGGGAGGACGGCATGACCTTCGACGGCTCATCCATAGGATTTGCACGGACCGAGGACTCCGACCTCAGGGCCGTCCCAGACCCAGGAACGCTCCTCATGCTCCCTTACGGGGAAGGTGTCCAGAGGGTCGCAAGGGTCATAACCGATACATGGAGGCCCGATGGGTCCTCGGCATATCCGATGGACCCGAGGAACGCGACCAAGAGGTGCAGGGAGCACCTCATCGAGATGGGGTTCCCCAAGGCCCATCTCCAGCCGGAGCTCGAGTTCTATCTGCTCAAGGAAGGGGTAAAACCCACCGATTGCACTGCCCACGGCGACCCCATCTACACCATCCACCCCAAGCAGGGTTACTTTGCAGCAGTCCCCTGGGACAATTCGGACAGTTTCCGCAACGAGTTCACCCACAATCTGACAAAGGCAGGCATCGATATCAAGTTCCACCACCACGAGGGCGGCTCCCAACAGGTCGAGATAGAGTTCAAGCACATCCCGGACGTGGTGCGATGCGGTGACGCCACAATGCTCTACAAGCTCCTTGCCAGGCTCACGGCCAAACAGTTCGGTTATTCCGTCTCGTTCATACCAAAGCTCACGGAGAAGGACTCCGGCAACGGTATGCACGTCCACATGTGGCTCGAGGGGAAGAAGGGGTCCGCCTTCAGCGACCCTGACGATGAGATGGGGCTCTCACAGACTGCGAGGTACTTCATAGGGGGCGTCCTGGAACATGCAAGGGCAACCTGCCTCTTCACCAATCCGACGGTGAACTCCTACAAGAGGCTGATCCCCGAGTTCGAGGCACCTGTCTATGCCACATGGGGCATGAGCAATAGGACGGCAATGGTCAGGGTCCCGGGGTCGCCCGGCTCCCGGAGGGTGGGCGATATAGAGGTCAGGCATCCTGACACCTCGTGCAACCCCTATCTTGCCTTCACGGTCCTCTTGGAGGCGGGATTGGACGGTATCAAGAGGAAGAGGGAACCGCCCCAGCCCCTGAACGCCAAGGACCCCAACAAGATGACACAGGCCCAGAGGGACTCCCTCGGCATAGAGATGCTTCCGATCTCGCTCCATGCGGCCATAGAGGCCGCCAGGTCCGACGACGTCATCATAAACGCCGTAGGGAAGGACATTTTCGAGGCGGTCCTGTTCCGCAAGGAGAGGGAATATGCCGAGTTCAGGGCCAAGGTCACCGATTGGGAGCTCGACAGGTATATCCCACTTTAAAGGGAAATGCAGATCATCCGTTCGTCACATAGGCTAAGTTCTATGGGTAGTTATTAGTAACACATATCGTCATATAAGCAACCATAACGGAGGTCCTTCATGAGCGAGGTCACAACGATACAGATCTCTCAGGATACACGGATGCAACTGCGTGACCTGGGGAGAAAGGGCGAGACCTATGACCAGCTTCTGCAACGTCTGATAGAGATGGCAGGAAGGGTAGCGTTCTTCGAGGACATAGACAGGATCGTGGAGACCGAGGAGTTCGTTCCCCTTGACGACATTTGAGGTCCTCCTTTCGGAGACGGCCAGGCGTCAGCTCGGTGACCTTCCTCCGGACCTTCAGGCAAATATCAAGGAGAGATTGCGTGATCTCAGGAACGATCCTTACAGGTCAGGCCCCAGGAGGGACATCAAGAGATTGAAGGGGCCGAAAAGGGACTACTACAGGTTGAGGGCCGGTAACTATAGGGCCATCTACGTCATTGAAGGCAACAGGGTCATGGTCGCCAAGGTCCTTCCTAGGTCCAAGGCCTATGATTGGATAGAATGAACGCCAGGATATGGGCTTGTATGGCCCGGCCAATTATAAGGCATCCTACCTTCTTGAACATACAGATGCATCACAATTTAGAAATAATGCACGGAACAATCAAGAGAACGCTCTGAATGGATACGAAGGACCTTGAACTGCTGACCCAGCTTAACATGGATGGGAGACAGGGACCATCCTCGCTCTCTTCAGCTCTGGGGATAACGGAAGGGAACGTACTCAGACGGATGAAGCTTCTGACGACCGAAGGGGTCCTCTCCGGTTTCTCCGCGTTCCTAGACAGGAGGAGCTTCGGTTACATGACGACCTTTCTGAAGCTCCATTACAGGGGTGGGGACCTTGAAAGGGCGCTTGAGGGCATCCTGGAACTGCCGGAGATCGCTTTGGTCTATCCCAATATGGACGATTTCATGATGGTGGAGGTGGTCCATTACGACATTGACACGCTGCGCTCCGTCGTGAGGGCACTGGAAAGGGTGGTCAACCCCTTCACGGTGACCGCCCATTACGGTCCGAGGCTCCCAGATGAGGTCCCGCCGCCTCCCCCAAAAAGATGGTCCGGTCTCCTGTCCGAGCTCATCATGAACGGAAGGTCGACATACGAGGAGCTCTCGACCAAGTGCGGTATGGACCTCGGAGAGGTGAAAGATGCCATGGAGATGATGGCAAAGAACGGGACCATGAAGGTCAAGCCTCTTGTAAGGGACGACCTCATCTCCCCTTACCCGGCCTTCTCGATACTCATCCTGTTATCCCCATCATGCGAGCTTTCAGGCTGCTACGGTGAGATCATGCACATGTCCAAGGAGGCATGGGACAGCGTTCCGCTTACCGAACCGCAGGGTATATGGCTGCGCTGCTTCGGAAGGGACCTCCATGGTATGGACTCAATGCTAGAGAAGTACCGAAGGCTACCTTATGTCCAGGATGTCAAGGTCGTACTGCCCGACTCGATCGTACAGAGGCGGGAGGTGGATGTAGCGATGGTCCGTGGCCATTACGGGGTCCGAACGAGGGGGTCACTTATTTCGAGGGGCTCCCCGAAAAGAGCCTCCCGGAATCGGTGAGGGAGACGTTGACATACCTGCCCCTCTTGAGGAGAGAGACGTAACCGCCCTTTTCCATGCCCCGGAGCAGCCTGCTTATCTGGGCCCTCTTCCTGGCGATGTAGGACCTCTTGGACTCGTCCTCCCTCCTCTCGTCGAAGAACCCCTCGGCCCCCTCGAGCAAGGGGATGAGCGAGGTCTCGTGCCGGACGCTGCCCCCTTCGGCCCTCAGCGCCTTGAGGACCGATTGTTCGGTGGCCGACGGTCCCTTCACGGAGACCCTCGGGATCATCATCACACCGCTGACCCCATGTGAAAGGACCTCCTGGTCATCGGGGATGTTATAGCTCTCCGGCCTCACATAATACGGGTGGGCCCCTGTCATGAAAGCGGCCAGGAGGGCGGCAGAGGTCACTATCCTGTTCCCGGTGGAGATGTTGACGTACACCTCCGAACCCTGCTCGAAGTGCTCCGAGAAAAGCTCCCTGAGGACCTCTGTGCATTCCTGGAAATCGAAGACGTTCACCTCCAGTTCCGAGACATCTATGGTGGCGCTCACCATCTGCCGTATCCTCTCCCCGTTCCTCCTTGCCCTCATCTCGATACCGGTCCTCTCCTCCTTACCGTAAAGGAATATGGCCCGGTTGGTCGGGAACGCCTTCAATCCCCCAAGGACCCGGTCCACCTCAAGGCCCATGGGCACTATGTGAATGCTCTTCCTATCCTGGGTCATGACCGTACGATTTATCTGTATCGTTAAATAGATTTCGTATGAACGAACTTCCTAATTGAATGCACATGTTCAGTTGCATCATTACGTAACATGGTTTAAATCGTTGGAACCGTGATGGGGTGGGGTCCTAAGAAATAAGTATCAGGGGTTTAAGGTCCTTCGGTCAAAGGGGTGCGCTCATGGATCACGTTCCGTCATCAAGCAATGTCCACGAAGAGGTGGACCTGATGAGGGCGGACATGAGCAGGGCCCTCGACAGGAAACTGGACCTGTACGGTCTCGTCCCCTTGAGGGGAAAGGTCCTGAGGGACCTCATCTCCGCAATGCTCCTTGAGGTGATATCCAGGAGGAGGAAGGTCATATTCCTGTGCAATCCAAGGGACATGGACAGGATCGAGGCCGTAGTGAGGGAACAGGCATCCAAATTGGATGTACCGCCCCTTGTCGGAACTCTCTCCAGAAGGGCGTTCGTCTGCCCCGCATCATCGAGCCTGGTGGACCCCGCCGATGTGGTCCACCACTGCACCGGCCTGGGAAGGCTCGAGGGTTGTCCCTATCAGGCCTCCTTCGACCTTGACACCTTCAGGCTGGTCAGGGATAGCGGCGGGGCATCCATCCCGGACCTCGAGGAAAGCCTCAGGTCGAAGGGCATGTGCCCAGCAAAGGTGGCGCTGGACATAGCATCCGAGGCCCCGGTGCTCATCTCCGAACATTCGTTCCTCTTCAACGAAGGGTATGACAGGGTCCTGGACCAGCTGGGAAGGAAGAGGGAGGACTTGGTGCTTGCCATATGCGACCCCCTTTCTCTCATAGACCACATTCGGGAACGGTTCATCTACTCGTTCTCGAGGGAGCAGCTGCAGGTGCAGGCATGGGACCTTTCGCTGCTATCGCCTGACGATGCCGTGAACCTGACGACCGCCCTGGGGTGCCTGTCAGGCCTCCTTGATGGGACCGAACATGATGTCCAGATAGACAGGAAGGAGCTCCTGGAGCTATACTCGGCCAGGACCGGCCAGAGGGGGTTGGGCATGATCATAGGCGCCCTGAAGACGGCCCTTGACCAGGACCGGTTCGTTTCCATAGACCAGAGGAGGTCCTTCAAGGACCTCTACATGCTCTTGAAGCTCTGGACGCAGCATTACACTGCCGTATCAAGGAGCGTGGACGAGAGGGACGGAGAGAGGAGGCTCGTGCTATCGCTCGCCGACATCTCCGTTGCCTCCCAGCCTCTCCTGTCCCAGTTCCCCACAACGGTCCTCTTCGGGGACACGTTCTACCCTCACGAGCTCTATGCCAACATCCTCGGGGCCAGGTTCGATAGGGCCATAGCCCGCACCTACGGCGATGGGAGGCAGATGAAGAGGGTGTCTGTCGTCTCCCTCGGGAACGTCGACACCTCCTTCAGGAACAGGGACAAGGAGCACTTCTCCATGATAGCAAGGAACCTGGAGAGGGTCCTATCGACCACCCCGGGGACCTCTCTCGTCCTCTTCCCCTCATATCTCCTCCTTGAGGACGTCTGCTCCCTTGCCTCGCTCGAGGACGGAAGCAGGACGGTCATACGTGAGACCAAGGGGATGGGAAGGGAAGAGAGGGAACAGCTGAGGGAGGAAGCGCTCAAGACCGCTGGAGCGACGCTCCTCTCGGTCCAAGGGGGCACCCTGATGAGGGCCATGGAGGATGGGGCCCTGGTCCCTGATTCCGTCGTCATGGTCGGACTACACATACCGCCCCCATCCGTCGCTTCCAACCAGCAGCGGCTCCACATGCAGTCCAAGCTGGGCCATGACCCGGGCCATAAAGCATCGGTCATAATGCCGGCCATCACCAAGGTGATGAAGATCGTCAACGGCATGACCTACGGCGCGAACGGGAAGGATGGTTTGGTGGTGCTCATGGACAAACGCTATCAGGACCGCAGGGTCCTGGAGTGCTTCCCCCGCTCGTACGGCATCAAGATCCTGGGGAACGAGCAGGAGTTTTCGGGCGAGAGGTTCCTCAGAGGGGACTCGGAATGACCCCGGAAAGAGGGGCTGTCGAGCTAAGGTTCAGTGTCCTTGGGAGCTCGAGCTCCGGTAACTGCACACTGGTCACGGACGGGGCGACCACGCTCCTCTTCGATGCGGGGCTGCCCATCAATTACACCGCTCTTAACATCCTCTCCATGACCGGCAGGGAGGCCTTGGACGGCATCATGGTCAGCCATGAGCACAGCGACCATACCAGGTACCTTTTCGCACTTGCCAAGAAGTACTCCTGTCCCGTCTTCGTTTCGCAAGCGGTCCTCTGGTACCTTTCCGGGGGCCCATCGGTGGATATGAGGACCATGAGGGACAGGGAGCCGATGACGATTAACACCCTCACAGTGACACCGTTCGTTGTCCCCCACGATGCGCTGGACCCGTTCGGCTTCATCATCGATGGCGCCGGCCGCTCCCTGGGCATAGTGACGGATTGCGGCTCCATGGACGGTCCCACCCTGGAGCTCCTCAGGGACAGGGATGCCCTGGTCATAGAGTCCAATTATGACGCCGACATGCTCCTAAACGGCAGGTACCCCGCCTTCCTCAAGGACAGGATAGGGGACCCCAGGGGACACCTGTCCAACCAGATGTGCGGGGATATCATCCGTCAGATAATAGGGCCAAGGACACGCCAGGTAGTCCTTGCTCATCTGTCGGAGGAGAACAACGACCCTCTTCTTGCCCTCCAGACCACCCTCGAGGCTGTCGGAGCGAGCGGTATGGACATAGACGTCCAGGTCTCGTACCCGCGCCACCCGACCAGGCTGGTGTCCGTCGGTTGCCTCCCCGATGCCCAGGCCCCCTTCGATACGAGACCGCACTAATCAATTTATATAATGGACACTTGACTCAGCTTGTGATAGCGATGACGCCAATGGAAAGATCTGGTATGTTGCGCCCGAGAGGACCATCAGGTCCGGCACCCTCGAACCGCCGTCCTTACCAAAGGGGGCGCCCTGCCACATACAGGGAAAGGCCTGCCTTCGGGCGCAGAACGGACGTAAGGCCCGGGTCCGAGGAAAAGGAGCTGTTCACCAGAGGTCTCCTCCTGAAGGTCCTTGCGGCGGCCGTGGTCCTTCTGCTCTTGATCATCTCCATCTCCGCCCTGATATCGTTCATAGGCCCAGGGGACGATGGGGACGAGGACGGGGCCAAGGTCCTTCAGAGCTTCAGGGACGGGGGCGGGAGAGCGCTCGTGAACACTAGCTACGATGGCGCCAATGCCTATCTTAAAATCCCCTCGGGCTCTAAGATAGAGAGGGCCACCCTCACCCTGAGCGGTTCGCTCCCACCTCAGAAGAGGAGCTACGAGGCGGGGAGGAACCCCATATACATAGCTGCGTCTGACATGGACGGGGACATCCTTCCAGACGTGCTCGTCGTCAACAACAACGATGGCTCCCTTATGCTGATGAAGAACATAGGGGGGAAGAGGTTCCAGAAGCAGATGGGCATCAATGTCGGCCCTTCCCCCATGAAGCTCCTGAGCTCCGACCTGGACAATGATGGTTTCCCGGACGCCGTCGTCCTCTGCGAGGACACCAGGGACATCCATATCATGCTGAACGACAGGTTCGGCGGGTTCAGGAAGGTCCAGTCCCCGCTGCCGTTCCCGAAGAACCCTTCCGACATGCTCCTTGAGGACATGGATTCCGACGGGGATGACGACCTTGCGGTATCGACGCTGAACGATGATGTCGTGAGCCTCATGGAGAACGATGGCAGCGGCATGTTCACCTACCATTCGAACCTGACCGCGGAGGGGAACCCTACCAGATTGGCATCGGCGGATATCGACATGGATGGACTTTTGGACCTGGTGGTCTCGAACAGGCAGGACACCGACAACTACTTCACCGACCCCAGGACCGGCAACAGGTCCAGATGGTTCAACACGGTCTCCTTCTTCATGAACTCCGGTCAGTGGGAGTTCACAAAAGGGCCCGAGGATGTCAACGTCCAGAAGGGTGTCAACGACATTGCGGTGGGGGAATTGAACGGTGACGGCAGTCCGGACCTCGCTATGGCCAATACGGGCTACGGCAACGTTAGCATGCTCATGAGCGATGGGTCAGGGGACTTCATCAGGGACCTCCCATCGGGCTTGGACGTAATCGAGCTTGTCTCTCTCGACCCCAACGGGGTCATCCTAGCGGACATGGACGGTAACGGGAGGCTCGACCTCCTTGCCCTCAGCCGGTCCGCAGATTCACTGCTCGTCTACAGAGGCAGCGGAAAGGGCTCCTTCACACCGTACGAACAGTATTTCGTGGGGGCCAATCCCACCAGCATGGCCCTCCTGGACTTCGACCTTGACGGGGACATGGACATAGCGACATCGGACTTCAAGGGCTTCGACAGGGTCAACGGACCGAATGGTACCGTATCCATCCTGGAGAACCTCCGGGACGGCATCTTCGGCACCTACAGGGTGTTCCCCACAGGCACTTCACCCAGGGGCGTCTTCACATACGACATAGACGGGGACGGGGACCTGGACATTTCAACGGCAAACTACTTTGGCTCGACGGTATCCGTGCTCAAGAACACGGGGACAGGACGCTTCCTTCAGGGGGTCGAGTACAGCATAGGGCTCGAGCCCTATGCAGTGGTGATGGGGGACTTCGACGGGGACGGCAACATAGATGGGGCATCTGCCGACGAGGCGAACTTCAGACTTGTCGTCCTCCGCTCCGACGGGGCAGGTGGGTTCACCACTGAGAGGTTCCTCTACGATATAGGGGCATGGCCCTACAGCCTGAGGACCCTCGACATAGACAAGGACGGGGACCTGGACCTCTACACCTCCAATTACTTCCAGAGCTCGGTGACCATCCTCTACAACGGGGGTGGCAGCGATTTCAATGAGATATTCGAGAGGAGGACTGTCGTTTTCCTCGGTGAGGACATGCCCTATGACTCGCTCATAGCTGACCTGAACGGTGACGGACTCAACGACCTTGTCACGGTGAACAGGGGGAACAACATAGACCCGACCGACACGGTCTCGATCATGTTGAACGACGGCACCTACCTTTACAAGGACCAGGTGAAGTACCGGGTCGGGAGGGAGCCCACGTCCGGGACCTTCTTCGACATGGACAACGACGGGGACCTGGACATCGCCACGGCGAACAACGCGAACGGTTCGGTCACCATACTCAGGAACGACGGGAGCGGGTCCTTCGAGGACATGGGCGAGTACCTGGTCGGGGGACGGCCCCAGTTCGTGAACTCGATGGACAGGGACCGAGACGGGCTCCTTGACCTTGTCGTAAGCTGCACGGACACCAACAACCTGGTCTTCCTCAGGAACCAGAACGGGATATCATTCAAGAAGGACCTGGACCTCTATATAGGGTCGTTCCCCTATGCCATAGAGATCAACGATATGGACGGCGACCTGAGGCAGGACCTGGTGATAACCTCGGTCAATACCAACAACGTACTGATGCTCGGTTGCACAGGGTTCCCCGAGAACGTCACCATAGACATAGGGGCGGACGGCTCGATGGATGGCAGGGTTCAGGGCATTGTCGATGAGGGCACTGCCGTGGAACTGGACATCACCAAGGCCCTGAAACATTACCTGTCACGGAACAAGGATGTCAGGGGGACATTGACCATACCCATCACCGTCTATTCCCAGAAGCACGGAACGGTCGTCCTGTCCGAACTGTCAGTTGTGTATTTCGACTGAGGGACCGGGCCGCTCACCCAGAGCTGAAAAGTGAGGAGCAGAAGGGGCATTCCATCTTAGCGACCGCTTCCTTCGTGAGCGTCCTTGAACAGTTGGGGCATTCATAGACGACCACCTCCTCGGCCTTGGTAGAGAACCTCTTGCCGCAGGCAGGGCATAGACCCTTTTCCATGTCCCTGCCGGAGAGGGCGTGAGAGCAATGGGGGCACGAGTACTGCTCCTCGACGGGTTCCCCCGCTACCGGTCCTACCGGGACGAGCCTCATCATGCCCTCCCTCATCCCTATGAGCTTCCTCTGGTCAAATAGCTCATTTTCGGCCCTTCTCAGGGTCTCTTCCCTCTCGGCCAGGTGCTGGGATGCCCTCTTCAGCTTCTCCTTCTCGGTCTGGAGCTCGGCCTTTGCTCCTTCCGAACGCTCCTCGATGGCGTTCTCCAGATCCTTCACCCTGGCCCTGGCGGCCTCGAGCTCTGATAAGGTCCTTGAGAGCTGCTCCTTTTGCTCGACCCCAGCACCCAGGATCGCACCCCTCGTGTCCGTGAGCTCCCTCTCCTTGTCCCTGAGGGACTCTTTCAGGGACATGACCTCGCCCTCGAGGGCCGAGAGCTTTGAAAGGTTCTGCTTGTCATTTGCAACATAGGTCTTGAGCCTGCCAATATGTCCCTCGTCCTCCTCCCTTATCTTGACGATGGCATCCTGGAGCTTAAGGACCATGGTGTCCTTGCGCTCCAGGTCCTTTAAGGTGGATTCCATGCTGCGGGAGAGGCTGTCCAGCCTTTCCTGGAGGACGATGATGGCCTCCTGCAGCTTCTTCTTCGATGCCTCTTCCGAAGCGCCTGACCGCTTTGAAGCCTCCTGGGCGCTCGAGAGTTCGCCAAGGGAGAGCTCCCTCCTGTCCAGCTCCTGCTCCTTCGTATCGAGCTCGCGAGCCCTCCTTATCGCGGTCGTTTCCACCGATGCGAGCTGCACCTGCCTCTCATCGAGGGTGGTCCGTAGCCTTTCCTGCTCCTCCTTCATGGTCTCGAGCAGTCTTGCCTTCTCTGCAAGCTCCTCATCCTTGGCCTTCAAGCTGTCATCCTGGAGGACCTTCTGGGCCTCGAGCTCGGCCTCCCTCTGGGAAAGCTCCATCTCCCTCTCCTCGAAGGAGCTCCTGCTCTCAGCGAGGAGGGCCCTCATCTCATCCAGTTCCTTCTGATAGTACTCCTTGAGCGCCTCCTTGGCCTCTTCGAGCTTGATCTTGGGCACAGCGCCCTCCATACCGCTCAATCTACCATCGAGATCAGTTATCTTGGATGTGAGCTCAGATATCTCCCGCTCCTTATCATCTAACCTTCCCTTGAGGATGATGAGCTCCTCGTCCTTGGATTCCACGACGGTCCTGTACCTCTCGAGCTGCTCCCGCGCCGTTCCCAGCTCCTTCCTGCTCTCTTCGAGGTCTGCACCTGATGCAGTGGTGGCCTCTGCAGATGTGTCCATTGCCCTCCTGAGCTCTTCCCTCAGCTGCCCTATCTCAGAGTCCAGTTTCGCTCTCTCTTCCGAAGGGAGGTCAGGACCCATCTGTTGGACATTCTCCTCCTGTTTGCTATCCCTCAGTCTCTGGAAAGCTTCCTTGACGCGGGCCCTCTCCGCTTCCATCCTCTCGACCGTATCCTTGAACTGGGATTCGAGCCCCGTGTACCTGGACCTTTCCCCTTCGAGCTCCCTGTCCTTGCGGTCAAGGTCCAGTCGCTGGGCCCTGAGCTGGCTTTTGAGCTCCTCGAGCGTCCGCTTCGTCTGCTCCGCCCTCTGACGCTCCTGTGTGAAGGATCCCAGCTGTGCTTCGAGCTCTCTGACCCTGTTAAGGAGGCCTTCGTCCTGACCGGTGGGAACGGTGGTCGGGCTCCGGGCTCTCAACCCTTCGAGAGCGGAGGTCCTCTCTACCAGTTCGGCCTTCGAGCTGTCAAGCTCGGAACGCAGGCGGGCGTTCTCTTCCGAAATCGCATTGAGCTGTCCCTCCCGTTCCTGCAAGGCCTTGTTGCTCTCTTGCAGCTGGTGCTTGACCCCCTGAAGGGATGACTGGACCTTGAGGATGATGTCCTGGTACTTCTTGACCTGTTCATCTGCCACCTGTACCTGCGGGGCCGGAGCCTGGGATGCGGCCTCCCGCTCCCTAAGAAGCGAGCTTTCCCTCTCCGTAAGGGAGCTCTCCCTTTCAGAAAGACCGCTCTCGATGGACCGCAGTCTCTCCTCGTGCTCTCTCTGTTTCCTCTGTGAGGATATCAGGTTCTCCCTTGTCTGCTCGAGGGATGCCACGTAAGTTTCGAGCTTGGCCCTCTTCTCCATGAGCTTGTTCTCCCTCTCCGCGAGAAGGGCTTCGCGCTCCGACAGGCCCTCTGCGTTCCCGATCGTTCCTGTCTTGAGCTGAGCGAGTTCGTTCTCAAGGCCTGATACCTTGGCCTCGAGCTCCTTGTTCCGTACAACAGCCTCCCTGAAACGGGACCTCAGCTCCTCTACAGGGCTGCCCCTATCCCCTTCGCCTGCTGCTGTACCTGCAGTTCCTTCCTGGTCCGATCCTGCGAACAAGAGCTACCCTCCTATCATGCTAGAGGCCATCTCACTTGAGCAGGTCCTTTATCTTCGTTTCCATCTCCTGGAAACCGGCCTGCTTGGACTCAAGTTTCTCCTTGAGCTCCTTCTGTTTTGAACGTGCATCGTCCTGACCTTTTCTGGACCCGAGCTCCTTGTGCATGCGCTCTTTGAGCTCCCTTAGCTTGTCCCTCGCCTTCTCGAGGGATTCCTGCCTCTCGGACAGGGACCGGTCCAGTTCCTTGAGCGCGGCTTCGCGCATAGATAGCTCATTGCCCCTGCGCGCCAAGGCGGCCTCGAGGATGGAAAGCTCCTTCTTCCTGCTGTCCAGGAGGTCCTCCACCCTCTTGACGGCAGCTTCCCTTTCTGTTATTCGGTGCTCCTTTCCGCCTGCCTGTTCATCGACCATAGCCATGGTTCCAGGGGATGGACTCTCAGTGGAAGCCGAGCGAAGGTGCTGCCTTAGTTCCTCTTCCTTGGCCAGCAGAGCCCTCTCCAGTTCGGCCACCTTGCCCTCCCTATCCGCAAGACCGTCAAGCGACCGCTCCCTGGCCGCAAGGACAACGGTCCTCCTTTCAATATCCTCCTTCTCCCTCACGAAAGAAAGGGCTATCTCCTCCAGGTTCGATTTGTATGCGTCCAGTTCCTTCTTCCAGAGATCGATCCTCTTGGCTTCGTCCTCGAGCGTTTCGGCCTTGGACTGACCGAACCCGACATCCTCTGGTCGTAACCTTATTTGGGCAGGTTCCAACTCCTGCCCCCTCCTGTCCTTTGCATCCTTAAGCTCCATTTCGAGCCTATCTATCCTTTGAAGGAGCTCGAGCCGGATCGATTCGTTCTCGTCCAGGCCCTTCCTCTGGCCTTCCACGATGGACCTCAGCTCATCGTTCTCATGCTTCGATCTCACAGAGTCCGTTTCGCTTCCTTCATGCCTCATCGATGCGGTATTTCCAGTCAAGGCCCCCTTGGGGCCCAATCGCTCCTCGAGAGAAAATATCTGACCCATGAGCTTCTCGTTCTCCCTTCTGAGCTTCTTGATCTCGAGCGCCTGATTATCGGTCTCCTCGAGGCATCTCTGCCTGGAAGTGAGCTCCTTGAACTGTTCGAGCACCTCTTTGTATAGTTCCCTTTCATCCTCTGCCTTGAGTTCATCGAATGGCTCTCCGCTCCCACTTCTCTCCTGGGCAGCTCCTTCAAAAAAGACCTCGGAGGGCGGCCTGACCGGTTCTATGGTCTGCCTTGGCTTGGTCCGGTCTCCTTTCTGTACGTCCCCGTCCGGATTTATGGTGAACGGGTTCTTGCAGTGGGGGCACCTGTAGGCCTTAGGTGACTGCATGATGGCCGCCTGGAACCTGGCCTTGCAGTGAGGACAGGTGAAGACCATCCTTGTCTCCTCGTTACTGGCCAAATCGATCCCACTCCGATGAGCGTCCGGGACGACCCGTCGCCCGGGCCCTATATACAATGGAGATTTTAATACGTTTTGCAGTGAGGCATGCTGGCACGGAGATGTAAACCTCTTGCGGTCGGGACCCTTCGAGATGGGATGTGCCCGTTTTCGCATGGAACGGACAAAGTTTTTTAAATCCAGGTATGTTTCGTCCATCATGGCATCCATTGGACACTGTTCGTCCGTACGGGCCCGAGGAACGACCCCAACGGACGCATCCTTTCATGATAGTCCCGGCATGTTGTCCAGGGCGTTGGCCATCATCCTTACCTCGACCTTCCTCTTCCTGCTCGTGGCGGCGGTCCCGGGGACGGGGGCCAACGGTCCGTCCACGAGGGCCTTGGTCCAGTATTCGGGTTCCATAGATGGAGATGGATCGGGTATGGACATCTGCCTTGCCGGGTTCAGGCAGTACAATGTCGGATTCACATTCAACGATGTGCTCCTCTCCTATGTCCAGTCGTTCGAGATGGACCTTGAGGAGGTCTCATCCATAAGCGGGAACACCATCCACAGGCTCCTTGCTTACGATACCGCCAATTCATCTCTCTCACAGCTGTCATTAGCTGGCAAGGTCGATGTTAAAGAGCTTACCATATCCCAGGAGCCCTCGGAACCCGTGAACGTGAACATCAGCCTCTTCTTCCACCTTGAATGGGACATGGAGACCTCTATCCGGCTCCTGCCGAGATTGATCGTCAATGGATCGATCGCCCCGCTTGACACGACCCATCAGGTCTCTATTACCATCTGGGGCGACCTGGATGTCACGACCCCTGTGATGACCTATGAGAACGGAAGCAGGATAGAGGACAGGGCAACGCTTAGGTCAGGGACCATACTGACACTGAGCGGCCTCAAGTTCAACTACATCCATCCCACAGAGTCGTTCTCCGTGTTCACCCCCATTTCCGAAGAAATGGCGGTCATAGTGAACGATACGGTCTCCGACCATCCGTCCGAGTATATCGCGGATTCCTACAGGAACGAGCTCATGCTACCGAAGACGCCCTCGGACAAGGTTACTTTCACCGTAAGGGTGGATGGGGTGAGGTCCGATTGGCTCTTCAGGGTCCGGGCCTGGAGGTTCGAGGTCCTCCTAGATGATGTCTCACCCATCATCTCCCTTAAGAAGCCGGGAAAGGACATGAGGGTCGAGGACGAGGAGTTCCAGTTCGAGGTCCAGTTCCAGGACCAGCCGGCCCAATCGCCCATACTCGTCAACGGCTCCTCCCTTGAATTCAGGATAAAGAGAGGCTCGACCTGGTCTGTATGGACGGCCATCCCCGACCAGGAGGATTCCAGGACCATATCCTATTTCGGAACCGTCAAGGGCATGATGGGTGCCGGGAACACTAGCCTCCAGTTCAGGGCAAGGGACACCCTTGGGAACCTGAACACCTCGTCCATCTATCCTATCCATATCAATGTACCTCCGACCCTGATCGTGCCGGGGACCTACCAAGACAGTGTCTGGCAAAGCAACAGATCTCTCTCTCTGGACGGTCTTATGTTCGTCTTCGACCCGGACAATGACGAACTGGGCTACGAGTGGTACATAGAGGACGTCGATATGAACCCGCTCTCCATGAACAGGGTCTTCAACAGGAGCCTGTTCAACATCGATGAGGGAAAACACACCGTTAGGCTGGTGGTCAGTGACGGTTCGACCGAGAGGGAGGTCAGGTTCAACATAACCGTGAAGAAGGTCAAGGACGATGGGGAAAAGCAGACATTGCTGGACCTGCTGCGCAAGGAGGGAGCCCTCTATTTCATCATACCCATAGCGCTCCTACTGGCCATAATCGTGATCGTCCCGGCCATATTGATAGTCCACCGAAGGACCCGGGATGACACCGATTTCGTCGTGGACGAGAACAACACCATGTCCAATTCCCAGGCCGATGAGATGGCAAGGAAGCTCAGGGAGCTCTATGAGACCTCATCGACATACACGTCGGGCGGCGAGAACGCCGCCGAGGTGGACCTTTCGACCGAGTTCGATTTCAACTACAACCTCTACGAGCTCCTCGGTCTTGATAGAACGGCTTCGCCCCAGGAGATCAAGAAGAAGTACAGGGACCAAGCGGCCTTCTTCCACCCTGACAGGGTGGCCCAGCATAAGGAGATCAACCTTGAGACGGCCATAGAGGAGATGATCAAGATAAACAAGGCAAAGGAGATCCTCCTGAACCCGGAGATCAGGGCCAGGTACGATGCGTCCATATCCGACATGGATTTCTCCATTGATATGAACGACATGGGCGAGGGCGGAGAGGACTGGGGATAGGTAATCTGTTGGTAATTACCTATTGACCCTTTATATATGTACCATGGGGTGGTCCCTTCCATCAGGGAGCTGATGGTATGAAGGACGTTTCCTCGATCGTTAGGCATTTCAAGAAGAAGGACATCTCATGGGCGCTCGGTGTGTCCGAAGCGGTAGGCACAGTACTGCTTCTGGGCATCTCGGTCGCCTTGGCCGGGTTCGTGGCCCTGTGGACCTCCCAGATCGAGGAGGGGGAGGAGGGCATATATGTCGACCTCTGGGCCAGTGTCCAGGGGAACGACCTTGTCATAACACACAGGGGAGGGGACGTCCTCAAGGGAACGGGGACCTTCATAGTGATCAGGAACGAAGATGGGACGGAGTTCCTGAGGAACTCATATTTCACCCTGACCGCCCCCAATGATGAGTCGTGGGCCCCCAGTGAGATCCTCACGATAGACATAACCGGGGTCTCCGCTGGGTTCGATGTCATAATCACCACCGAGAGGCCGAACGGGGGCCAGACGGTCGTACTTAAGAACGAGATGACCCGGACGAACTCCGCCGCGGGCCTGCCGGACCTGGCGATAACACAGGTCCAGCTGCAGAACACCAATTCGCTGCCTGTGACAAGGCTTAACGATGATGGCCTATACTTCATCTTCGTCAGGATCGACAACTTCGGCGCGGACATGACAGTTCAATATTTTGCAAAGGAAGCTG
>JALOTP010000020.1 GCA_025457865.1 Thermoplasmatota archaeon | reverse complement strand
ACCCTTCAATGTTGCGGATTGGGACAGTTCTTTGGGATTGACGTGTTCGACCATGAACTGTTCATATTTGAGGAATTCTAATTTGATCAATGAGATGACAACTATGAACCAATTGCTGCTATATGGGATAACGATAGATCCATATTGGTATAAGAATGTCTTATCAGTTGCGGCTTCTGTTTATTCAACAGATTGGTACAGAAATAATTGGATACTATATGAACCACGCCCTATCAACATGAGTCTGTTTTCTTACACTCAGATAGATTATTATCATTTCATACAGACCTTCATCAACGTATCTGCATATCCGGGGGATGGAGTCTATGTTCAGATATTGAACGCAGCAATGAACATCTCGGATATACTATGGAACAATGACCGGGATGCGAGGGGTATTGAGTACGAGAGACACGATGAGAATTACTGTAACTTCACAAGTACGCAAGGGATAGCGGTCTATTGTCCACCCACGATGCCCTACCTGAACACACCTTACAACTATGGAAGTTCCAAGGTAGGGTCCACATATTGGGAAGAAGTGGTCTTCATGATATTGAACATAAGGGATGAACAGGGCGGACCATGAATCCAAGGATGGACCGGAACGGATATATCGAAGACGGTTCATGGAGAATGGAGCAGGTGCATAAGATGCATAGTCGGATTGTATCGTTGTTCGTTCTTATGCTCTTTTCCGGCATTTTCGTTCAAGGATACATGGCAGAGAGAGATCTTGACACCAATGGAAAGTTGAATGATTGCCCTCTTTACACCAAAATCCGCTACATCAATTCGACGACGTACTATGTCAATGAACCGATCGTAGTAGCAAGTGAAGAGAAGCTGGTTATAGACAATACAAAAATGGTCTTCAACTGTTCCTATGATGGTGAGTTCTACATCATTGTGGCATCTGGTGGTGGGTTTGAGATAAGGAACGGTAGTTATTTGACGATAAATCGGACGGGAGGCTATTCAGATAATTATGGTTATAATTATTTCATACAAGCTAATATCAGTTCGAACATTAAAATATCCGATACTAATATATCATATATTGGAAGTGAAGTAAATATTGGTTATGGATTGTTGATAAAATGTGATTCAGCAATTTTTTTTAATGTTAGTTTCTATAGAAGCTATAATCCAATTTGTCAAGAGCTGACATCGAATTCGGTGATTGACAGTTGTTCGTTCATAGATATTAAAGAGAATGCGGTCCAGTTCAATGGTAATGAATATTATTATTTAATAGGTCATCGGATCATTAAATCTTCATTTAAAGATATTAATAATACTGCAATAAAATTCAATAATATTTTAAAAAATCGTCCTTTATTATTAAAAAATACAACAATTACTAATAATACAATAATTAATGCTATGTACGGATTAGGTAATATTACTGGTCATGATTATAAAGTGAATAATAACCATTTTGAAAAATGTAACGTTTATGCTATCCGGTCTGATATTGCTTTAAATTCTGAAATTATTAATAATCGAATATTCCATTCAAAAAATGGAATTTTTTCAAGAGATGGTTATTCATCTTTCAATATTAATAATAATATTTTTTTCAATATTGAAAATGTTAATATCGAATTACTAGTCCAAGCTGCAAATATCGATGAATATCGGGTGATTATCAAAGACAATGTTATCCATTGTGGGAAATATGGTATAAAAGGAATGTGTACCGAAACAGATATTTTAAATAATTTCATAACAAATGTAGATAATGCAATCGATATTTATCATTATAATTATGCTAATCCACCATCTTCTATAAATATACTTAATAATACTATAAAAAATTGTAGTAGTGGGATTATTACTAAAGAAAATGATAAGTTGAGGATAGAAAAAAATATCATTTCAAACATACGAACGGATGCAATATCGTTAGATAAAGTTCTGGGATATGACATTGAAAAGAATATAATAGATAATATTACTGGTAATGGAATAAATATTACAAATTCCATTGAATTATCCGGATATCCCATCAAAATCGATTCGAACGATATCAAAAACTGTTCAACGGGAATATATCTATCCTCCAATGAGCCGGACATATTACCGAAAGACAATGTAATAGAGAATTGCAGTGAAGGGGTTCGTTTGAGATATATGGACGGTGGAGGGCTGTCACGGAATAACATAAGCGGGTGCGGGAAAGGTATTGTCATTGAAAGCTCGGCAAGGAACCTTATCCTGGACAGGAATAATCTTGTAGGGAACGATGTCCACGCAGTGGACGAAGGAGCAAACACCTGGGACAATGGTACTTGGGGGAACTACTGGTCCGACATGGATGATTACAACGATTGGGACGGGGACGGGATAGTTGATCGTCCCATCAACATAGATGCTGACAGTGTTGACAGGTATCCGCTGATAGTTCCCTGGGGGCAGCCCTGGAACAGGAAGATTGAGCTTGATCCGTTCATATCAGAGCACAGGGTTGAGACCAGCAGATTGCTGAATTTGACCTTCACTGCATCGGACCCTGACGGGGACCTGCCGTACTTCAAGCTCGAAGCCAGTAGGGAAGTAGAGTTCGATCTTGACAACAGTACGGGAGAGTTCTCATACAGACCCAAGAAGGATGATGTGGGTTTCGTCGAGTTCAACGTCACGGTCTATGATCGAAATGGTACAAGAGATACCGGCAAGTTCGTTGTCGAGGTCCTCTATCTCAATCTTCCCCCGGTCCTTGAGCCCGTAGATAATATCACCACATATCCCGGGATACGTGTTGAGAGGGAGTTGTTCTTCCATGATCCCAATGGGGACAATGTGGCGGTCTATGTAGATTCCACGAATGCACCGTTTAGGTTCAGCATTAAGGACAACAGGTATCTTGTTTTCACGGCAGGGGAGGACCAGACGGGAGTGTTCTGGGTCAAGTTGACGTTATCTGATGGGAACGGATCCCAGTCCCATCATATCATCAATGTGTTCGTGATACCTTACAATGTTGCCCCGGTCATAGGGGACATGTTCGACCTGGTATCCTATACGGGAGAGACATCGAGCTATGTATTGAACGTAAGCGATGTAAATGGAGATGAACTGACAAAATCTGCAAGCTTTGACGGGAACGGGAGCTGTTGGGTTGAGGGCATGTTCCTCAAGCTTAGACCGGATATCACTGATGTGGGCAACAGAACGCTCACGATAACCGTGGATGACAACAACGGCTCTGTGGTAAGCAGGGACTTTTCTGTGAAGGTAGTTCTTCGAAACAGAGCTCCTGAGGGACCGAGGACCTTTTTCATCCGGGTGGAAGCAGGTGATGTTCAGAGGGATAAGATAGGAATAACAGATCCCGATGGTGATGGATTATCGTTGTTGTCGGTAGAGCCCGAGTTGGATTGGTTGGAGCTTCTTATAGAAGATGGGATACAGATCACTAGCAGACCGACCATGGTCCATCTCGGGGTCCAATATGTCGTATTGAACATCACTGACGGGAGAGGAGGTTATCTGGAGGTAGGATTGAAAGTGGATGTGTATGAAGGTATGACTCCGACCCTTAACTTATCTGTTCATTTGGATATGAAGGAGAAGCAGAGGTTGGTTCAGAAACTTGGAACGGATCACGGCAAGAACGGGACCATTTCATATCACTTGATGACAGAGAGCGGTTTCATCACGCTTGAGGGTGATGAACTGTTGATCACACCTGTCCATGGCGACCATGGGATCCATAACTTCAGCATTGAGACATCCGTAGTAGGAGGGAGCGCAAGGACGACGGAGCATGTCCTGAACGTCAGCTATGACCTGAGCACATTGATGCTCGAGATAAAGATAGAGCCGCAGAAAGAACGATATGAAAAGGGCGAGCTTATAACAATTAGAGTGGAGCATTCCGGATATGATGCGAACCTTGACCTTTCAATGATCATCTCCCTGGATGGACGGTTCGTATCCAGGCTAGATGATGATAATGGTCAAATAACATTGACCGAAGACGGCGAATATAGAATAGCTGTCCATTTGAAGGACCATGGACCCGTTGGTGATGAGAGGAGTATCTTTTCGGATGCGCCAGAGGGGCCAACTCCCAGATATCAAATGATCACCTTGTTCATTGCTCTTTTTCTTATAATTATTATCATTGCTGTGTCTATATTCATTTGGAAGAGGGGGATAAAAGGTTCCTCTGAGCTGTTGGATGTCAAAGACGATGGAACTTTCGCGGAAGGTCAGGGTCCTCAAGTCCTATCGGATGGTGTTATGGACGGTCCCGGTCCAATACCAATAGAACCAAAAAGTGATGTGGTCGAGGATATGAATACCGTGGATGAGCCACTAACCAACGATGATATAGGATCCGCAACACCTGAACCCATACAACCGCCTTATGACGAGGTCCTACCCAAAATGGATATTATAGCGGTACCCGAATTGGATCCCCTCGATAGATCGGAACCCCCTCAGGAAGAACCTCTTCGACACAATTAAATCCCTTAAGATGGCTTAAGAGGCCGCATCCCAGCACCCGAGGGCGGTAGGAATGGACGATATTGAGATCCACGAGTATAAGAGGATAGACCTAAAGGATGCCATCATCATAGACGGGTTCCCGAGCGTCGGATTGGTCTCGACCATCACGGCTAGCTACATAGTCGCTTCCCTGGACATGGAGCTCATAGGTGTAATGGACTCCGTTTTCTTCCCGACCGTATCCGTAGTCCGGGACGGAGAGCCCAACCATCCTGTGAGGTTCTATGTCGGTGATATTGAAGGACCCTCCGGCGAATACACCAGATTGGTCGTGTTCCTCTCCGAGTTCCAGCCCCCTTCCAATCTCATCAAGATGATATGCAAGAAGGTCCTGGACTGGGCCCAGGAGGTCAAATGCGCCACCATAATATCCCCTGAAGGTCTGGTCATAGAGAACGAAGGGCAGGTCATGACGGTCCCGGGTGATGACGATGAGGGGGTGATGGAGCCCGCACCGGAGGGACCAGCACCTGTTGTGGAGGAAGCCCCGCTCTCGAATGGAGAGAAGGCCATCTTCGGAGTGGCATCCACCCCCTCGGGCAGGGACAAGTTATCGAAGGCCGGGATCCCCGTTTTCTCCGAAGGCCTTATCTCAGGCATACCAGGCGTCCTCATGAACGAGGGGAAGAAACGGAACTTCGAGGTCATCTGTTTGCTGGCAGAGTCCAGGGAGAACATCCCCGACGCAAGGGCGGCTGCGGTCATAATAGAGAAGCTCAAGTCCCTTATCCCGCACCTTGAGGTGGACCTGACCCCTCTCTACGCCGAGGCCGCTCTCCTTGAGGCCAAGATGAGGGGGTATCAGAGGGTCGCCAAACCCGGCGGGAAGAGGGCCATCCCCGCCCCGTCAATGTATGGTTGATCGGTACAAGGGTCCTCAAGCGGTCCTCTGCGTAGGCTGGCCCGCTGCAGGAAGGGCGGCGACCGGAGACCTCTTCTTCGGGGGTCTGCCTCTCTTTCCGCCTGTTCCCGATACCACTATGGCCTCCACCACCCCTGCCCTGGTCCTCTCGGAATAGAGGTCCTTCAGCTCCCTGGATAGCTTCTCAAGGAAATCACCATGGGCATAGAGTTGCGTGGTGAGGGCTTTGGCGGTCCCTTTGGCGTTCGCCCTGTAGAACCCCAGGACCATCTGGTGGAAGAAAAGTTCGCCAGATCTCTGGTAATCGAGCCTGTCCAGGCTCGACCCGCTCGAGATATAGGCCTCTCCAAGGGAGCGGCAGAGCGACCTTATGGCGGCGGGGTCCATGTAGCTAGCATCCATCTCGAGCGTGATCCCCTCGAACGTAGAGTTCATCCTAGGGACCGCCTTGAGCTCCCCCATCATCTCGAAGAAGTCAAAGAGGACCCGGGGAACGCGGTCCCTCATGGAAGCGGGGTCCCACCCCGCAGGCCGACCTATGGGCTCCGACCCGGCGGTGAGCAGCATCTCCGTAAAGGACCCGAAGGAGTCCCGCCGGAATATCAATTTGCGATCTATGTGATGAACAATGAGGGCACCTAACATCGTCCTTACCCCGTCCGTTAGGAACGGGTTCAAGAGCTTTGAGATGGGCATCTCAGATAGATAGGCACACAGTCCCAATACCTGCCTGGACGGCTCCTGGAGGCGGAGGGCCATTATATTGTTCATTTCCATCACCCGTTTAACAGAAATTCATTTATAGTTCCTGTAATAATGGTCTGATATAAATAATTATTTTATTACATTTGTATAACATAATTATGAAAAATGGATTTATTTATATGTCGTTCTTCTTAAAGAACGCTAGTAAAGCGCCGGCGAAGGCTTATATATGGAATTTCATTTCACACGAACAGAGGTAATCAACATGTCGGCCGAATGGAAGAAGTACCTGATGCTAACTGTGACCATCATGCTCATCGCAAGCGGTCTTGCGGTGTTCATATACAATCTGCCCTTCGCTGAATCGGCAGGGGCTTACGATGTCAGCCTTACGGTTGACAATGCGAGCAAGGAGGTCTCTGTAGGGCAGTCCGTGTCCTACCTGCTGACCATCAAGAACGAAGGAAACAACGGGGACAGGTATAATATTGCAAGCTCTGTCTCACAGAAGCCCACGGCCTCATGGCAGGTCACTTTGAGCCAGACGACCACCGGTAATATTGGCAGCGGTTCGTCCACCACCTTCACGGTGCAGGTAAGGGCCCCGTCAAATGCCACCATAGAGAGCTACTGCTATGTCACGGTCACGGTGACCTCGCAGGCGGATGCGAAGAACTCCACAGCATCCCTGCTCCTCACGACCAATGTGAAGAGGACCTATGGTGTGTCCATGACGTCCCCGGGGATCAGGTACCTTAATCCCGGAGGCTCCACGACCTACACGTTCAACGTGAAGAACGAGGGGAACGACCAGGACGGATACAACCTCCAGGCCATCACCATCCCGACCGGATGGGTCGCTAGCATCGATTTCAACTCCGGGAAGTTCGCCCCGACCACCACAAAACAGGCGAAATTGACGGTCCAGAGCCCCTCGGGGGCAAAGGCCCTCACCTACCAGTTCCAGGTCAAGGCCACATCTATAACCGATGCGGACACCTCAGCGACGATGACCATCAGCGCGGTGGTCAACCAGACCTACGGGTGTCTCATCTCGTCCGATGGTGTGAAGACGGTCGATATAATCACCCAGAGCGTCGTAGCCTTCAATGTCAAGGTCACCAATATGGGGAACGGGGAGGACAGGTACAACCTCGAGCTCTACGTCCCTCCCGCATCTACCTCCAAGGGTTGGAGCGGGGGTCTGAGCGCCTCTCAGACGATCAAGCTCCAACCGGATGGTTCGCAGAACATCACGCTATCGATATTCACACCTTCCAAGTCCTCGAACCCTGCCAAGGGTTCCGTGGCTGACTTCTTCGTCAATGCGACCAGTGTTGGCGATACAAGCCTCATGAGGCAGGTCAAAGTCTCCTGCTCGGTGCTAGCATACTATGATGTCGGCATGGCCAACACCGGTGCCTCCACCAAGACCGTGGACCCCGACGCTACAGTGACCTTCACATTCGAGGTATCTAACAAGGGGAACGACCAGGACACTTTCGATATCAATGCCGCCTTCCCCGAGGGTTTCCGGGATTCGTCCATTGAACCCTCGACCATCACCCTAGCCGCCCAGGCCAAAGGAACGGTCACCGTGACCATGGACCCTGATGCTGACGTGGTCAAATCGCAGTCATACAGGTTCAGGATATATGCGAACTCGACAAGCTCGGCCGCTACGGCCCATTCCGATTTCTCGGTCTCCATAAACAAGAAGTACGGGGCATACCTCGATGCTCCCAATGGTGCCATTGTCTCTGACGGCCAGCCGGGCAGCACCTACAAGGTCCAGGTCCGCCTGCAGAACAAGGGCAACGGGAGGGATGCCTTCGACCTTACGATAAAGGGTGAGACCGGCACCATTGACTCCACATGGAGGCCATTGGTATCCTCATCGAGCACACCGCTGCTTGCATCCGAGGGATGGTTCTATTTCAACATCACCGTCTCCGCCCCATCGACTGTCAGCGAAGGGACCTACAGATTCCTTGTTAACGCAACGTCCCAGAACAGCCCCACAGTAAAGAAGACCCTCTACCTTTCCGTGAAGATCCCCCAGCTCTACTCCGTTGACCTCAGCGCCAACAAACAGAGCGTCAAGGCGAAGTTCTCGAACGCCTCCGGACCCGTTGAGACCGCGACCTTCGACCTGGATGTCTATAACAGGGGCTCGGGGACCGACCCGTCCATAACATTGTTCGTGAAATCGGCCCCACCCGCTTTCACCGGGCTCTATTCGATATATTTCACCGAGAACCAGAAGAGCAAGATAACCATAAACGCCGGGCAGTCCAAACCGGCAAAGCTCTTAATGGACATGCCCAAGATAGGCTCAGGCGTTTCCGCTGGGACCTATTCCATCGTCGTCGAGGTAGTGAGCGACAACGGGACCATCACACAGACCAACGATGACAAGAGGACCGAACTGACGCTAAGCCTCATCCTTGAACCGGTCCACAGGGTCCAGATCCTGGCCGGTGTGAACAGCAGCCAGGTGAGCATAGGCAGCGAGATACAGTTCAGGGTCATCATCCAGAACAGGGGAACGGCCTCGGATTACTATCAGATATCCCTCAACCATCCCAACTACGGGACCAAGGTGAAATGGTCCATACCCGATTCTAACTTGACGACCAAGGTCCTGGCACCCCTCGAGCAGGAGACCATCTATCTGACGGTTACGGTCGCTACCGGGGCGGACCCCAACTGGGGTTCTGTCTGGGTCAAGGTGACCGCGACACATTCCAGTGACCTTACGGTCAAGGACGAGAAGTACTTTACCGCCATCTTCGCGGACGCTTTCTCGGGCGACCTCTCGACGACAAGCAACTTCAGGCAGACCGAACCGGGAAAGAAGGCGTGGTACAACATAACCCTGGAGAACTGGGGGACCCTGTCCAAGGACACGTTCCGGATAGAGATAGAGGACGAATTCGAGTTCGATAACATCGCCATCTCCCCCTCCACCATCACCCTCTCTCCGAACCAGAGGGTCAGGGTGTCCATCAACATATCCATACCTTCGATAAATGACAAGATAATCCCCACGGGAACGTACAACATGGTGTTCAGGGCGGTCTCTGAGGGGCCCACCACCCAGAAGAACGACGATGTCGTTGTGGACAACATAACCATGAAGCTGAAGGTAATGCCTGTTTACAAGGTCGAGTTCCTCATACCCCAGGGCTCGTCCACGGTAGCCGTGGGCACGACCCTCAAGGGTGTCAAGTTGAACGTGACCAACAAGGGCAACGAACTGTCGTCGATCACCATGACGATAGACCCGAGCACCGCGTCCAAGTACAACAGCTGGATCACCATAACCCCCGGGACCATCTCCAACCTCAAGCCCAACGGAGCGACCGACGCCCTTGTCGATATAAAGGTCCCGTCCACAGCGGTTGCGGAGAAGGTCACCATAACCTTCAGGGCCACAGTGTCCGGGAAATCGGTCTTTTCGACAGCGACCTTCGAGGTCATAGTCGACGAGAACTACAAGGTGGACCTCCTGGTATCGGATTCCATAACCGTCAAGGACGCGGACCCCAAGGATACCGTTTCCTACACCATCAAGTTGGTGAACGAAGGAAATACGGTGGACGGGTTCACCATAGAGCTCTCATCCTCAAAGTCAACGTGGGCGAGCTTCGGTTTCAAGACCGGGAACACGAACACGACCGATACCACAAGGGACAATATCGCAGCGAAGGGCGAGGTGAACATCTGGTTGAAGATCATAGTCCCCGAGAACGCCCAAACGGGTTTGGTCTCCTTCACTATAACAGCCAAATCCAAGGGCGACGAGATAAAGACAGACACTCAACCGCTAAGTGTGAACGTATTGGCAAGAAGGGCTGTCGAGCTCTCTATATCGGAGGAGACCAAGGACCTTGTTCCGGATGTAGATGCGGAGTACACAGAGGTCACCTACGATGTTCAGGTCATCAATAAGGGCGAGGCGTCCGACTCTTTCAAGCTGGAGGTCGTCTCCATAACAACCTACCATCCATCGAGCGTCGATTGGGCCAGCACGCCCAAGTCGGACCACCCGACCTGGGTCATCCTCAGTAAGAAAGTGACGGGGAACATTCTAAAGGACAGTTCAGAGACCATTAAGGTCACGGTGAGGGTACCCAAGGACGACTATACACCGGGCAAGTTCGATTCGGTGATATGGGCCTATTCCGAGGGGGAAACGGGCAGGTCAGATGATATCTATTCGAGCGTGCTTGTCCTCACGACGACCATCAAGCAGGCCTATGGATGCGATATACTCGGTGACGACCTCTATAGGACCAAGTTGGACCCAGTGGACAGTTCCAAGATCTATGCGGTCTACACCATCATGGTCAGGAACACAGGGACCGGGGCCGATGATTTCAAACTGGAGCTCAGGGAGGAGCTCCCCATAGATTTCGTCTTCAGCTACACGCCAAACACACCCCAGGTCTTCGATGTTCAAAAGGGCAAGGATGCCACAGTCACCGTGAGGGTGGAGATGCCCGTCACGACCCTTACCCAGAAGTACAGCTTCGAGCTCCGCTGGATATCCGCAGGGGAGGACGGGTCATGGGACAATACCAAGGACTATGTGACGCAGTGGAAGGAGATAACCATAGACGTCGCCCAGACCTACGGTGTCTCGTTGGACGTCGTCAACGATAAGCTCGAATCCGAGGTGGGCAAGGACGTCACATTCGACCTCACCATAGAGAACCAGGGGAACAAGGAGGATACCTTCCGGATAGAGGTTAAGGAGCTCAGCGACAACAGCTGGTCGACCCTGTCCAAGGTGAAGGTGACCCTCCAGGCCCAGGGCAAGACCGGGGATGAATCCAAGTTCGTCCTGACGGTGAGGATACCCCTTGATACGGAGAAGGCGAAGGCCGGTAAATATCTCTTCAATGTCACTGTAAAGAGGGACTCGAACAACAAGGCCGAATGGGAGAAGGCTACCGCCTTCGTTGTGCTCCAGGTCACTGTCAAGGAGAGCTTCGATCACCTCCTGACATCCGATGATGACGAGGAGAAGGCGAAATTGGGCGAGACGGCCACCTTCACCTTCAAGGTCCAGAACAAGGGCAACAATCAGGACACCTATCAGATGTCGGTCAAAGGCACCAAGAGCAAGTGGGCCAAACTGTCACCGGCGACCCTGACCCTGGACCAGAAGGAGGAGGCATATGTCACCCTAGAGATAGCGGTCCCCAATCTAGGCGAGACGACACAGGGCACCTATGTTCTTGACCCCGACGAGGTCAAAGCAGGCAAGTACGATTTCGATGTCGAGGTAAGGTCCACCGGCTCTTCCGATGAGGACATAGAGACCATAACATTCACCCTTGAGGTGGAGCAGTTCTATGAGGCGTACCTATCCAGCTCCGACCCAACGACGAGCGTCAACCAACCCTACAGCTGGAACGTCAACGATCTGAAGACGCTCGAGCTCGAGTTCACCGTCGAGAACCTGGGGAACAAGGACGATACCTTCCTCGTCAAGGTACCGACGGCCCCGACCGGATGGAGCATTTCCGTGACCCCAGCGAGACCGATCGTTCGGGTAGGGGATGCGCAGACGTTCAAGGTCAGCATAGATTTCTCCCGTGTGTCCGGGTTCGATTACGGCAACAAGACCCTCCGGTTCGAGGTCCAACCCGCGAACGGGGCCATAGAGGGTAAGAGTGGGAGGACCAGTGCCACGTTCCACATCTGGGCAAAGGCGCCGGACCTTGTCGTTACCGAGACTGCCATGAAGGTCCCATCCCCCATGAGCCCCGGAGAGAAGTACAAGATAGAGGTAACGGTGCGGAACTCGGGCGATTTCAAGGCGGAGGATGCTGAGATAGCCCTCTACGACGGCAACGACCAGATAGATGTCAGGACGGAGGACATCGCCGCTGGCGGTTCCGTTACCCTGACCTTCGATTACACAGCAAAGTCCGGTTCGAGGAACATTCGGGTCGTCGTAAGCCCCGACCTCATAGAGAGGGATACGGGCAACAATGAGGCGAAGGTCACAAGGGACATATCGGCGTTCAGCCTCTCGAGCATACTCGGTTCCGGCTGGCTCCTTGCCGTTCTCCTGATCCTCTTCCTGATAGCCCTGCTCGTGGCCGTATTCATAGGCTGGAACAGCAAGAGGGAGGTCAGGGAGCTCGAGGATGTCGTTGCAAGGCTGAAGGCGGAGAGGGGCATGGACAAGGGCGGTCCCAGGAAGGTCGTCAAGGAGGCTGCGGGAGCACCCATGCCTCCAAGGGGGCCATCTGGCCTTCCGGCCGGCGGTCCTGCCGCCCTCGGTCCGGCGACCCCGGAACCCCGCAAGGAGCCTGTGAGGATACAGTGCCGCAAGTGTAAAGCGGTGCAGGTCGTTACCATAGACAAGAGGCCCGCAGAGGTCCCATGCAGGGAATGCGGGGTCACCCTTCTCATCCCTGAAAAGAAGTGAGCCAAGGGGTCAGAGGACCGATGGGCGGAGCTCGATCAGCTCCGCCCTTTTTTTTTAAGAAACCTATTTATACAGCGTAACATTCCCTGCATGGATTTCCCATGTTGTAGCAGGAGGTATAGCTATGGTCAATGAGGCAGCCAATAAAAAGCTCGAGCAGGTCGCAACGCTCCTTGACATGCTCTCAGAGGACACTTCCGTTCCGCGGAACATAAGGAAGGGTGCCAAGGATTCCAAGGAGAGGTTGTTCGACAACAGGACCGCTCTGGACGTCAGGTGCGCAGGCGTGGTCTCGGTGCTCGAGGAACTGTCCAATGACCCCAATATACCCCTTCATGCCAGAACCCTTATCTGGAACGCTACGAGCGTGCTCGAGAGCATCAAATAGGACCCGAAAGGACCGTTCTCGTCGATATGTCCCGTACTACCGTTAGGTCCGTTCTGAACGGGTGCGGTCCCCCCACGGACCATTCTACCAGCATAGAAATATATTTTAGTCGAGGAAACATCTCCCAGGGCGGGTGAGGGCTTACGTCCACTAGGTGTCCCAAGTGCGGCAGGAACAATTACGGCGAGGTCAAGAAATGCTCGTTCTGCGGCTCAGCGCTCGTGTTCGTTCCCGGGGAAGAGGCCCCTAACGTGGCCAAGGAGGACGAGATCCAGGAGAAGCTCGCTACTATGAAGGTATCGAGGATCAGGAACCCGTTCCTGATGGGGGCGGGTGGCATGGTCTCTCTGGTGGGGGTCCTGCTGGCAGTGGTCATCTATCTCGTGGTGATGTTCGTGCTCTTCACCCCGACCGACATAGATCCGGTCTATGACATGGGAGCATGGCATTACAAGATGAGCGACCCCGAGCAGTACGTGTACGGGGAGATAACAAGGGTCGTCGATGACAAGGACACCCCTTGGGAGGGCGGGGACCATGGTTACTTCAGGCTCAAGGCTTACGAGATCGCTGGCGATGGTATAGACAACAGGGTGATAGCCCTCCGGGACGGTCGTGTTGACAAGGAACCCGATGTATGGGTCTATTCCAAGGAGGACATAGGGGAGAAGGGCGACAAGGTCCTCATCAAGGTCGAAAGCAAGCCAAACGAACTGGGGGAGGAGAGAGCGGTCGCGACCGGTCCCGCCTCATGGGGGAGCAAGGGCTACCTCTCCGGTTGGATATTCCTGCTCCCCGGTATACTGCTGCTGATCATAGGCATCATACTTGCCGCGGTCGGGTTCATTGGCAAGGCAGACAGGTCCATGGAAAGGCTTTTCCAGGAGGACCAGGAGCTCAGGCGTCAGCAGCTCATGCTCAAGGAGGCCGCCAGGAAGCAGATGGCGGAGAAACAGAAACAGGCCCAGTGGTCGGATTACTCGGCCCAGAGGCTTGCCGCCATCGAGCGAACGACCGGAGACCAGGCATCGGCCCCGCTCCCATCGGACGAGATGATAGCTCCACTTGTCCAACCGGCAGCGCCCACCGCTGCGCCTGTCCATCAACCCCCGAACACAGCGGGTCAACCTCCGATGGCCCAACCGGTACCAGCTACCCCGGCACCGACACCACCAGCGGTTCAACTGCCTCAGTGAGCTTGCAGTGATGCGTTGGGCCGCTGCTCATGGACTGTCCGGGCCCTCTTCAGGTCCGGTGAAAGGGTCCTTCCAGGGATGAACCGCTCCCAATGAGCCGAAGACCAGATTGGAGAGCCATAGCACCATAAGGAGAATAGTGCCCAAACTGTCGAGCTTGAACCCCATAGGCGATATGTTGCCGACTTTCATCATGATGGCCAGGACCAGAACCGTCTCGACGGTTGACCATATGAGGGCCGTGGTCAGTGCGAGAGGGAGGCGTTCCCTGGAACGCGTCAACCTGGTCCCCAGCGCCGACGATAGGTAGGGGACTATGGTGATCGAGAGCATGGGACCTATAGGGGGGATCACGGCAATGGGAAGGGAGGCGGTGTAGATGGCAAGCGACACCAACATCCCCTTGATGAAAGAAGGCTCCTTGTCCGGCATCTAGCGCTCCCCGGCCATTTATTGGGCGGGCCCAGACGAACAGCGTTGGCCCTTACCCAAATCTTTTATAGATTCGCCATGATATCATCAACCGGTATAAAATAGATGGCCGCCCAAGGGGAGACCCGAATTGACCAAGATACGGAAGATCGTCCTCGATGTCCTCAAACCGCACGATCCAGACATAGTCGAGTACTCGGAAAGGCTTTCCGAGATGAAATATGTGACAGGGGTATCCATCTTCCTGGCAGAGGTGGACCAGGAGACGGAGAGCATTAAAGTGGTCATAGAGGGGTCATCGCTGAACTTCAATCTGATACGGAGGGCGATAGAGGAGCTCTCTGGCTCCATCCATTCCATAGACGCAGTCTATGCAGGAGAGAGGATAGTGGAGGAGGTTGACACCCCTCAGGACAGATGAGGCCCTCCATGACTTCGATGAAAGTTCTCGGCAAAGGCCCATTGAGGCCCGCTCTCGTTCTCACGATAGTGTTGGTACTATCGACCCTGCTCCTTGCATTGGACCCGGTCCTAGACAATGGCACGACCGGGGAGGCCGATGCGCTCAGACCAGTATCGCTCGCAATTTCACTCTATCCAAGGGGCGATGAGGGCAATGTGGTCGATGTCCTGACGGGGCCCGGGACCACAGGTATGCAGAGCGTTCGGGGGAAGGTGGACCTCTTCAGATCAGCAAGGGCACTGAGAACGAGGGTGCTCGCCAACCTGAACTTCGAATCGAGCAGGCCCGATATCGTTCGTGGCAGCGTCTTCCCAAGGATAATGGATTTCGACCCGATATCCAAGTTCAACCACACGGATATAATGATCAATATCTTCGTGACTCCCATGATCAACTACTCCTCGGTCGTAGGGGGTCTCATCAAGGTCAGGGTCTGGGGGGATTGGTTCACACCCTTCAGCCAGGGGGTCCAGTCATGGAGCACGGGGACCATCGAGGAGTTCTACATCTACGTCAATATCAAACCCTTCCATTACCTGGACCTCATGTTCGACCCCCCCATGGTGCAGATACGACCAGGAGAACCGACAGAGCTCGATGTCATCGTCAGGAACAGGGGGAACGGGAACGAGAGGGTCGAGCTCTCCATTCCCAATGAGGTCACCTATGCGAAGAGCGGCTGGTCGTTCGAGTTCGAGAGCACCGTTCTGGACATTCCGCCCAGGGCGGATGGCAGAGTGAGTTTGAGGATCGTTCCCCCCAGGCGGCAGCAGTTCAAATACCACATGGAGGTGCTCGACTTCAATGTGAGGGCGGTATCCCATAACTCCAGGTTCCAGGTCATAGACGGTGACAGGACCGAGGAGAACTGGTTCGAGATGTCGTTCTCGGTCTATACGCTGGGGCTCGATACGGTCTTCGTCCCGTTCACATGGACCATCGTCCTGTACCTATTGTTCCTGCTCATCATGTTCAACATAGGTATCAACATGTTCACCCTCAGGAAGCGCAAATTACCCAAAGGGAAGTACCCTGGTCTCATAGCCCTTTATAGGTTGATCAGCAGTCCTGCCAGAAGGGAGGAGAGGGCAAGGGCGCGGCAGATATCAAGTGAGCTCCGCAGGGAGGTAGCAGAGAAGAAGAGGCTTGTCAGGGAGGCCGAGGCCTCTGCGAAGCCTGAGAGGACGGTCCCTAGGGCAAGGCCGCTCTTTCCAATATCCGCTCCCGAGAAGAAGGTAAAGGACGATGGTTTCGATATCGACCTACCCCCTGTCAGGGCCAGGTCCGGTCAAGCGGCCGGACCTCAGAACGGCCGGTCGAAACCTCTGCGGCCCCGTGGTAAAGGGGGGGCCGATGGGTTCGAGAACGAGGTATTGGATGTCCTTGGAAGCCTGGACGATTGAGGGAATATCGCCAAAATGGAAGGAAGGAAGATGACCTGCGCAGACCTGCACGAACTGGTGGAAGCGGTCTTTTTGTCCAGGGGCTATTCCGTCATCACATCCTCGCGGGACAACCGTTACCTTCTGCTGACCAAGGAAGGTGTCACAACCGCCGTCGGCTATGGGGCGGCGGATTCGCCCCCCACCGAAGGAGAGATAGAGATGTTCGTTTCCATGGCGGGGAACGATTCCGCATCGAGGATGATATTCTTGGCCCCCGTGGTCCCGGGCAGGGAGGCCAGGGCGGTCCTTGCGCGCGAGAATGTCGCCGTATGGGACCGAATGGCATTGACCCTATCCCTTGGAGAGGTAGCACTGGGAGGGGCAGGAAGCAAGCCAGACCGGTCTGCGGTCCCGCCCCCTGCTGCTGTCAGTTCGACCCTGCCCCCATCCCCGAGGTCCGGTAAGGCTGTTGTCGAAACGCTTGATATCCGTTCCATGCTGAGCGGGACGGTGAATGCTCCCGAGGTAGGGAAAGCAGCCCCTTTCGAGACAATGTCCGAAGTCCCTGGAACGGTCAAGGTAGACCTTGGAGCATCCCTCTCCAGCATGATGGAGATGCTGGGGGACATGTCATCCACATTCATCGAGCCATCCACCCTCTCGGAAGTCGCTGCAAAGGCGCCCCCCATCGCTGAACAGAGGACCATCGACCCCTGGAAGGGGTTCCGGCTTGCCCCGGTCAAGTTGAACGGCGAGGAGGCCTGCACCAAGGCCGGCGCACAGGTGGACCCTCAGCCCGAGCTCGTTCTAGTCCCCCATCTGCTCCTGGACGTACGCTATATGTTGCGGTCTGGACAGCTGGAGCCGCTCGAACGGACGGGGAGCTTCCTCATCAACATGACCGAGAAACGCCCCTATGATATTCCTTCTGCGATCTCCTCCGAGCTCTGCTCCCTCCCAGGCCTGAGGGAAGGCCCCCCCTCGGACCAGACCCCGGTGGCCGCAGGGGCCGACCCCGATCTGGATGGCAGGGTCATATTGCTGGAAAGGCTCATGAAGGATAGCATCACACAGGATAGGCTCATAAGGGATTCCCTTATGAGCACCATCTACCAGGAGGTCATCTACGGTTTCGATCCCTCCACCTTTGAGGTGCTCAGGACGGAAAGGGTCCTGTTCCCATACTGGGTGAAACGTTCCCCGGAAGGGGCGGTCGAATGGTCGGTGGATGCTTTCCTGGGAAGGTTCATACCGGGCGCAAGGGACCATTGAGGATGTTCTGTCACCAGGGCAACATCCCATCGCCGGCCCATCAAGAACATTTATTGACCGGTTCACCATATCCTATGGGGGGTCAAAGTGAAGTTCATATTCGTCTCGGGCGGGGTGCTGTCAGGTCTAGGCAAGGGCATAGTGACCTCCTCCATAGGTCTGCTGCTCGGGCGCTCAGGCGTCAAGGTGACCGCCATCAAGGTCGATCCCTACCTCAACTGCGATGCAGGGACCATGAACCCCTACGAACATGGAGAGGTGTTCGTGCTGCACGACGGAGGGGAGGTCGACCTGGACCTGGGCAATTACGAGAGGTTCCTGGACATCCATCTCTCCTCGCACCATAACATAACCACCGGTAAGATATACCGCTCGGTCATAGAGAAGGAGCGCAAAGGGGACTACCTCGGCAAGACCGTGCAGATAGTCCCACACATAGTGCTCGAGATACGCGACACAATCACGAAGGTGGCCGCCGCCTCCGGTGCGGATGTCTGCATGGTGGAGCTGGGAGGGACCGTAGGCGACATAGAGTCCATGCCGTTCCTGGAAGCGGCCAGGCAGATGCACATGGTCCTGGGGAGCAGCAACGTGCTCTTCGTACATACGACCCTGGTGCCCATAATGGGGGTCGTCGGGGAGCAGAAGACCAAACCGACCCAGCACTCGGTCAAGGAGCTGAGGGCCATAGGCATCCAACCGGATGTGATAGTGGGCAGGTGCGCGGAACCGCTCAATAGGTCCACAAAGGAGAAGATATCCCTCTTCTGCAATGTCCCGACGGAGGCGGTCTTCTCCGCCCATGACGTCCCCACCATAAACAGGGTCCCGCTCCTCCTGCATGAACAGGGCATCACCGACCATGTCATGACCCGGCTTGCCCTGGCCAAGAGGGAGACCGACCTTGACGACTGGAGGGAATACACCAGACGGGTCGAGGAGCCAGAAGAGGTCGTGAGGATAGCCATAGTCGGCAAGTACACAGGTCTGAAGGACTCCTACATCTCCCATTACAAGGCGTTCGAGCATTCCGGGGCCGAGGCCTGTGCGCGCGTCGAGGTGGAGTGGCTCAACGCCCCCGAGAAAGGTGAAGGTTACGAGAAAGGCCTCAAGGATATGCTCGAGGCCCTCAGGACCTGTGATGGTCTGCTGGTCCCAGGTGGTTTCGGCATAAGGGGGACCGAGGGTAAGATAGAGGCCATAAGGTTCGCAAGGGAGAACGATATCCCCTTCTTGGGGATATGCCTCGGTCTCCAGCTCGCCGTGGTCGAGTACGCAAGGAACGTGATGGGGCTCAAAGGCGCCAATTCAACGGAGTTCGACCCCGACACCCGTTATCCGGTCGTTGATATCCTCCCCGAACAGCTAAGGGTCACCCAGAAGGGGGCCACCATGAGGCTGGGTGCCCAGAAGAGCATAGTTTCGAAGGGGACCAGGGCCTACGAGCTCTACAAGAGGGAGGAGATCTGGGAGCGTCACAGGCACCGTTACGAGATCAACCCGGATTGGTTGGACAGGCTCAGGGCGGGCGGTTACGTCTTCTCCGCCGTCTCGGAGGATGGTATCAAGATGGAGATAGGCGAGCTGCCCAGGAACCGGTTCCATCTCGGTTGCCAGTTCCACCCCGAGTTCCTTTCCCATCCCGTCAAACCCGCCCCTCTGTTCCTTGGCCTTGTGAGGGCTGCAATGGAGAGGAAGCGCAGCAAGGGGGTATGAACGGCGCTGCCCTACGCGTCCGGTGACAGGCTCCTTGTCCATCTTCTGCAGAGGGCCGGACCGGCGGACCCCGCATCGAGCTTCTCTGACCAGGAGACCATAGCACAGGAATGCTCCATTGGCAGGACCCATGTGCCCAGGGTACTTGCGCCCCTCATCTCCGACGGTCTGGTCGTCGAGGGTATTGGCAGGGTCCCGGGGAGGCCGAGAAGGGTCAAGGTCTACAGGCTCACGGATAAGGGGGCCGGTTCTGCCTCGGCAATATTTGAACGGGCCAAAGAGGAGCCTCTCTCCTGGGCGGGACCGGAGGGGGCATTGCGCGAGGAGAAGCTCGTTGACGCTTCAAGGAGGTTGAACGACGAGCTTTCGACCCTTAAGAGACCGCCCCTTCCCATGTCGGTCCTGCTCTCGACATCCGGCAAGCTGAGGTGGAACGAGCTGCTTTGGCTATCTGCCTCTATGGGTTCAGGGACGAGCAAAGGTTACTGCATACCGAGGGGATACACGATTTCTACCGCACCCAAACCTCCGTTCAAGCTTGTGGGCAGGGCCAAGGAGCTGGGCATGCTGGACCGACTTCTGAAAGAAGATAGGTTCGCTGTCGTGACCGGAGCCGCCGGTATGGGCAAGAGGACCCTGATCGTAGGACATGCCAATCTAAGAGGGCTCAGGGTCCTTTGGCTCGAGAGGGGGCCATCCGATGAACTTTGCATGGACGAGGGGAGCTACGATCTGTTGGTGCTCAACGGCCCGGGTGAGATGGACCTTTCCGTTGTCCTCATGTCCGGCGGAGAGCTTGATATCAAGGACCCCCGCGACGGCTCGTGGCCAGAACATTTGAGATCGCCCCCTCTCGTGCTGCTGGTCGAGGGCGAGCACAGGGTGAAGGGGAGCCCTATCGAGCTGAAGGGGCTCCCTTTGGATATCTTCGTAAACAGCTGCGTCGAGGCTGGGCTTCCCGTTGCGTTGTCCAGGGCCTTCCATTCGGCATGCGGCGGGTCGCCCTCCGCGTTGACCTATGTCCGGGGGCTCCCCAGGGAGGAGCTTGCGTCTCTCTCCTCAATTGAGAGGGACGATGCTGTGTTGAGGCTTCTTCTGGGCAGCAAGGGGTCCGGACCAGGGCATGGTCCCGATAATGTCTCAAAAGATTGATTTATGAAGAGATGCCATCACAACAGTGGTTACCATGGTACTAGGACAGGACAGGGTGGAATGCCCGGACTGTAGAACGGTGGTCCAGAGGAAGAACATCAAGGCGCATTACCGAAGGCTCCATCCCGGTAAGGACCCGGTGAAGAGGATGAGGGAGGCGAAGGGGGGCAGCGCATTATCCGACCGCAAGCTCAGCCTCGCTGATGCAGCGGGAATGGTGCTAGCGGTGATGGCCGTCTTCATACTCATCGCCGCTGGGGTACTCTTCATCACAAAGCTCCGCGAGGGAGAGAGCAAGGGAAGGCCGCCCAGGTCCTTCTTCTTCGCCTCGGACGACGGGGCAGTGATCAACGGTACCTTCTATCCCGCAGCGGAGGATGGGGCCCCGACGGTCTATCTTTACCACGATATTGGCCAGGACCGAACGGTCTTCTCGGAGGTGGCTCCATGGCTTGTCAAGCAGGGATATAACGTCGTCGCATTGGACCTGAGGGGCCACGGCGAATCGATATATAATGTCAAGACCCCGAACATCAAGTACGATCACACCATGATGGGCCACAAGGACTTCCTGAACTTCCAGCGCGATCTGCTCGCCGCTCAGAAATGGGTCTCGGGTCTCGATGAGAAAGGAAGACCGAACACAGATGCTGGCAAGGAGAGCTCCTTCCTGGGCCTTGGTAAAGGGGGGCTCTACGGCTTCGATCAGGCCGCAAGGATGACCTCAGTCCGTATGATGTCCGCGGTGGTAATCTCACCCACACTGGACTGTTACGACCTGGATGTAGCCCAGGCCGCCGAGAACTGGGGCGGCATCCGCCCCGTCCTCTTCGTCGCCTCTGACGGGGACGGTAGTTCAATGGGGGCCCTGGACGTCATGATGGCGAGACGTCCGCAGAACGGTAGGGAGCTCGTCCTTCCCGGGACCCAGAGCGCCCTTGAAATCCTTGAGAGCGCTACGCTAAGAAGGATGACTGTGGACATCATCGAGGATGGCATTGCCACCTGAGATGTGCCAGGTCCTCAATGGGTCCTCTTCCTTGCACGGCGAAGTAGGGGAAAGAGAACTAACGGGGATAGGGCTAACAGGGGGAAAGGCGACTCGTTCCCATCATCGTCATCATCATCTACCGGACCATCTTCCTTGAAGTAGACCGTTATCTCCTTCGATGAGCCCTTGACGGGACCCGAGGTCCCGTCCGTTGCTGTGCCTGTTGCTTCGACGTGGAAGCGGATGTCGATATAGGGCAGGTCCGAGGCATCCTTCTCCTGGAACGGACCTATTGTTACCTTGTAGAGGCCGGAGCTGTTATCCAGCACCATAATGGCCGTCTCGGGGAGCGCGCAGTAGGTATCGGTGCAGAGGCTGTGCTTCAGGACGACGCTTCCCTCACCGAGCACCGCTTTGGATACCACTACCCTAGCCGAAACGTTGATGGTATCGGTATGGAACGGAGAGGTGGGGGTGTAGGTGACGGATGATGCATCCACGACCACTGCAGCACCATCTGCTCCCTGAGGCCATAGTGCCAGCAGCAGGGCGGTGGCCAGGAACATCATTGCAGGGAAATACCTCTTCAGCATATCAGGGACCCAGAGTACTCAAGGGGGGAGAGGGTATATATCATTGACCGTTCGGGGGAGGTCTGGGGGGAAGGAAAACGTTTTAATCGAACTAGGCGATAAGCTCTCTCGACCTTCCTGGGCCGGGGGATGCTCGTTATGATGAGCGAGAACGAAGCGATAAAGAACAAGCTGGTTGAGAGGTCGGCCGACCTCGAGGTGGCCAGGAACAGATGGGTGTTCGCATTCATTGCCACCGCCCTGTTCTTCTTCATAATACTGGGCATATACATCTCACCGGCCTCTGAGCTCTCCACTCAGAACGAGAGGACCTATTCCATATCCAAGAACAGTTACGACCAGAGCGGGCGGATAGACGCGGTCGCCATCCCGACCCTCTACCAGATATACTTCGATTTCGAACTCGACGAGCAGCTCTCCGGCGAGCATGCCAGGGTCTATATCTACATCTTCAAGGACGCCTTGCCGGACCTGTCCCTTGACACCACTGGGAACGACCTCCATGAGTACCTGAAGTCCAGGGCAGTGAGGAACTCCTCCCTTACGAATGGCAGGACGGAGCTCAATTGGGAGCTGGCCTTCAGGGACTCGGACACGAACACCTTCTATGTGATGTTCTACAATCCTGACAACATCGATGACCCCTACGACAACCTGGATGTCATCTTCTCCATGAACGTCTATTACGAGCCAATGCTTCCCCTTGTCCCCATCTTCTTTGTACTGGCGTTCCTCATAATCCTACCGCTTGCCATAATCAGGACCTACATCATCAACCAGAAGAAGAAGGAGCTCAGGGTGCTGTTATCCTTGGACCTGGCGAACCTCTCGGACGAGGACAAGGTCAGACTGGGCATACCCATCACCCCCAAACAGCATAAGGCCGCCGCACCGGCAGGCCCCCCGAAGGTCGTACCCACCTATTCCCAATCATCCACATATTCCCCACCACCGCCATCCGCGGTCCCCATGACCCCTGGTTCCAAACCGCCGGTCAGGTCCCAGCCAAAGCGCGGAGGGCCAAAGGACGGTTACATGACGGTCGATGATATCTGACGGTCAAATGGTCCAAGAAAAGGATGCTCAGGAACCCCCTAGGAGGTAGTTAGATGGCAGAGGAACAGATCGCGCCTATAGTAAAGGAACTGAAGGAGGCGCTTCCGGAAGCGGACGAGGAGGAGCTTTCAAGGGAGCTCTCCCGTTACATAAGGTTCGGGATAGTCCCCCAGGAAGCGAAGAAGGCCATATTGAGGAAGATGGGTGTCAGGGAACCTTCCAGGACATCCATCGGGCACAGGAGCCTATCCGAGCTCCAGGGCAACGAGATCGGTGTCGAAGTGACGGTCAGATGCCTCTCTTCGAACCAGAGGCTCCAGATGACCCAGAACGGTGAGAGGACGCTATGTACGGGGCTGGTCGCCGACGAGACCATGATCCGAAGGTTCGTTTCATGGGAAGGCCATGCCCTGGAGAAGGACAAGTGTTACACCTTAAAGGGCGCCTCCGTCAGGACCTTCAGGGGCGAATTGGAGCTGAATCTGGGCTCCTATGCGGTCGTGGATGAAGCACCGGAAGGGACCCTGTCAAATCTGGACATCTCCAAATTACCAAGGTACGGGGCGATCATCGAGGTTTCCCTCAAGGACCTGAGGGCCGGTCAGGGCAACGTCTTCGTCAAGGGCAAGGTCCTCTCCGCGGAGAAAAGGCAGATAGAGACCGAGAAAGGGGCTAAAAGGATAGTTGACGGGATGCTCGCCGACGAATCGAAACGGGTCAGGTTCACCTCGTGGCACGATTTCGGGTTCGAGGTTGGCGACGTCATTTCGATCAAAGGGGCCTACGTCAAGGAATGGAGGGGGATCCCCCAGCTCAATTTCGATGAGAGGGCCGAGGTGGAGAAGCTGCCGGAGGTGGACTTCGATGTGATGAGGACCCCAAGGCTAGCTGCCGAAGAGCTCCAGCAGTCGGGAGCCTCGGATGTGGAGGTGGCGGGGACGGTCATAGAGATAAGGGACGGTTCGGGACTGATATTCCGGTGCCCGTCGTGCAACAGGGCCCTGGCTGGGGGAAGTTGCACGGTACACGGCCCCCAGGAGGGGATAGTGGACCTGAGGGCGAAGATCATAATAGATGACGGTACGGGCGCCCTCTCAGCCGTACTGAACACGGAACTGACGGAGCAGGTCCTGGGGATGTCCGTCAAGGAATGCGAAACGAAGTTCTGCGACAGCGAATCACGGCTAGTGGACCACCTTGTCCAGAAGCTCTTAGGGAGGGACCTGGTCCTAAGGGGCAATGTGATGAAGGACGAGTTCGGGCCCAGCATGCTCCCGGCGAAGCTCGATGATCATTCCACTGACCCTCTGGAGGAGGCAAAGAAGATGCTCTCTGCCATGGAGGTGCCTTGATGGCAAGGAACAGAGAGGTGGCAAAACGGTTATTTGCCATAGAGTACAACAGGTCCGGCCATGAGGACAAGGCCACCGAGGAGAATGCCCCCAATTACGTGATCACGCCGCTCGGAGACCCTGTCAACAGGCTCTATTTCGTGGGCGTACTGATGTCAAAGGTCAATAATGGGACAGAGGAGTCCCCGCTCTACAGGGCAGAGGTCAGGGACCCAACCGGGACCTTCTATCTTTACGTGGGGCAGTACCAGCCCCAACCGCTGTCGGTACTGCCTACGCTAGAACCTCCGACCCTCCTAGGGGTCGTTGGCAAGGTAAGGACCTTCACCAAGGATGACGGTTCCTTCTATGTTTCCATCAAACCCGAGGTGCTCTTCCCGGTCGATATCCCGCAGCGGGACAGATGGATAGTATCGACATCGAAATTCACATTGGAGAGGCTGAAGGCCCTTGAGGACGCGCAGGCCATGGACGGGCCAGCCGTCGGTCCCCTGATGGAGAAAGGGCATCCGCGGAGGTCCGCGGAATCGGCAGTGAATGCCATGAGCCTGTATGGAAAACAGGACCTGATGCAGTACAGGGAAGCTGTCAAAGGCGCATTGGGATTGGTCATTGAAGGGGGTGGAAGACCCCTGATGGAGGCACCGCCGCCTCCCAAGGGTGCCACACCAAGGCCGCCAGATATCAAGGAAGATGTGTTCAAGCTCATTAGGGAATGCAGCTCCGAGAAAGGAGCCCTCTACAGGGACATCATCACACGATGCGATCAGAAGGGAATAGATAGGATAAGGCTCGAGGAGACCATACAAGAGCTCCTCGACGAGGGGACCATCTACGAACCGACCATTGGCCTCATCAAGGTCATCTGAGGGAGGACCTTGTCCCGGGAATGGCTCAGGAAGAGGAAGAAGGACCCCTTCTATAAGCAGGCCAAGGTCGAAGGGTACAATTCCAGGGCCGCCTACAAATTGATGGAGCTGAACGAAAGGCTATCGTTGTTCTCCGCAGGTTCCAAGGTCCTTGACCTCGGGGCTGCTCCAGGGGGCTGGAGCCAGTTCGCCCTAGAAGTGGTGGGTCAGAGGGGATTGGTGGTCGCTGTGGACCTGGTCCCGTTCTCGGGCGTCAAGGGGGTGGAGTTCGTGCAAGGGGACATAGAAGCCGCCTCCACCATAGAAGAGATACTCAGGTTCTCGAACGAATTCGACTGCGTTCTATCAGATGCCGCCCCCCATCTTTCCGGGAACAGGAACCTGGACCTTGGCAGGGCTCTCGCTCTGAACTGGGCGGTACTGAAGATCTCGGTTGTGCTGCTGAGGAAAGGGGGTTCGACCGTCGTCAAGATGTTCAGGGGGGATGAGCTCATCGAGCTCAAAGAGGGCTTCTCCGACAGGTTCCGACGGGTGGAGGAGATAAAGCCCCGGTCGTCTGTAACAAAATCCAATGAGATATACGTGGCCTTCAGGGGGTTCTTGGGATGGCAGGAAGATTGACATTGGGTCTCTACAACTCATTGGACCCTGTGAAGTTCGCTGAAGCCCATAGAAGGGACCTTGCACGTGCCGCTCCCGTTGCTGCCGCCTTCGACTGCAATCTTGTGATATTCGGGTTCCCTTTCGACAAGGAACTAAGGACCCCTCAGGAGGTGGCCGATTGGCTAGTGACCACCACTTCGATCGGGCAGGGGGGAGATTGGATAGTGAAGCTTGCCCAGGGGGGGAGGTTCAACCATTTTCCCTACCCGAAGGGAGGGTTCCCCCCCCAGCTGGGGGAGGTCGTCATTGCCACCAGGAAGCCGTTCGATGGCAGGGTCATATCACCCCTCCGGGTGGCCGAGACGCTCTCTTCCGGCAGGTCGGTCCTCCTTGTCTTCGGTCTTGGGCCTAGGGGCCTACCACAAGAAGTCATGGGGATGGGGAAGCTCCACATGGACCTGACCGAGAGGGGTATAAGTCTTGAGACATGCACGGCATTGGGGGCAGCGCCTGCCGTCGTGATGACCCTTCTAAGGTCGCTCCAAGGTCAATAGGAGAAGAGACAGAGAATTTTTTTTTCAAAAGAGAAAAAGCTATTCAACGGAAATGCCAGTTTCAACAATAAATCCATATAGTATGTATGTATGCACATACTTACATAATGGTGGAATCCATGAGCAAGCAAACCGATACCAGATACAGGATAATGGAGAGCGCTATCGAACTTTTCTCCACTCGAGGTTACATGGCAGCTACAACGAAGGAGATAGCTACGAGGGCCCAGGTCAATGAACTGACCCTGTTCCGTCATTTCGGGTCCAAAGACGCTCTCCTTGACCGGTCCATAGACCATGCATTCGCCTACGAGGAGCTTCAGGCGTCATTGCCCCCATTGACAGGCGACCCCGAAGAGGACCTCCTTTCGACCGTTGCATTCATGAGGGGGAACATGAGGCAGAGGGCCTCATTGTACCGGCTCATGCTGAAGGAATTCTCCAATAATACCGTCGTGAGGGAGAAACTGAAGGAACTGCCAAGGAAGGTGAAGGCAGTCATGCTCGAACGGATGGGATACATTCTGCGTCCCAATATGAGGACGGGGACCGACATCGAGACAGCCTCGATCTTCCTCATGAGCTATTTTCTTAGGAGCGAGATGATGGTCATCATGATGGGAGAGGACCCTTTCCACGAAGTAGATGAAAGCCGTACAAGAGAGGTTGTCCGGATGTTCCTCAACGGGGTCATGGGGGAGGGACCGAGATGAAGGCTATCGAGGTGAATGGGCTTTCCAAGTCCTACGGGCCGATAATAGCCGTTTCAGGCCTGGACCTACATGTCGATGAGGGAGAGATATTCGGTCTGCTGGGACCGAACGGGTGCGGGAAGACCACGGCCATCAAGATGCTCCTTGGACTTGTGAGGCCGGATTCCGGGTCGGCAAAGGTCCTTGGTAGAAAGGCAGGTTCGAAGGGCTCCCTGGAGAACGTCGGGTACATGCCGCAGGAAACGGCCCTCTACGAGGAGCTGACCGTGAAGGAGAACCTGAAGCTCTTCGCAGGGATCAACGGCCTATCGGGGAACGAGTATAGGAAGCGGGAGGACGAGGTCCTTGATCTGGTCAACCTCGGGGAGAGGAGGGATTCGATCCTCTCCACCCTCAGCGGAGGGCAGAGACACCGTGTGTCCCTGGCCGTCTCGATGGTCCACGCGCCGAGATTATTGTTCCTCGACGAGCCCACGGTGGGGGTCGACCCCCCTCTTCGGGCCAACTTCTGGCGGACATTCAGGAAAATGAGGGACCGGGGGTTGACCATCATCATGACCACCCATTACATGGACGAGGCCGTCAATTGCGATCTCATCGCCATGATGCGCGAGGGGCGCATAATCGCCCAGGGGTCCCCATCCGAGGTCATGTCGAGGTCCAAGGCCGGGAACCTCGAGGATGCCTTTCTCAAACTTTCCAGGGAGGAGGTGAAGGTATGAGGCCGGGAAGGGCGTTCCTTGTGACAAAGAGGATATTCTGGTCGTTGCGGCACGATCCCAGGACCATAGCACTGATGTGCTTCGCGCCGATACTCGCGATGTGCATTTTCGGTATCGCCTTCTCCGGTAACATCGAGAACGTCAAGGTCATCGTGATAAACAGGGACCAGGGGGCCTATGTCCCTGCATCGAACATGACAATCAGGATCTCGGACCTCATCATTGACAATATGGACGAGAAGAAACTGAACATCCACCATATGACCGATGAGAACGAGGCCATAGGAGCGGTCAAGGATGGGAAGTACAGCTCCATCATCATCTTCCCAGAGGATTTCTCCCGGTCGGTCGTCAACGCCTCGCAAGGCGGCGGTGAACAGGCCGTGCTGCGGATCCGCTCGGACCAGAGCCAGGTGAACGTCGCCACGGAGATCGTCCAGACGGTCACGAACGCGATGTTGAAGACGCTCGGGGACCGGGGGATGAAGACCCCGGTCGCGATGGACGTCTCGGACCCGATATATGGAAAGGGGGCGCGCTTCATCGATATGTTCGTCCCCGGGATCATGGGATTCGTCGTGTTCCTTCTGACCACCCTTCTGACCCTGATATCATTCGTCGGCGAGCGCACAAGGGGCACACTGACCCGGTTGTTCGCCAACGGTCTCACCGAGGGTGAGATCGTGACGGGATACGCCATCGCCTTCGGAATGGTGGGAATGGTCCAGGTGGGGATCCTCCTCACCGTGGCGATCCTGCTCTTCGATATCATGGTCGTGGGAAACCCACTGATCGCATTCCTCATCGCCTCCCTCCTCGCCGTCGTCAGCGTCTCCCTGGGGATACTCCTCTCGAGCCTGGCCCAGAGGGAGTCCCAGGCGATCCAGTTCTTCCCCATCATCATCCTGCCGGTATTCCTGCTTGCGGGGATATTCTGGCCGAGGGAGGCCATGCCCCTTTGGCTGCGCCCATTATCGTATCTGATCCCGGTCACTTACGCCGTGGATGCGCTGCGTTCGGTCCTTATCAGGGGCTGGGGGCTTGCCGATATATGGGTACAGCTCCTTGCCCTCGTCGGGTTCGCAGCGATATTTTTGACCGGGGCCGTCTACATGTTGAAGTTCATGAGGGGCAGATAGCTGGCTTGGTCTTACTTTAAATTACTTTAAGTTACTTTAAGCACTTAAAGTATCCAAGGATCAATGATCGGAGATCAAATCAAGATGATCCCTGGTCCCTGCCGGGAGGATCGGCCCGGGACCGTATGACAGCATGCTCACGATAACCTCCTAGAGGACCTACGGGGGGCAGGGTGTGGGAGGAGCCCTGGTCCTCAGGCTCAGGTCCGGGACCGGACCGGAGCGGGTCCAGGACCTCGATCTGTTAGATGTGCGGGACGACGGCTTCGTCGAGCTTGAGTGGAAAGGTCAGGGTTCGGGCAGTGAGCACAGGTCAATGACGATGCCGCCATCCCCGTAGAAACAGCCGCACGTCCCGCACTGTTTCGTTGTCTGCGGTTTGGGCGGGTTATCGTCAAGGAGCTTCCTGAAGGCGTCCATCATCCTTCCCGGCTGTATGGGGAAGCCCTCCTCGAGCCTCTGCTCGGAGGTATAGAACGCCCTCTCCGAGAACACCGGAACGCCCTCTGACAGCGGCTCGTCGTAATAGCCCGAGAACCTGGTCCCGCAGTTGTTGCAGAAATAGACCATGTACCCGTCCGGGCTCGTGAAAGGGAGAAGAGAACCCCCCTTGCATATCTTGCAGTCAGCATAGCCTTCCATAGCGGCCCCTCGAGAGGCTAGGGAGTTACAGGTTTAAAATCATTATTCTTGCAGCGCTATTTCCGTGATATCGTCAAGGACGGATGCGACCAGACCTCCCATCCCTGCCTTCTTGGATTCCTCTTCGAGCCTCCACGGTGGCGCCTTCAGGACAGGATGCAGGGGAGCCGCCGTGCATCCCTGGACGGTCCTAGATGAGACCTCGAAGGTCCCTATCCTCCTGGCTATCTCCTCTATCTCCACCTTGTCGTAGCCTATGAGTGGTCTGATTATGGGATGCTTTATACCTATGCTCACTGCTGCCATATTGTCAAGGGTCTGGGATGCCACCTGCCCCATGGAATCCCCCATCACTATGCCATCCGAAGAGGTCCTGTCGCAGAGCTGGTCCGCCGAGAGGAGCATTGCCCTCTTGCACAGGAGGCATGTGTACCTTTTCTCGGAGAGCTCCTTGAACGCACAGAGGCTCCTGCCGTGCGGGGCCCTGAAAAACCTTACCTTTCCTTTGTGGAGCCGGTGCAATACGGAGGCGAGGGTCAGGACCTTGGTGGTCTCCTCATCGCTGCCTAGAGGCCTGTTGTCCATGTTGAGGATGATGACCTCGTGCCCCTTGTCAAGGACAAGATGGGTCGCTACAGGGGAGTCTATGCCGCCCGACATCAACGATACGAACCTCATCTTTCAGCCTCCAATTGTCCAATTATGTCCTCCAGCGCTATCATGTCCTCGGCCGTTGGCGAGAACAAGGCCCTGTGGGGGCAGTCCCGGTCCAGAACGGGCTGCCTTTCGGGAAGCCACATCACAAGAGGGTACGATCTGCAACCGTCCGGACGTATATCATATACCCTGCACTTCCCATCGGCCTCCAGGAAGATGCAGCGTCCGTCGATGTTTGCTAGCACCCCCTCATCTGTTGAGAAATCGATATGACCGGCTCCCTTTAGCCTTGCGATGTCCCGCCCCGTCAGCTCCATGGAGGTCTCAGTGCAGCAGAGGGAACATCCATTTGACCGACAGACGCTCCCATCCATTTCACACACCCTTCCCGCCGTCAAGGGTGACCCCCCGCTGGCCCTGGTACTTGCCTTCGTAGAGCTTCCGGGGGGTTGTGGAGAGGATTACGAACGATATCTGGCAGATCCTCTCGCCTATGGGAAGGGCCACCCTCTCCGGTCCGACATTGGTAAGGGAGAAGGTGAGGGTCCCCTTGAAACCGGCATCCACGAGGCCGAAACCGGCTATGAGCCCCTTCCTCACGTAAGAGGAGCGGAGGAAGAGCATCCCGCAGAGGTCGTGGGTCACCTCCATGTACTCAATGGTGGAGACAAGGCACCAGGAGCCGGGGTCCAGATAGAACGTCCCTATGGTCACCTTGCCCTCGGGGGCCTTGGTAGCCATTGGGGGTGAGGTTGGACTGGTTGAAGGGTTCGAGCTTCAAAGACCCCTTCTCCAGGCGGTGGACCAGGTCCTGGTCCGAGAGGACTGACATGTAGGGTGGATTCTCACCCCATGTTAAAAGGATTGGGTCTACGAGCTATCGTTTCTTCTCTTCTTTTTCATCATGGAGACCACGATGAGCGTAACGAGGACGGAGGTCGCTATCACTATGCCCAGGCCACATGTTATCAACGAGCCATAGCAGATGACGTCGAAGGTCCTTTCCACATCGTCCTCCAGGGGGTCCTCTAAAGACACTTCCAGAGAATAGTCCCCATCTCCTGAGATGATCAGATAGAAACCGACATGGGAGTTAGGGTCCTCGTTGAACCAGGTCCCCTTCTGGACCTCTCCCTCATCCGAAAGCATGAGTAGCATGGAAAAAGGTTCGTTGTCGGCGCTCTCACCTTCCAATGTTATCATGCTCAGGAAGGATCCGGGCCTTGCCTTTACGAGCTCCAATGTCACCACAAGCTCCATGCCAGGAGGTACCAGTGTATGGAAGTAGTCCGTATCGCCCTCCTCGAACAGACCCCCGCTCGTGACGTTGCCCGCGTAGGTCCCTTCATCGACCTCCATTGCCGTTTCCCTTGATGAATGGGCATCCTGTACCGGGGGAACGTAGACGGTCTTCACATCCAGGGAATAGTTGCCCGACCCTTCCAATTTGAGATAGATGTGGGTTGGGGTGTTTTCCAGATTTGTCCAACTGTCCGTCTCGGATTCACCCGATAGGTAGACCGTCAGGTCGATCCCCGGATAATACATCCTTTCCCTCTCTGAACTGTAAGTCTCAAGGGAGATGGTGCCCTTCGTTCCATCGGTCTTGACCAAGGTGACATCCAACCTGTTTCGGCCCTGTACATCGACCCGATAGATGTCCACATCGTCATGGGTGTTGAATCCGCCTTCCGCGTGGGAGGTAAGGACCTCGGGTGCATAGAAGCTGTCGTTGGGTTCTTTCTCCGCCCCACAGCTGAAGGTCAGGAGGACGGATGAGAGCACCAGTAATAGGAGCGCTGACCCCTTGGCCGTCAAGGTTATCGTCCTTCCCTTTCACTTTGGCGGCTGTCCCGGCGGTGCCTGGGGCTGTTGTGTCAGCGGCGTTGCCATTGCGGAAGGCTGTTGGGCCCCGTGGATGAATGACGGGGGGGGAATGACCCGTTTTTGCAGCTGGGCAATCTTCTCCGCCTCTTCCTTATCCTTGAGCTCCTTTTCCTTCTTGTCCTTCTTGAGCCCTATGAGAAGGATGACGAGCCCGCCTATTAGGAAGATGGCCGAAAATACCCCGCAGCAGATGTTGGGGGAGAAGGCCACTATCGGCTTGATGGAGGCCGACGCCTCTATGATCCCAGTGTGCGTTATTGTCACGATGACAAGGTCCCCCTTGTTCCCTATGTCCTCAGAGCTCATGAACGAATCCCGACAGCCTTTGAACCTGTAGGAATAGATGTCCTGCCCCAACAACTGCGTATGGTCCTTCTCATCCAATCTTCCGGATACGGTTATCTCATCTCCCTGCTTTGCGGTCCTGGCCCAGCTATCGAATTCTTTCTCTGCGCTCTTGGCACCGAATATCAGGGACCCTGCAGGCAGTATCAGTGTCATACACAGGATAACTACCACGGCTATGGCGGCCAAGGATACAACGACACCCCCTAGAATCTTCATTATACCCATTTTTTAACCTCCAACTCCAATAGGATGAACAAAGTAGAGGTAAATATATTTTTTTAGTCGATGGGTTGTGCTGTTTCAACTGACCTTTTAACGAATTGGAAGGGCAACCCTTTTTAATGAGCTATCCTTCAGCTTCTCTCCCGAGGCGAAAGGAACATGGACCCACCTTACTTAGCGGACGATGAGGAGGTCGACCCCGCAGAGCTCGATATGAATGTCGAGGTCAAGTGCCCCAACTGCCCTAGGGTCTTCTCCGGGAAGAGGGACAGGGTAGAGGAGGAGCTATACTTCCACCTCTGGAAGGTCCACGACAAGATGGCCCTTGAATACATCCTTGCCAACATGTACATCCCCGAGGAGCTGAAAGAGAGGATATTCGAGGAGATGGGGCCTGACTACGTATCGTGGCTGGTCGATACGTCAGGCGAGATAATCGAATGATAAAAGCGGTCAATTGACGAACAACGATTTTGCGTATTGGATCTTTTCTGTTTTTAATGGACAATCAAAACCATTTTATCCTGCCATGACGGATAACCGTACAGGGGGTTTCGGTCATGGCCAAGAAAAGAACGTTCGGGAACTTCTTCTCCTTTCGCTGGATGATAACGCCAGATCTCATCAAGGTAATCTATGTGCTGGAGCTCATCCTGTTCAACCTGATGAACATCGCCCTGTCCCTTTCTGTCATAGCGGCCATAATCATCCTATGGGACTACACCGGGCTGGAGACGCTTTGGATGATAGTGTCCATAGTGGTATGGATCATTCTTCGTCTCATCTGGTGGGTCATATCCAACATCCTGCTCAGGATGTTCTTCGAGCTGGTCATACTCCCGTTCTCCATCCATGAGATGGTCTCCACCGTCGAGGGTGAGCTCAAGGACATCAATAAAAAGGTCGTAAAGCCCGAGGAGAAGAAGGAAGAGAAAGAAAAAGAGAACGAGGACTAATCCCTCTTCGGCACACCATAATAGACGATCTCATTTCCCAGTGATACGGACCTGATTTCCTTGAATGTAATGCTGCTGACAGGCAGTTTGGTGCCCTTCCCGCCCGACATCAAGGGAACTATACAGTTGATCAGGATATCGACGCCGCTCCCATTGAGGAGATGGTCCGAGATGGAGGACCTGCCGTCCAGCAGCATGGAGCGTATACCTGTCCTCCTGACCGCTTCCATGACCCTTTCTATGGATAGTGTCCCGTCAAGACCCGATACATCCTTGAGTATGCACCCCTCGAAATCGCACCGGGGTGCCCCCAGATGCAGTATGATGGACCCCTCGTTCAACTTCCCATCGAACTTGAGGTCCGGGTCGTAGAGGACGACCCTTGGCCCGTTGGCAAGCAGGTCATCATCGTAATCTATCAGGTTCTCTATGTCCATCAAGACCGCGTCATGCCCCAGAAGGAGCCTTCTAAAAAGGCCCGAGTAGTTCCGGTGCGGGCCGTCCGGATGGTCCCTTAGCTGACCGTCAAGGGCAGAGACGGAGAAATAGGTGAGGAAGGGCCCTCCTATCTTCTCGCTCCTTGCCCTTGTCACGGACCTTATCACATCGTCCATCTCGGGCAGGTGCTGGTCCAGGTCCTCCGTTCCGAGATGGTGCCCCATGCGGTCTATCTTCGTTCTGAGGTATCTAAGGTTCTCGACGTTCACTGAAGGTTTGAGAGGCAGCCCTTCGGTCACGACCACACCGAGCTCCCTCAATTTCCCTACCTTGTCAGGGTTGTTCGAAAGGAGCCTTATGGAAGATACGTCCAATGCCCTGAGCATGTCCGAGGCGACCCTGTAATCCCTTGCCTCTGCCCTGTGGCCGAGATAGATGTTGGCATCCACGGTGTCAAGGCCCAGGTCCTGGAGGTTGTATGCCTTCAGCTTCTCGGCGATGCCTATGCCACGACCCTCCTGCCTGAGGTAGAGGAGGATGCCCTCCCTCTCCTCCGATATCATCCGGAGGGAATGATGGAGCTGGGGGCCGCAATCGCATCTTAATGAACCGAAGAGGTCACCGGTCATGCATTCGGAATGGACCCTGGTAAGTACACCCTCTTTCCCTTTGACATCACCGTGGACGAGGGCGGCATGCTCTTTGCCTTCGGCATCCCTGAATATGTGTATCCTGAAATCGCCCTCGGTTATGGGCAGCCTGGTGGCAACTTCCCTGACTATGGTCAGGTCCTTGGTCTCCCTCGGGTCGAACCCGAGGATGACACCGTCCTTGACAAGGACCGAGAAACTGTCTATCGATATCAAACCAATATACCCCCAGATGCTCAGGTGTCGATCATATGAACCGAGCAGTTGCCCATACTGATCGAATATGACAAAAGATGTGGGGGATATATCTGGTTTCCCTAACAGTTCAGATATATGACGGTGATCCTATACTATGATCATTATTGAAATTAAAATGAAAGTTATGAACCCTTCATTATCGATATGTCCAATAATATGAGTTCAATGACCGACCGGTCAGTTCAGGACCGGTCAGTCCTTCGTTAGGGTCCAAGAGGACCAGCCCCTACTTGTTTCTCCACCGGACATCAAAGATGCCCGCTGGGCCTTTCTTTTTACAATATTGCTCTCTCTAGAGGCACCTTCAGCGGTTCAATACCTCTGGGGCTTCCTCTTTGCGTAGCAATCCCTGCAGTAGACGGGCCTGGCCCCATCGGGCTTGAAGGGTACCTTTGTCTGCTGGCCACAGTCCGCACAGGTTGCGTCGTGCAATTCCCTGGGAGGGCGATCGAAACCACCGCTCCTTCTCCTATCGTCGTACATATTATTATTTCCTTTTTCGCCCCCCCTTGGTGGCAGGGACGTTGGAAGGGCATGTAATTTTCTTATATTTAAATTATATAGCTGACCCTATCTTTGATCCAATTACAGAACAAAGAAGCGGGCCCATGGGGATTCGAATGTCAGAAAAATCCTTTCAGGATTTTCCTCATCTTTGGAACTTGGGCGATAAGACGATACCCTCGTTCCAAAGACCCCAAGGGGTTCGAATCCGATCATAAACTGTCTCCGATAAAGAATATTAGCGGGCCCATGGGGATTCGAACCCCAGCCGCCGGCTCCGAAGGCCAGTAGACTATCCGGACTATCCTATGGGCCCATGGTATATGGGGTGAACAACGTGGACCCTATAAATCCTTCATAGCAAATTCATCGGTCCTTGAAGCTCCTGTACCACGCTGGTAATCCAGTGTATCTGTAGTGCTGTTCTATCTGCTTCGAATAAATGGAAGCATAGAACCTGTTGAAATCCCTGACATGGAGCAGTCCCCCCTTCGTAGGTTTCACCCTGTAGCTCCGTTCTGCCTGCGTGACTTCGATGAAACCCTGCTCCAGCAGATGGGACAGGATCCTCTCGGTCATGTTGTGGTTGCTCCTTATCTCATGGAGGATATCGGACTTGGTGAGGAATGCCCTGCTCTTATGAAGAAGCATCTCGACCTTTGATTCAAGGTCCTTCTGAGCGAGGTCTATCTCCAGGGCGGAAGCCAGCAGATTGAGGACTATGCAGGAGTAGAGGTTCAGGTCCTTGTTGCTCCTATCGTTCAATCCGCTTCCTCCGTATCATGGCAGCATCCTTGGCAGCTCTGGTATGTATGGCACGAAATCATATTCTCCCGATGGGAGCTCTCCAACGGCCTGGACATTGAGCATTAGGTCCCTCCTTCCAGGTAAGAAGAGCCCATCCACGACCAGCGAATGGTAGAGGTCCTCCGGCAAGCCCCTGTACCTGCCAGAACCGGGAAAGAGCATGACGACCCTGTTGGGCCTGAGCTTCCTTGCATGATAGATGTCGGTCAGGTCCTTATGCAGCCTCTCCAGTTCGTTCTGCGTCGGCACCTTCCTGTACTCCCGTATCAGAAGATTGTAGCCCGGGGACCCCTTCTTCAGCATCCGGTGGATCAGGGATGGACGCAGTTGTACCGCGGCCTCGAACCTGTACCTCCTGCCCTTTGTCCCTACGAGATGGACATCCTTGACAAGGAGTTCCGGCCTCCTCTTCATCAGCCTCTTAAAGGCAGGATTGGCCTTCTTCAGGTACCTCAGGAACCGGTCCGTAGGGGTCTTCCCCCCAGGCACCTCATGGATGGCAGGTCCTTCTCTCATGGCATTGATGGCCCCGTAACGGAAGTTCGCATGTTTCAGGAAATCCCTTGTGGTCCGTATCAGAGAGAAGGTTATGGCCCCGGTTATCAGTAGGGAGAACAGTATCATGGCCATGAACAGGTTCCCGTTGAATATCATCGCTATGAACAGGAGCAGGTCCAGGACCAGGCTGAACACAACGAAGTACATGGCGAACCTGCTGAGGAACACCACCTTGTCCGACCGTGAAGTGACCTCCTCAGCTAGATTGAAGGTACCGGATATGGGATCCTCGACGCCCCTGTAGAACTCCCATTTCTTCATTTTTTCATCACCCTTCTGCCGCAATATCGGCCTATATCGTTCCGGTCCATGGTATTTAAAGATGCAGGAAAGACCCTTACCGAACTCCCTTGCTAAAAAGGTGTTCGTTCCTTAATATATATTCTCATGCACCTCTCTTTTTCGGTGAGAAACTTGGCAAGGGAAACGAAATATCTGATATTGCTGCCCCTGGCCCTGTTCGGGGCCGCGATGATCGCGGGAGTGGGCCTCCTGGGGATGCTGGGTGTGTTGGTCCAGCTGAACCTAGAGAACGACGATGCTCCCTCGACCGATATCGTGGTACCGACCGCGGGGAAGGAGATAGCACTGGCACAGAGCATGGCACAAGAACGCTACGAGGCATCCATGGAGAACGGGGAGAAGGCCAGGTCCAAGGCCCCGCAGGAGATGGAAATGCCTCTTAAGGAGAGCTTCTCGCAACCTATGTTGCCCGCAGTGACCCCAACGACCCCCAATGATGGAACAAGGTCCTCAGACGACCTGCTCTCCCAAGAGGGTTTCCTCAAGGAGCCACAGATGCCCGGGGCACCGCCACTGGACATCGACGGGACCGTCTCCCTCCTTGGCGACGGTTCAGCACCTCTTGTGGATGCCCAAAACTGGCTCAAGGAGGGCAATGCTCCGGATGAGCTCCCAGATGTTCCTATGAATGGGGCATATGAGATCCCTGTCAGCGATGATGGCGTGACCATCGACCCGGACCTAATGGACGGCCCGTCAGAGGACCTTACCCAGGCCGAGGAAGGGCTGGGGGAGGTCCTTGACGAGTATGCACCCGAAGGGACAGAGGCCGGATTGAACGAGGCCGACCTCTCAGGAATGGTCTGGGATATCCAGAACTCGACATGGGTCGACTCGGACAAGGATGGCAATTACGAGCTGATCTACAAGGAAAGGGCGACATCCGGGACCAGGAACGGGACCATACCGTCATCCGTTCTAAGCTACATCGTCGGATACATGTACCGCTATGTTGACAGTGATGACAACGGCATACCTGAGCTCGAAGAGACCGTAATAGTAAGGTATGCCAACCTCACCATATCAGGCATGATGGCGGCCGAGGGCGTCTCCTTCACGCACCTCTTGAGGAACGACACGGACGGGGATGGTAATATCGACCTCCATCAGGCGACCCATCTCTCCTACGGATATCATCTTACCCTCCTGGGCGGTGTCAAGACCTACGCTTACGGCGGGGACCTCCGGACCATGGACAAGGACGGCGACGGGACCTTCGAGAACAAAGAAGGTTCGGCCGTTCTCTTCTTCAAGCACGAGCTCGGGAACCCATTGGTAACGGTAAGGGAAGCCATCGTTCTGGTCCATGCGAAGGTGTCCCCCCAGAGCGCCGAGGTCGCGAAGCTCGCATTCAACAGGGTCAACACGACCGCAGGTGTGACGGTCCTCGAAGAGGGGTATGCGATATATGCCAAGGAGACCCCGGGATACCAGCAGTTCAGCATCATGGCCGGCAGGTCCAGGCCCCAGCTCGGGACCGTTCAGTATGCCCTGCTGAACGCATCAAAGACGACCACAGGCGCGAACGAGAGCGTTCACATCACGGCATTCGCGGTCGAGAACAGGACATTGTTAGGGGGCGCTCTCAGGTCGGATGTCATAGGGATGGACCTCAGGTTCGGCGGGAACGGAACCGCTGTCCACATGGAGGGATCCGTGGCTGCAGCAAGGAACGTATCATCCGCGAAGAGGACCGACCTGACCTTCCTGTTCATTACCGGAAAGAGCGATGAGGTCGGTGGGAAGAAGGTCTTCGAGGAGATAACGGCCATCTACGGGAACAATGTCACGACCACTGGTCTGGTCTCTAGTTTCGTCGTCGCCTACAGCACCATGACCGATGCTGACGGTGACGGGCCCCCCGAGTACAAGAAAGCATTCGTCGGCGCGTCCCAGAAAGAGGATAGCGACATGGACGGGAACCCGGAGAAGGAGGGTTATATCCTTGTCGCGAGCGAGCTCAGAGACAACGACAGCGACGGCAACCCTGAGACCAACAACACCCTGCTGATCATGGGTTGGAAGACGGATGGGAACAGCGATGGCATACTGGACCAGGAAAAAGGCATCATAGGGAACACGACCTCCTACGACAACAACACGAACGGGAATTGCGAGCTTGCTAAGAAAACTCTCGTAGGGTTCGAAAAGACCTATGACGCAAATGGGACCATAGCAACCGAGAGGTATGCTGTATATTGGGAAGAGAGGACGGATGTGAAGGATGACGGGACCGAGGTCAATGTAAGGTCAGGGACCTGGGTGTCCGATACCTGAAGGAGGGAATGGGAATGAGAACGATGATACTGATAGCATTGGGGGTACTGGTCCTGGGCGGCGCCCTGACGGCTGGGTGCTTGGATCAGGTGCTGGACCCCGAGATGGACTTCAGAGTGCTTGAGGTGGGGACCAACAGGACCTCCCCTACCCCCATGAGCGTGAACGCGACCAATGGGAACACGTTCCTCTGGGTGAAGGTATCCGTGGAGAACCTGAACGAGAACGTGGACCTCACGGTAGGTCCAAGGATGTTCTCTGTGGACGACAACGAGCGGACAGAGGAAAGGGGCGAGTTCATGGCCAATATGGACAGGAGGCGCCTTGACACCATCCGGGTGGACCCTCTGGAGGAGAAGACCATCTGGGTCCTGTTCGAGGTCCCGTTGAACGCAACGATGAGCTATATCCGGTTCCGGGGGACGCTCGACGAGCCTGTTGAGCATATCATGCCCGATTATTGAACGAAGCTAGCTGCACGGACCCCCTTAGGGGGGTCCATTTTAATTTTTTAATATAATCAATGAACATTCTTTAATATGCCTATATGGTCTTAACCTGGATTTCCATACCATCCTGGCGGTGAAAGGACCTTGAAGGGCATATCATCTCTGAGCTCGACCCTGTTATTGATCACACTTTTCCTAACGGGTCTTACCTACCCGATGACAGATGCCGCCGATGGGCCTGACGGGTCCATATTGCCCCCCATCTGGACGATAAGGGGCCCCGTTCCCATTACGGAATTGGAGGAGAGGTTCGCCATGGGGGCCGATGGCGGGAGCACCCTCATAGTCCAGTTCGAAGGCCCCGCAGGCGTCGAACAGGTACGGGAGCTCGAAGGGGCGGGTCTCAAGGTGATGGGTTACTTCCCCGACAATGCCTATGTCGTGGACGCCCGTACCGTTGGGCCGGGAACGGTAAGGAAGCTGCCAGGGGTCATAGGGTCCTCCAATTTCTGGCCCGGTCTCAAGTTCTCACCTGAAATTGATGCATACATGGGGGCCGGTCTTATCAGTGGTGCGCCCTATACCTCGCTGAGGGTCCTCACATTCTATGATGACCCAGATATGCTTCCCGAGCTCTCCCGCCGCTCGCCCGATGTCGAAAAGGTCTCCCCCGTGAGGTACGAGCTCTCTCTCCCTGTCATCGATCTTGAGGGATTGGTCCGTATGGACGCGGTAAGCTGGCTGGAGCCCACGGTGCCCATGGAGCTCAAGAACGATGTGGCGGCCTCCGTGATCGGTGCGGATACTATATGGGATACCTACGGTCTTGACGGGACCGGTCAGGTCGTTGGTATAGCTGATTCCGGCTGTGATACGGGCGTTGACGATCACGGGACCAACGGCGATATGCATGCCGACCTTGACAACCGGGTAAGGTTAGCGAACTGGGCCGGAACGTCCCCCGATGACACCAACGGGCATGGGACCCATGTGACCGGGTCCGTCGCCGGTAACGGAGCGTCGTCGAGCGGCGCCTTCAAAGGGATGGCCCCCAACGCTTCGGTCTTCTTCCAGGGCATAATGTCGGACGGCGGTAGCCTTATCACACCCTCGGACCTGAGAATGCTCTTTTCGCAGGCATACTCGAACGGGTCCAAGGTCCATACCAACAGCTGGGGCTCGTCAGGTCTCTACGGTGATTACATCACCGAATGCTTCGAGGTGGACGAATTCATGTTCAGCAACCCCCAGATGCTCATACTGTTCGCAGCGGGCAATGACGGGTGGGATTCCAACTCCGATGGTAAGATAGATGCCAATTCGGTCTCACCGCCAGCTACGGCGAAGAACTGCCTTACGGTCGGAGCGTCGGAGAACCTGAGAGGTTCCGGCGGGCTCCAGATGACCTGGAACCAGGCCTTTGGTTATCCGACGAACCCCATAAGGAACGACAGGTTGTCCAACAATTCAAGGGGCCTTGCTGCATTCTCGGCAAGAGGGCCTCTTGACGATGGGAGGCTCAAGCCGGATATCGTCGCCCCCGGGACAAACATCCTGTCGCTGCGCTCATCGCAGACCTCCAGCTCCGGGTGGGGGCTCCATTCGAACCCGGCCTACATGTACATGGGGGGGACCTCCATGTCCACCCCGGTAACTGCCGGCGCAGCCGCGCTCGTCAGGGAGCATTACGTCGTGGAGCGGGGGCATACCGCTCCGACCGGGGCGCTCATCAAGGCCACCATGATCAATGGTGCTTTCGATATGACCCCGGGTCAGTACGGGGCGGCAAATCCTACTACCAAGGAGGTCAATAGGAGGCCCGATAATGACCAGGGATGGGGACTGTTGGACCTCGAAGGGGCCATTCATCCCCCTGGTAAGAACGTGACATACATGGACGACCCTTTAGGGCTGGCGACCGGGGCTTCGGCCTCCCGGGTCTTCAGGGTCATGTCCTCCCGTGAACTGAGGCTCACCCTTGCTTGGAGCGACTATCCGAGCCAGGTCTTCACGGGTAAACAGCTCGTCAACGACCTTGACCTCATATTGGAATCCCCTACCGGGGTCATTTACCACGGTAATGACCTCTCTGCCCCTTACAACGACCAGAAGGACTCGACCAACAATGTGGAGGGCATATCCATAGAACTGCCCGAGGTCGGATGGTGGAAGGCGACCGTGAACGGGTCAAGCGTTGCAATGGGCGGCAAGCAGCATTTCGCCCTTGTCGGTTCCGGGGACATGGGACCGTTCGTCACCGAGTCGGTGGGGTTCTCCAAGGAATATTATTCTACTGATGGGGAGCAGGTCTGGGTCAGCCTGACATCAAGGGACCTCCTTGGGATGGGGAGCGTTCTCATCCAGGTCAATTCCTCATCGGACCATGCAGGCAGGTCCGTCCTTCTGACGGAGGAAGGCCTCTTCGGCTCTTTCAGAGGATCGTTGCTCACATCGAACGTCACGACCGCGGACACAGGGCGCATCCATGTGAGGGACGGTGATACCCTCGGCGCCAGCTATCTATCCCCTTCATTCATCCTGTTCACGGCCTCTGCCACGGCCAAGACCCCACTTCGGGTGGATATCATCAGGTCCCCGGACCACCATCTGACATACACGAGATATGAGACCATCCTGTTCACGGGGATGGGAAGGCCTGGAACGGCCGCGTCGTATCTATTGCCCGGTTCACCGTTCGGATGGAGGCCGCTATGGGACGATGGGAACCCGGTCCATAACGACCGTTGGGTCGGTGATGGCGTCTATGGGGACGCACTCGATATAGACATGAACATGTCGTTCTCATCCATGCTCAGGGTCAGGGTCGTTGACCCCTATCTCGGTGACAGGGAGTACGAGCAGTTCATCATCAACGTGAACACATCGCTCCCGAGGGCCGTCCGCGCACTCAGGGCATCACCGCTACCGGACGGCAACAGGGCGTTCCTCAGCTGGAACCGCTCATCGTCCTCGGGTCTCTCCCATTATTCCGTTTTCATCAATCTATCGGGGGTCCTCCCGGGTCCCAGCCCGGAAGGTTGGGCCCGTATAGAGAACACGACGGATATCCGCAACACCACCGTTGTCGAGGGGTTGACCGATGGGACCAGCTATGGCTTCAGGGTCGTGGCCGTGAACTCCCAAGGGAACGTCTCTTCCCTCTCCAACATCGCCTGGTGCGTCCCCGGGGACAGCCTCTATCCACAGGTGGAACTTCTGACACCGCCAAGGACTCTCACCGGAACGGCTCTCCTCGAGTTCGGCACCGAAGGGGACCTCTCGCTACTGGAGGTCGAATACTACAACGATACCGATGGGAACGGGGCCCCCGATGACGGCAACGGTTTCATACGTATACATACAGGACCCTCGAGCCAGGTCCTATGGGATACAAGGTCCCAGGCGGGAGGACCGGGAGATATGACGAACATAATTGTTCGTTACAGGGGCCAGGACGAGGTCCCCAACATATCCCCCTGGACCTTAACTGCCGGGTTCTCCATCGATAACACTGGGCCCTCCTTGCTAGAGATAGACCCCGAGCCATCCAGGGTCACACGGGTGCGGGAGCAGGTCCTTGCAGGATACACAGAGCCCAGAGCGGTCATAGAGGTCACATTGAACGGACTCCCTCTATCCCGCATCAATGCCACCTCGACGGGCATATTCGACCTTAGGTTCGAGCTCTCAGAGGGTTTGAACACACTTTCGTTCAATGCTTTCGACAGGAACGGTGCCGGACCCACGGTCCTTTCCTACCTCATAACGCTTGACACCATGGGCCCCGAGGCCGTCATCCTCGGGCTCCTGCCGGAGGTGGAGATATCTGCTACGGGTCTGAACCTCACATCGGGTTCAACGGACAGCGGGATGGACCCTGAGATGGCGATGATAGGGGGCCATCAGTGGAAGCTGAGGGACCCGTTCGGTAAGGAGGTCCAGGGGAACGGCCCATCTTTCGGTGCAGCCCTGGAGTTCCTGGGGAACCATACGATCTCTCTTACGGTGTATGACCTCGCAGGGAACTCGGACACCATAAACCAACGTTTCCTTGTCAAGGATACTATTGCTCCTGCCGTGGTCATAGATGGTCCTGCTTTCGTGGATGAGGATATCAACGTCAGGTATACCTCCTTCGGCTCAGCTGACAACGACCCGACGCTCTTCGTCAAGAGCAGGGCCAGGCATCAATGGACCTTCAGCGGTCCCTTGAACTGGAACTACACCACAGAGCGGGAGGCCCCGAGCGTCATGTTCCAAGACCCGGGAAGGTACAGTATCACGCTCGAGGTGGTAGATGCTGGGGGCAATGTGGGAACGGCCCTCCTCAACATCACGGTAAATGACAGGACCCCCCCGGTCCTGTTGATAAGGGGCGAGGATAGGTTCTACAAGGGCGAGAGCGGGAAGTTCACATTCGACATCGATGATAATGGTAATGCCTCCATAGCGACATCTGGGGCCAGATGGGAGCTGTGGTTCACCGATGGTCCGGCCCCTGAGCTGATCTCAAGCACCGAAGGTGTCGAGGCCTCGTTCCGGTTCGAAAGGGCAGGCAATCACTCCGTCAGACTGTTCGCAAGCGATGATACCCTGAACAATGCGACGGCCCAGATGAGGGTCTATGTAGGCGAGAGGCCGGTCACGGACGACGGAGAGGACGAGCGTACCATCTCCCTTGCTTTATTAGCCATGATCGCAGCCGCCGTTCTTATCGGGCTCGTGATCATCATAGTCACCGTCCTTATCCTCAAAAAGAGGGATAAGGAGATAGTTGATGAGGAGTGGGAGGACGAGGAAGAACTGGACGATGATGAGGTCGATGATGATGAGGCGGAGGACTGGGGGGATTGGGAATAGCGCCGGGTCCCTATCATCACAGCTCCGAACCGGTAGAATGGTATTCGTAGGTGATGTCCAGGTTGTAAGAGAAACCCCTGTCAGCGACACCACTCCAGATCAGGGGTCCGGGCCACTGATCGTCGCTCGCTACGCAGCTAACGGAGATAGTGAAGGTCCAGCTCGAGGGGAGATAGTTGGTCCCGTCCCACTCGATCTTCAATTGGAACGATGAAGGTGTCGTTCCTCCCCTTCCTGTAGCGCTCATGTTCCCCTCCGAGCTGAAGGATGCATCCTGAACAGTGTCGGGGTTCGTGTCGGCATCTCCGTCCTCGACCGTGACATTGATGGTTATGGAGATGATATCGGTCTGGTCTATGTTCACGTCCAGGGTCGAGGTTATGACCTCAGCGGTTGCCTGGGCCAGGCCTGAACCGGACCCGGATACCTGCTGGCTGCCGCCCATCACTTCCGGGGGCTTATCTTCTTTCTTGTCGTCCCCTCCGAGGCAGCCCGAAAGCAGGACGGCGGCGAGGAGCGCAGCGGCAATGAGAACGTGTGTCTTCATAGTTCCAGCTCTATGGCAGTATCGATATTGGAAATAGATAAGGCTTGCTGAACGAACAGCCGATAGATGGGGCTGGTATCCTAAAGGGCGAGGCCATAGACATCGGAGAACTTCGTCCTCATGTAGGAAATGAAGGCCTCTTCCCCGAGGGGCTTCCCGGTAACCCTTTTCATGAGGTCCTCGGCCATGTAGAGCCTCCCTTTGGAGTGGACGTTCCCCCTCAACCACGACAATAAGGTCCCGAACCTGCCCTTCTCTATGGACCCGTCCAGGTCCCTCAGGTCCCTCCGTGCCGCTTCCATGAGCTGGGCAGCGTAAAGATTGCCCAATGAATAGGTCGGGAAGTAACCGATGAGCCCCATTGACCAATGGATGTCCTGAAGGCATCCCTGCGAGACGGAAGGAGGGGTTATCCCAAGATATCTCTCGTAGCAATCGTCCCATACCTCGGGCAGGTCCTTGAGGTCGACCTTGCCCTCCATTGCCCCCTTCTCAATCTCGAACCTGACCATGATGTGGAGGTTATATGTCAGCTCGTCCGCCTCCACTCGTATTAGGGATGGGCGGACCATATTGAACGCCCTGTAGAGGTGTTCCAGCCTCACGCTCTTCATATTGGGGTAGGTCCTTCTCAGGAAGGGAGCGTAATGCTTCCAGAACGGGAGCGAGCGTCCGACCTGGTTCTCCCAGAGCCTGGACTGCGATTCGTGCACCCCGTAGGAAACGGCCTCTCCCAGAGGTGTACCGTAGAATTCCTTGGCAAGGCCCTGCTCGTAGAGAGCGTGCCCACCTTCGTGAATGAAGGCGAAAAGGGCCGGCCTCAGGTCCTTTCTATCGAACCTTGTTGTCAACCTGACATCATCGTACGTCCCGGATGTGAAGGGGTGGGCCGAAGTGTCCATCCTGCCCCTGTTGAAATCGAAGCCCATATCGAGGAGCACCTGTTTGCCGAACTCGTACTGTTTTTTCTCGGAGTAGCCCTTTCTGATGGGCCCATCATCGACAGGCCCACCTTCCTCGACTATCCTCTTGACCATGGGTACCAGACGCGCCCTCAATCCTTTGAGGATGGTGTCGGCCCTCCCTGAGGCCATTCCAGGTTCGAAGTCCTCTAGCAGGGCATCGTACGGGGTTTTCGCAAAGCCCAGGTGCTCGGCCATCTTCGATCTCAGTTCGAAGACCTTCTCCAGTATGGGCAGGAACTGCCTGAAATCGTTCTCCCTCCTGGCCTTGATCCAGGCCTGGATAGAGACCGGTTCGAGCCGTGCCATCTCCATCACGAGCTTCTCAGGGACTGCGCTCTTCCTCTCATGCTCCCTTCTCAACCATCTGAGGGACGATCTCTGGACCTCGGTGAGCTCCTTCTCCCGTGAAGCCTCCTTCAGCAGGTCCTTGACCTTCCTCGAAGTTATGGCCCGGTGCCTCATGGCACCTATTATCGAAGATTGGACCCCCCTCATCTCGGCAGCGCCGGGTGGCATGTAGGTGTTCTGGTCCCACCCTATGACCATATCCACCTGGCCCATGATCGAGTATTCTGAATAGAGGTCCATCAGCTTGCTGTAGGCATCGTTCGCCATACCATATCGCCTCGGGCAAATAGCAAGGTCATCAACGCCATTCTCTATCTAACAGGCTGAAATGGGCTCATTATCTATAAAGGTTTCAACACAAGAGCCTCCGCCTCTCCGGCCTGTAGGATGGATGGACCGACGACTTACGGGTAATGACAGGAAGAACAGAATTCGACCGACATAAAGGTTAAATACGTTCGTCTAGCCAGGTTGCTCGTTGGGAAATGCGAGAGTATATTTGAGCAGGGTTTGCGATGATGTCCTGTATGAAGGGGTCGGGAGGGAGGAAACCCCTTCTTGGAGATGGTGAGATGGTCGGAAAGGGAATAACGATGGCATCGCTCATGATCATGTCGGTCCTTATTCTCCAGTTGCTCACCGGGCCAGCGATCGGTGAGGAAGAGGGAGAATTCACGGAATTGAACTCGGACGATTTCCCGACCTATCTGACGGTCCATGACGTCTGGCCACCGGTCCTGGGGATGCCAGATTCGAAGAGGGCGGTCTTCTGTCATGGGAACGAGGTCTTCTTTGGAGTGGTAAGGAACGAAACACCAGGCGACTTCACATCCTACCTCTACCATTCGAAGGACCAAGGCAAGACCTGGGACCAACCAGTGAGTGTGACGAGCGAGGAGGGTATTGCGACCATGAGGATCGAGATCATGATCCATGATGGGCACATTTTCTACCTGGTTTGGGTTAGACGCTCCTGGGGCATGGACAGTGACGATTTCATGACCCGGTCATTGAACTGCTATGTCCTTCCGGTCCGGGACTGGGCTAACATCAGCAAATACGTTCCACAAAGGATGGACGATCTATACAAAGGGTTCATGGCAAGCTACCAATTGCTGGAGTTCAAGGGAGACGTATATGTGTTCTGGACCCGTAGCCACTATATGGACACGATGTACAAAAGGTACGGTGAAGGGAGATGGAGCGGAACCATGAACCTTCAAACCGGTACATATACCACATATTTTTCTGCAGTATCATCAAACATATCCGGAAAGGAGAGGATACATTACGTCTATCATTACTTTCCTGGTGATGCTCTTTATGCTACGATGTCGTCGGATGGTCTGAACTGGTCCAAGGCAATCCCGCTTATGAGCAATAGCGATTCATTCGAAAGGATCTCTATGACCGAATGGAAGGGTAGGCTCCATCTGGTGGTTTCAGAACTTGAGGGCTATGACCTCTACCACTCATGGAGCACAGACGGTTCCACATGGGTTCCGTTCATGAAGATCGGGAAGAACACCCTCAACGACCTGAGGTCCATGGACCCACGAACCAATGCAATCGGGATTATGGGCAGTTCGGAAATGGGAGAGCTTCTGGTCGTCTATGAGACGGACTCTGGAGTAGAATTGTTAGGGTCCAGGAACAATGGTGAGAGCTTCGTACCTATCGCCCGTTTCAAGAACGAAACTGCGTTCTATCCGAGCTTTTGTTCTGAAGGGAAGTTCCTGATCTATGTCGATGCCCATAATACACTTACCATGAGACGGATTGGAATTAATCGCTCCACCGATCCTCCAGGTTCAGATAATTCGACAGATCCCCCAACTTCACATGATGACAATTCCACCGACCCTCCAAATCCGCCGGATGACAATTCGACGGTTCCACCGGACAACGGGACAGATGACGGACCGGTGACCAATGGGACGACCCCACCCCCCTCCAACGGGACTGCAGGTCATGATGACGATACCAATGGGGAGGGTAACGACACATCCCCCGAACCACCAGCATCCAACAACAGACCACCAGATAAACCAAGAATGGTGTTCATGGAAGGTGATCTCTACGAAGGCATGGAGATATCCATCCGCGGCAGCGGTAGCGACCCGGATGAGAATGATACCCTGCTCAACTATACCTGGTACATAGATGGGATCGGTATCGTTGGCTACGGGCCGTCCCTCAGGTTCACCCTGCCGGCAGGGACCTACGATCTTACCCTACGTGTGACGGACCAGCAAGGTGCGTATTCCGAGTTGACCTGCGTCATTGTCGTGAGGTCCACTGACGGATTTGTCGTACCCGAGAACACCAGGAAAGCGGTTGGGCTCGTAATGTTCTCCCTGCTGATCGTTCTGATACTGCTCTTTTTATCTGTTGCGGTCTTCTTCCTCAGAAGGTCCTCTCGGAAGCAGGGCGAGGAGGCCGACCAGCCTACTATCTACTTGGAGGTACCGGACCAAAATATCGCACTTCCAGGAAATGGAAGGCCCATGGTAGCCCCAGCACCACCGGAGCCGGGGTCTGATATCCTTGCAAGTCTTGAGGAACCAACGCCTTTCGACCCCAGCGACGGGATCAGAAGAGGTATCTTGAAGGAGGACCATCCCATAGAGAATGGACATCCTTTCAGATCCGAGAACCTTGATGAGCTCAAGGAAGCCGTTGAAGAGCGTGGCATAAGGGGCCGGTCCGAGATATCGGCATTGAAAATGAAAGCCAAGCAGAGATTCGAGTACGGAGATGTCCCCCATAACGTTTATGAGGAGATAAGAGGGATACTGGACCAGCATGGTAACTGATCGGTGTTGTTGATGAAGGGGGAAAGGGCAGGTTCAAGCCAGGTCAGACGCCGTCTTTTTAGCGTTATAATGGACATTCCCGGGATCACCCCCGTCGAGATCGTGGAGAGAACGGGTCTGAACGAGGGGACGGTAAGGTACCATCTGGACCTGATGGAACGGAAGGGCGACATCACCGTAAGGGTATCTGGGAAGCGGAAAGAGTGCTTTCCATCAGAGATCCGCAGGAAGGCGGGGATGGAAGGTCCGGCCAAAGGCAGCATTGAAAAACGTCGGACGCTCGATATGATAAGGTCGATGCCGCATTGTACAAGGACGGACCTGATGGGCAGGGTCAATGTCAGCGGTCCGGAGCTGAACCGTATCCTACGGGCGCTTGAAAAAAAAGGGTTGATAGTAAGGGAGGTCCGGGACGGGGACGAACGGTTCTCTGCCGTAGGGGAGAAGAGGTTCCTGGACGAGATGATGCTGGAACTCATAGATAGGTACCTTGAAGGGACCATTGACCTGGAAAGGTTCCTCAGTTTGAAGGAAGAGATACAGAGGAGGAGGTCCGAACTATGAAACTGTGTCTTTGCTCCTTATCATGAAGGCGGCATAGAAGCCCGACCGCTCATCCGATGGCAAAGGACGGAAGAAGGGACCCTTGAACAGGTCCTTGGGCAGGTCCGGCATTAGGTCATGGGCATCTTTCAGTTCAAACCCCTTGGCTTCCGAGAGGAACGAGTTGACGACCCCCTCGTTCTCCGAGCGGTTGAGCGTGCATGTCGAATATATCAGTCGGCCACCAGGTCTCACCAGCTTCGAATAGGTCCTGAGCAGATCGAGCTGGATCATCGGGAACTTCGATACCTGCTCCCTGTCCAAATGAAGCTTTATGTCCGGGTTCCTTCTCAATGTCCCGAGCCCGGAGCATGGCGCATCCACCAGGACGACATCCGCCCAGTCCTTATATGGTTCGAGCTCAGCATCCCCTTTGACATGGACGCGCTGGTAGTTCCAGACCTGGGCCCGCCTCGCCCTCTGCCGGAGGCGTGACAGGCTCCTTTCGTTATTATCCATAGATACAAGGTTTCCCTTGTTCCCCATCATGGCCGAAAGGGCCAAGGTCTTCCCGCCGTTCCCCGCACAGGCGTCAATGACCTTTCCGGGGGTCGGGCCAGAGACCGCCAGACGGCAGACCAGCTGTGAGGAGACGTCCTGGACCTCTAGCCTGCCATCCCTGTAAGCTGGAAGGGAATCCACCGATGTCCCGTCGAGGAGCATCATTGCATCCGGATCGAGCTCGGAGGCCCCACCCCAGACACGCGCATCCCTGAGCTCGTTCATCAATCCCCCCCTATCTATCAAGAGAACGTTCGCCCTGACCCCGAGGTATTTTGGGGCCAGGAGCGAGTCCGCAAGGACGTGCCTGAAATCCTCCCCGAGGGAACTGGAAAGGATGTCCTTGAGCCAGTCCGGGGCCGATGCCAGGGATGCCTTCTGGGGTACCTGGTCAGGAGAGCTCGCTCTCAGGACCCTGTTGAGGGGGTCAGAGCTCCTGACCCTCATCTTGATGGCGTCAAGCCTCCTTTTATCAAGTCCCAGGTCGGAGGGGAACCTGTCGGTGAACAGGAACATTCCAGCTACGGCAACTTGCGCGGGGTCCCTTGATGATATCTCTGAGGAGATCAGCTCGAACGATCTCAATGTACCCTGGCAGGTCCTGGCGAAGAGTCCCCTTCCATCCGGGGCCATCGGTGAACGCTTGAAGATGGTATGGAGGGCGTAGTTGCCCTTCTTGCCTTCCAAGACATCTTTGAGAAAGTCTAGGAGCAGAAGCTCAACAGAAGTCCCGGACCTGCGGGCACTGTAATGTTCTTTTTTTGTTGCACCGTACATGTTCGGGGGTCAATATAGGTCTATGGTAATAACCATGCTGGAAGGAATATGGGACCTTAGGTTTCCGGAGGTACTTTACAGTGGGTATTTTGATCGTATAAGATCTAAGTTTAACTAGAACACCTTGAATAACCCTCCCCCAAACCCCCGCCACTGTGGCTTAGCGGTATAGTGGCTTCGACATCCGGAACGGATGGCGACCTGGAAAACCTCTGGTTTTCCCAAGGCCTTGGTAAGGAGTAGGTCGTGGGTCCAACACCGAAAAATGGTGCTTGCTTTTTGTCCTCGTTCTCCATTTTCCTAGCATCTTGACCAGGGAATGAAGGGAAAATACCCTATGGTCAAGATGTTCCCACCAGTGGGATTTCCTATCTGATAAGATTTAAGTATAACACCTTGAATAACCCTCCCCCAAACCCCCCGCCACTGTGGCTTAGCGGTATAGCGACTCCTTGGTAAGGAGTAGGTCGTGGGTTCAATTCCCACCAGTGGCTCTCTATTTTTCTTCCAGGAAAAATCAAGTTTTAATACAACTGGAACGGTACTCTTCCTCATGAGGGGTTATCTCAAGGGGATCCTCATTGGGGCCGGGGTCTTCTTCGTACTGCTGGGGCTCATCTTCTTACTGGCAAGCTTCACACCGGACTTCCAGCTATCGATACTGGTGATAGCCGTTATTCTCTTCCTGATCGCTGGTGGGTTCATAGGCTCCGTCATCTACGTCGAGAAAAGGGAATCCGCCCGCCCCGTGAACATCCAGCAGAAGGTCGAGATAAAGGCCACGGACCTCGTGGGGGGCGATACTAGGGCCCAGGAGATGAAATGCAACGGGTGTGGGGCCCCACTTTCATCCAAGGACATCAGGATCACGGACCTTGGGGTCCTTGTCAGCTGTCCTTACTGCGGAAAGGCCTACGTGATGGAGGAGGCCCCCAAATGGTGAGGGTCACTCGGGTCCTGCTCCTGTCCATGACAGTTCTCTCAGGGCTTCTCCTGCTCCCCTTGTTCACCTCATCAGCATCAGCCGCAGAGTACAGGTTCAGTGTGCTAGAGGAAACTGCAACGGTCCATATCCGAACCGATGGGAAGGCAAGGATCGAGTACCATTTCGATTTCCTTAACCATGGAACGGGGTTCGACGTCGTAGACATAGGTATGCCGAACTCCGATTATGCCCTATCCACTGCGGAAGCAACTGTCATCGTCCACAATTCCTTTGGTGAGAAGGTCAAGGAGGACAATTTCCCCACAATCAAGAGGTCAGAGTTCGTGGACCCAGGGGTCGAGGTCCACGTGAAAGCGGGCTCCAATCCACGGATAATCCTGGACTTCTCAATAATCTGCGACAGGATGGTATGGGAAAGCCCGAACAACAAGTCCATGGCATCGGTCGAGTTCAGGCCCACATGGTTCAGTGGGGGGTATCAGATAGACAATACGTATCGATTGACCGTCAGGATGGTGCTCCCCTCCGGGGTCCCATCCCTGAACAACACTGCATGGGAGACAAGGGAGTGGGACCATCAGGAACGTACACCTGACGGATGGATGGTCCAATGGAACTACACTGACACGACACCGACCTTTCCCTCGACCAGCATGGGGAAGGTGGGAGTAGCGTTCCCAAGGCAGTATGTCAACAAGGTCTACAGGGAGACCTTTCTGGACCAGATGTTGGATGCCATATCTTCACTGTGTGGCCTTCTCTGTCTGTTCCTCCCCTTCATTGCCATAGCAGCCGTCATAGCCATCGCGGTAGTCATCGGTAACAAGAGCAAGAAGGATTACTTCAGGCCCTCTGTTGCGATGCCCGGTGCCGGTCCCAGGACAGGCCTGACGGCCCCTGAAGCGGCCATGGTCCTCGAGCTTCCTTTGAACAAGGTCCTGACGATGATCATCTATGGAATGGTGAAGAAAGGGTCCATAGGGATCAAAGGGCTCACTGACCCACCATCTTTCGACAAGGTCTCGAGGGAACTATGCGACCACACCTACGAGAAGGGTATCTATGATGCATTAGGTGATGATGGATACCTTGTCGATGCAAGGGCGGAAGCGGCATTGAAGGACATGGTCAAGGCCACCGAGGCCAAGATGAACGGTTTCAGCCAGAGAAAGACCCAGCAGTACTACACTTCGATAGTGAACAAGGCCTGGGAAGAGGTCAAGGCCGCCCCCGACGTTAAGGGGCTCGAGCTCAATATAAAGAAGAACGATGAATGGCTTCCGCTCTCGAAGGATTACGACCGGAACGTCGATCTCTTCATCATGCCCATCATAGTTCCGATCCCCATGGGGACGGGACGCCGCCATGGGACCATGACCGGAGGTCCTGGTTTGGGCAGCGGTGGTTTTGCCAGGAGCTACGTCAACAATATCACCGGCCTTTCCTCGAGAGTGGCCACCTCGACCTCAAAGATGACCTCGAGCATAGTCCGAACATTACATCCGCCCCCATCTGGAGGCACCAGCGGTCTACGGACAGGAGGTTTCAGCGGTGGTGGTTGTGCATGCGCATGTGCCTGTGCTTGCGCCTGTGCGGGGGGTGGCAGGTGATGTTGTGGCCTTTCAATGGGAAAGGGGTAAAACAAGGGGTCCACCATTTCAGAGGGACGGGTTCGTTCGAAGGGAAGAGGGTCCACCTGAGGGTGGACTCTCCCGAGAAAGGCATACTCATATTGGACGCATCCAGGATGCTCGTCCTCAACGGGACTGGGGTCTATTTCGCATATCACATCCTCAGCGGGGAGACTGATGAAAAAGTTGTCAAGGGAACTCTAAAGCGGTACAGAGCGAAGAAGGCAGATGTGGAGAAGGACCTCAAAGAGTTCAAGACCGCTATGTATTCGCTGCTCACATCGAGCGAGATAATCACCGAGATGGACGAGGAACTTGGGGCGCTCTACGAAGGGCAAATGGCTCCCTTCAGGATGGACCTCGCACTGACGTATAGATGCGATAACGATTGCTCCCACTGCTATAATGACAAACAGAGGGCCAAGAAGGAACTGACCACGGAGGAATGGAAGAAGGTCTTGGAGAAGCTCTGGAAGGAGGGAGTGCCCCACATAGTGTTCACGGGTGGGGAGCCTACGCTGAGGGAGGACCTGCCGGAGCTCATAGCTTTCGGCGAGGAACTGGGACAGATAACGGGGTTGAACACCAACGGGAGAAAGCTCAAGGACAGAGCGTACCTTGATAAGCTGATGGGATCTGGTCTGGACCATGTCCAGATAACGGTCGGGTCGCATGTTAGCCCTACACACGATGCCATCACTGGCAGGAACGGTTCGCATTCGGACACACTCAAGGGATTGAAGAACGCCCTTGATGCGGGGATATACACGGTAACGAACACCACCATCATGGAAAGGAACAAGAACGAGGTCCTGGGCACCATCGAGTTCCTCAGGAAGCTCGGTGTCAAGCACATAGCCGTCAACTCCCTCATAAGGTCCGGGAAGGGGAAGGATGCAGAGGGGATCGAGGTCAAAGAGCTCAAGGAGCTACTTGCGAAGGGTTGTATGGACGGTGTTCTCAACTCCTACGAGTTCAGGTGGTACACACCGACCCCCTACTGTGTAATGAACCCCATGGAGATGGGTTTGGGGATGAAGCAGTGCACCGCTTGCAGGATGAACATGGCGGTGGAACCGGACGGGACCGTCCTCCCATGCCAGAGCTATTACGAGGGATTGGGGGACATCCTCAAAGACCCGTGGAAGAAGCTCTGGGAGCACAAGATATGCAAGGATATCAGGGATAGGACCTTCGCTCCCGACAAATGCAGTAAATGCTCATTGTTCCCTCAGTGCGGGGGTGCATGTCCGATATCATGGAAGACCGGGGACTATAGACTATTGGATATCGTATCATCTTGAAAGGTATCTCTTCAATGACCAAGGTGTAGGAGAGGAGGTCACCAATGGACTGTGACCGTTATACGGGCGGCATCATCAAACGATGAGTCATATCCCTGGTCATCCATGACTGACAGCGTGACCTCGTATTTCCCGATCTTATCATATGCGTGGCTTGTTACAGGGCCTGGGAGGTATCCGTGGATACCCTGTGTGATGTCGGAGTGTGTCCCATCACCATAATCCCAGTAAAAACCTATGATCTCCCCATCGACGTCAAATGATGCATTCCCCGAGATGAGGACTGGTTGGTTCCTATTTTTTGTCGTTATCTCCTCTTCGACAATGACAGCGACAGGGGTCATGTTCCCAGCTTTTGCTAGGTCCAATATGATGGACCTCCTAACTGGGTAATCAGTCGGTCTAAATAACGTCCAGTAGGTGACCTTGTACTTCATTATCGATGGGTACCTGTGAACCGTTAGATTCGATGTCAGATTATACAAGGGAGAGCCATCGCCCATGTTGATGTATGTTGTCCAACCTTGATACTCTTTGCAGTAGACAACCAAGCTGAAACTGACGTTCAAAGGGTCATCGGGGTCGAGCTTGGGCTTCAGGAATGCCCTTGGGGTTCCAGGATAATGATCGTTGTCAATTCTAATCCCCTCTTCTTCGGGCTGGTCATCTATTAGGAGAAGGATCAAAACCGTATAAACGCTTGAAATGTATAGGATGGTGCATATCACCAAGATGACGATGAGCTTCATGTTCAAGCCATTATTCATCCAATCGAAAATCGGGGCATTCATTCTTAAAGATTGGTATCATATGTGTATTCATTTAGCTCGTCCTTTCGGGACAAAGCCCCATATGAACGGAACATGGAAGATGGTAGGGACCACAGCCTTGTAATTCACACCTCTTATGTTCAATTGATCATATTCGAACACAACGTTACGCTCCAATTCAGTCTTGTCCATCTCTATTGGGACCGTTCCGAACCTCCCGCCCATCTGACCCACTATCTCCGCGACCTTCAGACCTGCATCCGGGTCGCCACCATCTTTGCGGATGACGGATGTCCATCCATCAACAAGTTCCTTGAGCCCATCGGGGGCATACATGGACCTGGACCAGATGGGTTCATTGAGGATGAGGACCCCCTTCCGACTTACCCTCAGCATCTCTTCGATGGCTTTTCTGGTGTCCTTGACCCACATCAGGTAGAAACTGCAGAAAACGATGTCGAAGGAACCGTCCTTCAGATCGAGCTCAAGTCCGTCCATTCGGTCAACGTCCAGACCTCGCCCCCTTGCGGTCCTGACCTGTTCAGGATCGATGTCGATGCCTTTGACATCGAGCATGCTGGCGATGTTCGACATCACGGACCCTGCACCACTTCCTACCTCCAGGGCAGTCCCTGGACCGCGGAAGAACCTCCCCACGATGTATCGATGCCATTCACCCATCCAATCCCCCTGAACGCTTTGGACATCGATTGTCTGGACCCCTGCCATGGACCATACATCCTCTTGGTCGGAAATAAGCATTACTTCGTATGGCCTCAGGGTCCATGATCATGGTTCAGAACGGGTTGAACGCCCTTCCGACCATGATGAGGTTCCAGGCCTCAAGGAACAGCCCAAGGATGATGAGAGTCACCGTTCCCCAGAGTATCGACAGCGGCAGTCCCGGCATGACCGTCTCCCTATCCAAGTATGACAATGTCTTGTCCAGTCCGAACAATATTGCCATGGCGACGAGAACGGTCAGCTCCACGGCAAGGACCTCCCCCCAGAAGGGTGAGTAGAACCCTGCGAACGGGAGCTTCAGCAGCATCCATTTGAAGGTGGCCGATACGAGGAGGGAAAAGAATATGAAATCGCCTATCCCAAGTGAATAGTGCTTTCCCTCGTAGAGCCCGTATGTTGTTATGTCCTCCCCTGCATTCACCTGGATAAGGGGTTTCCTCTTGGTCATGGGGGTTGGTTTGACGGTCTCTATCCCAGCCTTTTGGCCCTGGGATGCGGCGGTAGCCTTCTTTGTCACCCTCTCTTCCTTCTTGTGCTGGTCAGAGAGGTTCACCATCTCCTTGATTATCCCCCTCTTTGCGGCCCACAGGTCCCATAGGGATATCAACACCAGTAGGAAGAGAACGACCCAGAACGGTAGCACTATGGCAAGGAATGGTCCCAGGAGGATGCAGAACGCTATTAACGCTGGGTTCTTCCTCTTCGGGTCGAGCGCCCTGAAGACCATGTTCCTTACTATGAGAAATCCAGCGATGATGCCTATGATGACGATGGCGCCTAGAAGGGGGTAGCTGTCCGGTAGGTTGATGCCGAACAGGTCCTCCCCCATGCTCCTTGATAGGTAGAGATAGAGCATGAGCGAAACGGAAGAACAAAGTCCCAGAGCTGCAGCGAAGAAAAGCTTGAGGGTGAGCTTTCGCCTCAATTTGAATAACATGAAGATACCGAACGCAGCCACCACCGCGATACCTGCCATCACAAGGGCGTTCAATATCCCACCTATGAGCGTCCCTTTGGGGGTCCTTTGCTCGATGGAGACGTTCTGACCGGTAGACGTTGTGTAGTTCACCTTCTCGGTCGTATCGGGTATGTTATCGTCTATCACCGAGGGGGGGATGATATGGACAGTGGTGCCGGTGTTCTCGGTGAAGCCAGAGAATATCCCTCCGGTGCTCTCGGAGCCCTTTGCAACCTCCCTGACGTCCTTGATATCGACCCAAAGGGTGGAGGTCACTAGGGGTACGGATAGGACCAGGACGATGAGCACCGGGAAGAATATAGACCATTTCTTTCTGTCCATCCAGAAGAAAAGGAGGGTAGTTGCTAAAATAACTTGTGGAACGGATGGTAACACGAGCGACGGGAAAAGGTAAAATAAAGGGCCCCTTCATGCCCAGGGGATGGACGGCAGGTTCACAACGCTCATCTCGTTCGTGATAGGGATACTGCCCACATTCGGCCTTCTCTTTGCCATCACCTCGAGGTACGAACGCTTCCTGGAGGAGAGGGACACCATGACATCCTTCATCATAGGTCTCTTCGCCGGGATACCGCTGGCCGTGGCCCATATGTACTTCAGTTTCAGCTTTGGGACGGACCGCGCCGAGCTATATCTCGCGATCCTCCTTCTGGCCCCTGTCGAAGCTCTGGCATATCAGATCTACCTAAACAGGAAGAAGTTCAGGGACCGCAGCGACATCCCGTTCATCGCCCTGGGGTTCTGCCTTGGGGCATCGGCGACATATATCGGGTTCCTGTCAGGCTGGATGTTCAGGTCCCTCGATGCAGACATCGGTATGGTACTAGGGGTGGTCCTTTTCGGACTGGGTGTGGGGCCTTTCAAGGCCTCGGTCGGACTTATGATGTCGAAAGGGAACGTTAAGAGCATCTTCAGACCGGACCTGCTCTATGCGGTCCTGGCCATAGTGGCATTCAACCTGTTCGTATTCCTCTATATGTATTCCCTCTTCCTCTGGACCTTCGCACTACCGATAAGTGCCTTGGGCATTGCATTGTTCTACTACCAATACAGGGGATTGGCCCGGAAGCTCAAGGCCCGTTGATGACCTTGGTCAATGAAGCGACCTTCCTCGCGGCCCTCTCCTCTAGACCGTCCCCCAGGATGGTATAGCGGGAGGGTCTTATTGAATGGGCATCAACGAGCGCTCTAATGACCTCATCCTCGGTGACACCGAGACCCTCCGCATCGACGGGCGCGCCTATGGTCATGAGGGCGTCCCTGATGGCCTTCCAGTCCCCCCCGTGAAGGTACATCATCATGATGGTCCCGACACCAGCTTCCTCTCCGTGGAGGGCAGGCCTCTTCGCTATAAGGTCCAGGGAATGGGCGAACATGTGCTCGGACCCAGAGGCGGGCCGGGAGGTGCCGGCTATGGACATCGCCACCGAGCTGCTCACCAGGGCCTTGAGGACTATCCTCACGGATGGTTCCAGCCTGGGTTTGATATCGTGCGCCCTCTCTATTAGCAGCCTGGCCGTCATCTCGGAAAGGGCGGCGGCATATTCGGAGAAGAACTCGTCCTTCAACCTATGGGCCAACTTCCAGTCGAGAACAGCAGTATAGTTCGAGATGATGTCCGCGCACCCTGATGCAAGGAGCTTGAAAGGAGAGTTCGCTATCACCCGCAGGTCAGCTACGACGGCGAGCGGGGCTTTTGCCTGAACGGTCTTCTTCCTCCCGTCCATCTCTATGGAGGCCCTTGACGATGCTATCCCGTCGTGCGAGGCGGCGGTGGGTACGGAGATGAACTCGAGGTCCTTGAGGGTAGCGACGTACTTGGCCACGTCTATCGGCCTCCCTCCACCAACCCCCAGCATGAAATGTTCCGAAGCGTCGTCCACCATTTCCTTGACGACCTCCACGGACCTGTCCGTGGCCCCGCTTATCCGTATGACCTTTATGCCGAACCCGGAGCCATCGAGCGAACGCTGCACCTCCCTGCCAGCCACCTCGTATGTCGTGGGGTCGCAAACGATTATGCCCGTACCTTTGAGATGGAACCGCTTACATACGGACCCCACCTCGGCAAGGGCCCCCGCTCTCATCATGATCCCCCTGGGCAGTTCCATGAAGGGGAGGGACCTCTGGTCCTCATCGGACCGCTCGGACTCGTTCATCCATCGGTGAAGGGCCCTATGTATTGTTAATCCTTTTCGTCATGAAGGATGACCCTGTCAATGGTCTCCCTATATGCCCATTATCCTCTTTTTTTACCATCCATAAGTGAAGTTTTAATATCAGGGGGTTCGATGAGGTCCGGGACCAAGGATGCATCCGGTAGTCGAGGTACTGTTCGAGAAGAACAAGAAGTATGACCTTTCCATAGTGGTCTCGGACGACGATACCATCATCGCACAGATGCTGGACCGAATAAGTTCCGATAAGACCATTGTCCTCACATCCCGTGACAAGGAGGTCAATGTCAGGGAAGGGGTGATCTATTATACCTACTCGAGGAACCTGGAGAACTCCATCTACTTCATGAACTTCATAGAGCGGCTCATATTCAGGATATTCCTGGGTGGCTACATAACCCCTAATATGGAGGTCCTGCTGGTATCTGACTATCCGTTCCGCTTCATTCTCGAGTTCAATTCCTCGGCCATGCCCTTCTACAGGGTAATGGAAGAGATCTCTGACGTCGTTGACAAGGAGGTCATGGAGTCCCTCCTGAAGATCATATTCGAACTCCATCTTGAAGGAAGGGAGGGTAAGCGTATAGGGACCCTTTTCGTCGTTGGCGACACGGAGAAGGTCCTGGAGAGCTCAAAGCAGCTCGTCATGAACCCCTATCAGAACCAGGAAGAGACCATAAAGAGCCTGCTGAACAAGGAGAACTGGGAGTCCATAAAGGAGTTCGCCCAACTGGACGGGGCCTTCGTCGTGGACCCCAAGGGACGCATCATCTCTGCTGGTAGGTACATCATGGTAGATCCGCAGGTCCAGACGACGGGCGGTCTCGGCGGCAGGCATCTGGCCGCTGCATCCATCACCTATTCGACCAAATGCGTCTCGTTCGCCCTGTCATCCTCAGGGACCGTGAGGATATTCCGGAACGGCAAAGTGGTCCTGAAGGAGGACCTCAATTGAACGGGAGGTCGGACTGAAATTGGGGCTGTTCCGACCTGTGGACGACATCCTCATGGCACTGTTGTTCCTGCTTATATTCTCAAGAGGTCTGGGGCTATTGTTCAGGAGGGTGAACATCTCCCCGGTCGTTGGAGAGGTCCTTGGCGGGATACTCCTGTCCCCGCTGGTCCTAGGGATCCTTACCGATTTTTCCGACATCCAGACCTTCGCGGAGTTCGCGGTCATAGTCGTCATGTTACACGCGGGCCTGTTCACAGATTTCTCGGCCTTCAGGCAGCAGAGGTGGAGCTCCATTCTGATAGGGGCGCTGGGGGTGGCCGTCACCTTCGCTTTGATCTTCGCCGCGTCCTTCCTTGTTCTCTCCTTCACACTCGAGACATCGCTCTTTCTGGGCGCAATAATCTCGAACTCTGCCATAGAGGTATCATCCACTGTCCTTCGGCATACACGGTTCAAGAGGCTCAGGACCCTGGTGGTGGGAGCAAGTTTCGTTGATGATATCATGGCGGTCTTCGTGCTGGGCGTCGTCCTCACCTTCGTGAGGACCACTCCTGGAATACTCATTCCAGTCATAGGTAACGTGGAAGGAATAGCTCTGACCTTGCTTAGCCTGACCTTCACATCACTGCAGGTGGGGCTGTTCCTTGTCATAACCTTCTTCATCCTGACAAAGGTGTCACATAAAGTGCTTGACCGGATCGTGCCCAGGGGCTTCGAGGTGCTCCTTTCCTTCGGGTTCTTCCTGGCCTTCGGGCTCGGGATAATCTCCAAGTGGGTCGGGCTGCACGAGGTAATAGGTGTTTACATAGCAGGTTTGTTCCTCAGCTCCTGGAGCCAGGTGCCCGACCCCATGATGAAGCGAGGGGTCGCGTTCATGAAGTTCAAGAGGTTCTTCACCAGGATGACAGAGTCCCTTTTCTCCCCCATCTTCTTCGGGGTCGTCGGGATAATGCTCGGTTCGGCGCTCGTGACCAAGGGCGGGGGATCGGTACCATATATCATATTAGGTTCCTTGGCGCTATTCCTGCTGGCGATAGCAGGAAAGAGCATAGGCTGCGGTCTGGGGGCAAGATTGAAAGGGACAGTTCCTTCCGGAGCGATGCTGATAGGTGTTGCAATGTGGGGCAGGGGAGCTCTCGAACTGATACTTATCAAGACCGGTTTGAGGGAGGGTTTCATCAGTCCCGAGGAGTTCTCCATGGTCGTACTTATGACCATGCTGACCGTACTAGTAACGCCGCTCGCCTACAGGCTGACGGTCAAATGGAAAGAGGACCAGCTGGAAGATGCCGGTCTATGATGGGGCCTGATGGCCATTAACGTATCACTGTTGTATGACCGGAGGTGTCACCGGCGGCTGCTGGACGACCGGGGTCTGAGGGACAGCAGGTGCTTGTGGGACCTGCAGGGGAGCGACCGCTGGAGCCGGGGTCACTGGGGTGGTCATCGGTGCAGGGGGCAGGGTCTGCTGAACTGACTGCGGAGGCAGCGGTCCTGTCGGTACCTGGCCAGGAGGCAGGTTCTGCGGGGGCATCATAGGCGGCATCATCATTCCGCCGGGCGGAGGAAGCTGTGCGGCCTCCTTGCGCTTTTTGATGATTATTATGGATATCAAGGCAAGCCCGACGAGTACGACCGCGGTGATGATGAGCACCATCAGGATGACGGTGGTCATATCGTTCCCATCACCATTCGTATCATCGTCATCGTCGTCGGTCGGTCCGATATCGATGTCCTTCGGTTCGACATATACATGGAATGGCTCTGTGATGATCTCCGATCCGAGCTTGTCCGTCGAGGAGTCCGTGCCGACTATCCTCAACTGGTAATCGCCGGTAGTGAGCTTGCTTGTGTTCCAGTTGAAAGATGTGGCGCTGAGCGAGTTCGCGATACTTATCCAGTTCGTGGTGCCCGCTATCCTATAGTAGATGTCATAGACGACGTTCTTACCCTCAGGGTCGGTGCCGCTCCAGGAGAAGGAAATGATATCGGTATTGTTGGATGCTGGTGGCGGGGATTGCGTGAAGCTAAGCTCCGGCGGGTCGTTGTTGTCCACTACCAGATCGAGAATGTACATGGCGGAGAGGTTGACAGCGGTGCAGTCATAGACCTCGAGCATGACCTTGTAATTCCCATCCGGAAGCGAGCTCACGTCCATTACGAACCTCCCCGAGTTGGGGATGCCCTCTGCCAGATAGGTCCAGGCAGGTGTTTCCGTTCCGGTCTCAAGACGCTGCGAGCGGCTGATCCAGACCTTCAATCCCTCTGTCTCGGCAGGATCGTCATCATAGGCGCCCCAGGTGAGTGTGGCCTTCTTCGCCGCGGGGGAGGTCAGTGCCTTCTCGGAGATGATGGGTGCGTCCGGGTTATAGACCCTTATTATCACCCTGCTCTCTGCCGACACCTCGTTCCTGGTGTCCTTGACCACCAACCTGAAGGTGTAGATGCCATCACCCTCTTCGAGCTCGGTCGTATCAATGGTAAGAGAACCAGTATTGGGCTCATCCATCCTGAGCTCGGTCCAGTATGAGGATGTCGAGAACATGTACATGAGGTCGTATTTGAGGTCTGCCGTATCGTCCTCTTCGTCATCGGATGTCCATTTGAACTCAACGGACCCTGTCAGGACATTATCGTCCCTGGGAGTTGTGATCGCACACTCGGGCGCATCATTGTTGTAGATCGCGAACCTGGGCGAGGTCACCTCTGTCGAGAGCGCGGTGGAGTCCCTGATGACGACCTTCGCTTTGTAGGTATACGAGTCCAGATGCTTGGTCGAATCGAACTTATAGGTCCCGGAGTTGGGAGCGCCCAACATTAGCGCTGTGAAAGTGGCCCCGTCATCGGAGGAGAGGTAGATGTCCGCCTTCAACATGGTGGGCTCGTCCTCGTTATCGAAGGCCGACCATTTTATCGAGGGTTGGCCTGAGAGCTCCTGTCCCTCCGTTGGCGATATTATCCTGACCTCAGGCGGGTCTGGATTGTTTATCTCGAATTCGAACCCTGTTGCGACCTCGGTCTCCATAGCATCATCGTCGCTCACTACCGCTTTGATCCTGTACCTGTCACCGTCGGGTATGCGCGGGTCGAGAAGGTCCCACACATATGAGCCCGTGTTCTCAACGTCTGAGGCTATCACGGTCCAATCCTTGCCCGGCCTCGTATAGTAGAGGTCGACCAGGACAAGAGCGCCGTCCTCGTCATCGGAGGCGGTCCAGTAAATGGTCATCTGGTCCTCTGCCATGCCATCGTCCAGACCCTCCTGGATGAGCAATTCGTTCAGTTCTATGACCGGTGCGTCGAGGTTCAGGACCTTGACAGGGACCGTGACCGTTGACACCTCGTCCCAGTAGTCGGTAGCGGTTATCCTTATCTCGTAGTCTCCATCAGGCCAGACATGGTTAGCCCCGTTCATCTGATTGGTCTTCCAGATGAACTTGCCGGCGGCAGGGACAATGCTGGTCCAGGTCTCGGAGGTCGTCCTCTTAACCTCGACCTTCTTGGAGATGGGTTTGGTGGGGGCATCAACGTCTGCGGACGTGAACGATATCTCAGCATCCCCTGAGAGGACCGTATCGGCGAGGGGGAGGACATCGGATATGGAGGGCGGTGTCCCGTCAATGTCGAAGACACGGAACTTGGTGACCTTTTCGCATATGAGGCCGAGCCTTGCCTCCGAGCTCCCAGCGGGGACGTTATGCCTCCTCGGGAAGGCATCCTGGACAAGGACAGCGAAGCAGTCAACCTTGATATTGTCAAAGGAGGCATCTTCCACTGTGACCGTGAAATCGATCCAGCATTTGCTCGAGTCGTGCCCACCGGTCGCAACGATCGATAATGGAGCGGCCGTTGCGGCCCGTGTGTTGACCCTGCTCCTAATGCTGTTCTCGAGGTTCGTATCGTTGGCATTGGCACTGCCTCCGACCGTCGGGTCGACACCATCTATCACATAGGTCGGGTACCCGGGGACGGTATAGAAGTTGCCCCTGGTCGCGGAATCTGCCTTGTAATAGACATCGTTCGAGCTGCTTGCGTGGTATTCTATCCCAATATAAGTGTCAGGGAACATGGAGCTATCATGGTCCATTCTCTCCATTGCACCTACGATACCTGTACAGTAAACGCACCAGCAGGCCGTGAAATCCTCCATTATGATCCTCTGGTCGGTCCCGGTGCTGACCTTGGTGCCGTCCGTTGTAACGTAGGCGCCCTGATAGATGTCAGCGATGTTCAGTGTGTAGGTCCCCACGGTCTTCTGTGTGCTCACCTGGTTCTGGAAGAAGAGGACGATTGCAATATCGTCCCAGGTGTTCTCCTTGACATCCACGGAATAGTACGGATCGTCCGTGCCGTAGAAGCTGGGTTTGGTGAAGGAGATGTTATAGGTCTCTGAATGCTGGTAGAGCCCCGCTCTCGATGGGGGATCAGACCCATCCGAGGTCCCGGGCAATGCCGTAAAAAAGGCCATTGTCACGAACATCAAAGCACAAATAATCGCTAGCGAGGTTTCCTTTCCGGTCATTTTGCCACCTATCCTATTTTATCCATAGCTATGACTGACGGATTTCCCTCAGCCATCTACTATATATATATGGTTTGCTGGAACACCCTTTCAGGGTTAATCAAATGTTCTGGACCATTGACAGGCCACATCGGGTCCAGTTCGACCGGCTACCTAGAAATCCTAGAATGAGTATATAAATAACTGCATCTTTTTCGGTATTATAGGTCAAAACCATGAATAATATCTCTCTGTTCTGATTTGATA
>JALOTP010000105.1 GCA_025457865.1 Thermoplasmatota archaeon | reverse complement strand
AGGGCAACAGGGTCCTTCGATGCGAGAATGCCCACGTCTGGAACTATGGGGTGGTCGGACCATGAATAGCAGTCGCAGACTGGGGAGACCCGTGTCACGAAGTTCATGTAACCTACCTTCCCCTGCTTGGTCAATGCCGCACCATGCGCGTATTCGACCATCTTCTCCATGAAAGGCCTTATCTCTGAGGACCAATCCAATCCCACTGCCTGAACGGGGCACACCGTTATGCACTCACCGCAGCCTATGCACTTCTCCCGGACTATTGTGCACTTGCCCCCTTCTATCGATGGGGCCCCAACGGGGCAGATCTCCGCGCATTTGCCGCACCCTATGCATTTCCCCGTAACGACCTTGGGTCTGACAGAATGCTGGTCCATCTTGCCATATGCGGAAGCACATCCCATTGCCAGGTTCTTTATCGCCCCCCCGAACCCTGCCATCTCATGACCCTTGAAATGGGTCAGGACCATCATAGAATCTGCCTCGGCGATATCCGCGGCTATCCTAACCTTCTCGAAGTGCTTTCCGGCGATCTTCACCCATCTCACATTCTTCCCCTTCAAACCGTCAGCTATTATGAGAGGGGCCCTGACGACCGCGTAGTCGAAGCCATGCTCTATCGCGTTCTCGAGATGGTCCACAGAATCGTGCCTTGAGCCCTTGTAGAGGGTGTTCGAATCCGTTATGAAAGGTTTACCACCGGCATCCTTGACCTTGTCGACCACCTGCCTGACATAGACCGGTGAGATGAACGCATCACAGCCCCTCTCTCCGAAATGCACCTTGATGGCGGTCAGGTCCATTTTCTTGATCGTGTCGGTGAATCCCGCTCTGTCGAATAGCCTCCTGATCTTGTTCACTGTGCTTTCTTCGGCCGAGCGCGCTCTCAAAGAGGCTATGAACACATCACTGGTCATGGGACCGCCACCTGACCATCATGCTCTGCATGGGACAAATCATTTTTGGTGATGGGAGTGGTTACATCGTTCAGGTCCCTTCTGCTACGGTGGAGTTCCGCCAGAAGGTAGTGATGATGTAGCTCCTCTCCCCCCAACGTTCCAGGACCTTGTCCACGTCCCCCCCGTAGAAGGTCACCGTCTTCTCAACGCCCCTGGGTATGAACGGGTCTATGAGCACGACCTTGCGCGAAGCCATGTCAAGTTCATCGACCAGATATTCCCTGGCCTCTTTTCCATCCGGTCCCTCAAGCTCTATGATGACCGGTTCACCTTTCAGAATGGCCGTCATCACGACCTGCAGTGCGGTCCTTCTATGGGCCAGTGGCCCGGAGGGTACCCTCACCATCAGACCTGTCCGCCCCGCGGACCATTCCTCCGCCAGCTCCATGAGGGAAAGGGCTGTAGATTCCCTGATGATCCCGGCCTCGAGCGGATCTAGCTGGACAAGGCCGCCATTCTCTAAACCCGTTGCATTGAAACGGTCGCACGAACCCCAGGGGCGCTCGATTATGATCTGGTGGCCTTCCAGCTCGCTCAGGACGGGCCCTATCAGGTCCTTAAGAGACCCATAGCTTCCTGGAACGCTATAACCACTTAACGATATGGAGACCTCGTCCCTGTTACTGTTCATAGAGAACTTATACCGCCTCCCTTCGAGCCCCAGGTCCTTGAAGGTCATCAGAATCGCCCTCATATCCTCGTCCAGCAGCTCATCTGAGAGCGTTCTCTCTGCGAGGACGGCCATATCCTCCATCAGAACGGGAATGCCGACCCTCTGAAGGGCCATTACGGTCGATGATGGGTTGTTCAGGTCCGGATAACCGCACTTCCCTATCTTCAACTGCCCTGTTCCACCAGTGACCCTCTCATGATAGTAGAGCAGCGAAACCTCGGAATTGACCCTCCTTCTCATTGTTGAGATCTCCTTGAGAAGTTGTGTGCGTCTTGCGGTTATGAACCTCGACACGGACGAGGTCCCGTCCCCCCCCTGGAACATCCTCCATTCGTTCATGTACCTATCTAAACATACCTGGGCCTCGGACAGTCTCTTTTCGGCCTTCTTTTTGACCGCCGCATCCATGGAGCGTGCAAAGACCTCCCTTGAAGCCACCCCTTCCCTGACCTTCCGGCCCTGATCGTCCTCCTGACCTCCGGATGGTAGCTTCTTACTACTGTCCCCTGGTAGCGAGACCCTTGTCTTTCCCCTCATTTGGACCTCTCCGCACCGGGACCCCTCTTTTTTCGTCCCTTCCAGCTAAAGGATAATGTGGGCAGATTTATTACCCTTTTCCTATTTATTTATGAAATTCTATGGATCATTGATCGCAGCTGTTTTTTTTAGCCTTTAATGGCATGGTCCCATTCCGTTCTTCTCGAAATACCTCTGATGGTAATCCTCCGCATCGTAGAACGTGGATGCCTTGGTCAACTCCGTGACGATCGGGTCAGTGAAAACATGCGACAGGGTTAGCTCCATTTTCACCCTGGCTGCCGTTCTCTCCTGTTCTTCGTCAAGGTAGAAGATGGCCGAGCGGTACTGGGAACCGAAATCGGGCCCTTGTGAATCGACCGTCGTAGGGTCGTGCATCGAGAAGAAATGCCTCAGGAGCTCCTCGTAGCTCACGATCAGAGGAACGAACTCTACCTGGACCGCCTCTGCGTGGCCAGTTGAACCGGAGCAAACCTCGCGGTAGGTGGGATCGGGCCTATTACCACCAGTATAGCCTACCCTTGTCCTCAGAACACCTTTGATACGTGAGAAGTGATGTTCCACACCCCAGAAACATCCTGCTGCGAATATGGCCTTACCCCTGCGTTCCATGATGGCACCAGTATGATGATGTGGTACCCTGCAGATAAGCATCATCCCTACACTGTAAGCCCTACGAGAGGGGGGAATGATCGGTTCGACCATTCAATGGACAAGTCCAAATAGGTAAGGTCCTCCTTGCATAGGACAGAGAGAATGAGATATCTTGTAACGGGCGCAAGCGGCTTCATAGGAAGCAATCTCTCCATCAAGCTAGCGAACATGGGCCACGACGTTCGCGGTCTGGTCAGGGACATCTCAAAAGGTGAAATCCTCAAGGAGAACGGGGTAACGCTCTTCAAAGGGGATATCACAGAAAAGAGAACCCTCCTTGAGCCCATGACCAGTATGGACGGTGTCTTCCATACTGCCGCATGGTACAAGATAGGCCTGAGAGATAGAGCATTGACCTACAGGACCAATGTCGAAGGTACTAGGAACGTACTTGAGGTGATGAGGGAGCTGGGCATACCCAAGGGGGTCTATACAAGCACCATAGGGGTCTTCTCGGATACGAAGGGGAAGGTCCCAGGTGAGGATTTCAAGTACACTGGAAAGCAT
>JALOTP010000019.1 GCA_025457865.1 Thermoplasmatota archaeon | reverse complement strand
TCCGAAGATAGGTGACCCGAACAAGATAGCGTCGGGGGAACTCAGGGTGACCAGCTCACCGACCAGGCTCAAGATAGCCAAAGATGTTGTAAGGATCGCTGACCTCCTGGGCTATGTGAAAGATGGCATGAGCTTTCAGGCGGGGGCCGGAGGGATATCGCTTGCCTTTACCGAGTTCCTACATACGCTCCTGAAGGAGAGAGGGATGAAGGCGGGTTGGGCCCAAGGCGGGACGACCCAGTTCCTTGTGGATATGTTGAAGGACGGGACCGTCAAGAAGCTGATCACCGGGCAGGCGTTCGATGTTGCAGCCGTGGACAACATGAGGGAGGACCCCAAGAACCACGTGGACCTGCCCATAGGTGCATATGCCAACGTCCATGGGAAGGGGTGTACGGTGAACAAGCTCGATGTCGTCGTGCTGGGGGCGACCGAGGTCGATCTGAACTTCAATGTCAATACTGCCACGATGAGCACCGGAATAATAGCCGAACCCGTGGGCGGTCATTCGGATACGGCCGCAGGGGCCAAACTCACGATAATTACCGTTCCACTGTTCCGGGGCAGGTATCCTGTGATAGTGAAGGAATGCACAACGGTCGTGACACCGGGAGAGACCATAGACGTTGTCATTACGGAGAGAGGGGTTGCGATAAATCCGTTGAGGAAGGACCTTCTGGAAAGGCTCTCCAAGGTCAAGGTCCCCAGGGACCTCCGGATATGCACCATAGAGGAGCTCCAGAAGATGGCCTATGATATCACCGGGACGACCATAGAGCACCATTGGGGCGACAAGATAGTGGCCCTTATCGAGTACAGGGACGGGACCATCATAGATGTCGTCCGTGATGTGGTGCCCAAGTATTACGAGGATGCCGTGTTCGTAAGCAAGGAGGATGTAAAGGATGTCGAAAGGAGAGAAAATTAAGGTAAAGACACCGCTGGTTGACATAGACGGGGACGAGATGACCAGGATCATATGGAAGATGATAAAGGACAAGTTCATCTTTCCGTACCTGGACATAGAGCTGGCATATTATGACCTCCACGTTAAGAAGCGTGATGAGACGGACGACAAGGTGACCGTCGAGGCTGCCGAGGCCATAAAGAAATATGGGGTCGGCGTCAAGTGCGCCACCATCACCCCCAACAAGGACAGGGTCAAGGAGTACACCCTGAAGAAGGAATGGCCCAGCCCCAACGCCACCATAAGGGCAGCGCTCGATGGGACGGTCTTCCGAAAGCCCATCCTTGTCAAGAACGTCTCTGCGGCCGTTTCGGGATGGAAGAGGCCGATAATCATAGGAAGGCATGCCTACGGCGACGTTTACAAGAACAAGGAGTTCCTGGTCCCCGGGCCCGGAAAAGCAGAGCTCATGTTCACCGATGCAGAGGGCAAGGTCCTCTTCAAGGAGGTCATCCAGGAGTTCAAGTCAGGCGGCGGTGTCATACAGGGCATACACAACACAGACAAGTCCATAAAGAGCTTCGCCAAAGCGTGCATGGAGTACGCACTTGACCAGAAGGTGGACCTCTGGTTCGGTGCAAAGGACACCATCTCCAAGACCTATGATGCCAGGTTCAGGACCATCTTCGAGGAGACCTTCGCAAAGGAGTACAAGGAGAAGTTCGAGAAGGCAGGGATAAGGTTCAATTACACGTTGATAGACGACACGGTCGCAAGGATAATGAGGTCCGAGGGCGGGATGCTCTGGGCGTGCAAGAACTACGACGGCGATGTGATGTCGGACATGCTTGGCAGCGCCTTCGGAAGCCTTGCAATGATGACCTCTGTCCTCGTGTCCCCCAATGGGTTCATAGAGTACGAGGCTGCCCACGGGACGGTGCAGAAGCATTATTACAAGCACCAGAAGGGGGAGAAGACATCGACCAACTCGGTCGCATGCATCTTCGCCTGGACCGGAGCGCTCAGAAAGAGGGGCGAGATAGACAGCACTCCGAAAGTAGTGGAGTTCGCTACCAAGCTCGAGAAGGCCGTATTAGAGACCATAGAGTCCGGTATAATGACAGGGGACCTTGCGAACCTTGCCGATCCCAAACCCTCCAAGGTCTATCTGACCGAGGAATGGATGGATGCCGTCAAAGCCCGCTTCGACAAGATGATGAAGTGAGAGCGACCCTCATAATTTAATAGCCGGTCATTTTAATGGCCGGCCTTTTTTTTAATTGGATTAATTTTAAAAAAACTAAAATAAGTAAAATTAAAATAAAAATTAGAAAGATTTTTAAGTTCACAGTCCGATACGATAGAGGATGAGATGGTTATGGAAAAACCTCGGGGTAAGGAATGTGGAACGACCGGTATGCAGTTCCATCTTTCTGATATTCTTACTGATCGCTAGCCAAGACATCACTATTCAGAATATCACCATGGTCAAGGTCCAGAACGAAATGCTCTCGGAAAGGGGAACGAGGCCTGAGATTTTTGACCTAAAGGTCGGTTCCTCCGATAGGATCATACAAAACGATGGACAATTGATGAACGATGAGGTCCTCTTCTATACTGAAGGGCCCTTTAGGGCCGGTTTCTGCCAACATTCCGTAATATTCGCTTTGGACCGTGAAGCAGGCGAGTACATTGAGACCTTTTCTTACCGTTTAGCGATTGTAGGGTCGATAGGTACCGGTCCTGAAGGGTTCAATGAGATGAGCGGGGCTTTGAACTTCATCCATGGGGATAGGACCGTTTCGGGGGTCAGGTCCTTCGGCGGCGTTCGCTATCATGATATCAAGGACGGGATAGACCTGGTCTTCAATATTGAAGACAATGGTCTGAAGTACGAGTTCATTGGGGATCCTTTTTCCGATGTTGAGGGTTTGAGGTTACGGTATGAAGGGATAGAGTGGTTGGAACCTAGAGGGACCGAACTCTCGGTCCAGACGCCGTTCGGAACGATAAGCGATTCAGGTCTTGTATCCTATCAATATGGTAGAGCGCTCAATTCGGTCTTCATCGTGGATGGGAACTGTTTCGGGTTCGACATTGATGGTTATGACAAGTCCTATCAGGTAGTCATAGACCCTTACCTCGACTATTCTACATTCCTTGGAGGGTCCGATCTTGAAAGGACAGATGGGACGTGCGGTCATGATAGTTATGGGAACGTGATCATCGGAGGAGATACGACTTCGATGAACTTCCCGACCACACAAGGGGCGATCGATAGGACCCGAGGAAAGGAAAAACAGGATATTTTCATCTCAAAGCTCTCAGCAGACCTTGGTTCTTTGATCTATTCCACCTATATAGGCGGGGATTATATTGACACGTTATCCCACCTTGCCATTGATGGGAATGACAGTATATATGTGACCGGTCAAACGTATTCTTTGGATTTTCCAACGACAGATGGCGCTTTCGACAGGACGGGTCAGTGCGAGGAACCCCCTCATAGTATAACGTTAGGTGACCTTTTTGTCTCAAAGCTATCTCCGAACGGTTCAGCGATGGAATATTCTACGTTCCTTGGAGGTAACGATCTAGAAACCGGGTCCTTACTGGAGGTCGATGAGCTTGGTTGCGCATATGTTGTAGGTTCAACAAGGTCCAGCGATTTCCCGGTAAAGAATGCTTATCGTTCGGACAATAACGAGTTCAATTGCCTCGTGTTCCTTACCAAGATAGCTCCTTCAGGTTCGTCACTTATCTATTCCACGTACTTTGGGGGTGGTCCGTCAAGCTTAGGGGAATGGCCAGTCGCTTTCGAGGTCGATGACCATCTTAGGCCTGTCATAGCTGGGGTCACAAGGTCCAATGATTTTCCTATTACAGCAAAGGCCTATTCTACTATCTTCAGCGGGAACCAGATGGCTTTTCTCACAAGGTTTTCCTCGAACGGATCTGACTTAGAGATTTCAACCTTCCTTCTGGGAGATATCATTCCGTACGGTCTGTCGATCGGGGATGAAGGATACTATATGACCGGGCTCATATGGTCCGGGACCCTTCCTACGCATGAAAGTGCTTCGGACCAAAGCTTTCAGGGAGCCTATGATGGATTCATCCTCCTTCTATCCCTGAACGGTACGACCGTTCCATATGCAACGTATGTGGGAGGTCATGGATTGGATTGGACGAATGACCTTTCCCTGGAAGGGGACGATGATATCTGGGTGACTGGGTACACTGAGTCCGGTAACTTTTCTTCGACCAAAGATGCCAAGGTATACCCCTACAGAGGGAAGGGAGATGGCCTGATCCTGAGGATATCGAAAGACCTATCATCCATCCGGAAATGCTGGTATCTTGGAGGCACCGAATGGGATGAGATCATGGGACATTTAATAATGAACGGGACAAGGATCTTTGTCATTGGTTCGACGTCCTCTAATGATTTTCCAATATCTGAAGGCGCATTTGACAAGGAACTAGAGATGAATATGAACGGAGCACCTGATGTTTTCGTTTCCATGTTCTCCTTGACATCTGACCCACCCTCGGCCCCAGTTGACCTATCTGTCTCATGGGGGGACAGATATCTTAACCTCTCCTGGGCCGACCCATTATCCGATGGGAACCATACGGTGCTCGGGTATGTGGTCTACCGAAATTCCTCATTTGGCATGACCGAGATCGGAGAGATACGGTCCCGAGATCGTTGGTTCAATGATAATGGGCTCATCAACGGCGTGGTCTACGATTATAGTGTTTCCGCTTTCAACATAGTCGGTGAGGGGGAGTTGACTGAGAATATTTCAGGTATGCCTGCTTCAATTCCTTCCGCACCAAGAGGGTTCACAGGCAAGTTCGGGGATCATGAGACCATTTTGGATTGGGACCCTCCAGAGGATGATGGTGGTTTCAGCAACTACACTTACAACCTCTATTATGGGACCATAACAGGGAAAATGTTCTTGCTTTGGTCGGGTTCGAACGTAACGAGGTATCGCCATACGGGATTGACGAACGGTCATCAGGCATACTATTGTGTCAGGGCTGTCAATTGGGTGGGGGAAGGACCTCCTTCGCAGACCATTCAGCTCTATCCGATGGGGAGACCCTCAAGGCCACTGGACCTTGTCACATCGGTGGGTGATGGGTTCATAAGTATAGTCTGGCTCCCCCCTAAGGACCTAGGGGGTGACCTAATGGTCCTATACAACCTCTACTGGAGCAAGGGAGGACAACCCTTCGAGGTCATCGAACGGGAGCTCTATGGGACCAATTATCTGCTTTCAGACCTCATGAACGGGATGCCCATTCACTTCGCGGTGTCTGCGAACAATTCACAGGGTGAGGGGCCCTTGACCAACCCCGTGATCGCGGTCCCTATCGGTCTTCCAAGCGCACCGAGGGATCTGACCCTCAGGTCCGATGATGAAAGCTTCCGAATTAGCTGGGAACCACCTGAGGATACTGGCGGGGACAATGAGATAGATTATCTCGTATATGTTGGGGACCAGCACCAAGAGGTATTATTGTCCAAGAAAGCCCAGAACATGACCGATCTGGTCATTTATGAAGTCAGGAACGGTTTCCAATACTCAGTGTGGGTCACAGCTTGGAACTCGATGGGAGAGGGTCCGAGGTCCGGGGTGAAAAAAGTAGTCCCTTATGGGAAACCATCATCACCCATGAACCTGACCGGGACATACCAGAGTGGGTCTATCACACTGGAATGGGACCAACCTGATGACCTGGGGGGGTTCGGTTCTGCTTCCTACGAGGTTTATTTAGGCATATCGAGGGATAGACTTAGGTTCACTTGCGAATCTGAGGAAAATACCGTGACCATTGGGAACCTTACGAACGGGGTGCGTTACTTTGTTCAGGTCAGGGCTGAGAACCCTGTTGGGAAAGGCCTCTTTTCGAACCTATTCAGCATCACCCCTTTAGGACCACCAGAAGCACCTATCCTTTGGCAAGCAAAGGAAGGCAATTCATCAATAGAACTTGCATGGATAGAACCAGTAATCCTTGGAGGATCGGTCGATCTGACCTATTCCATCTATCTATGGCATGGGCAGTTAAAACCAACAATGCCATATGTCAAGGATGTGATAGGGAAGGAATATATCCTCGATGGGCTGATGAATGGGGTCGAATACAACGTTGCAGTATCTGGTGTTACAACTGGTGGAGAGGGGGCAATATCCAATGTTTTGACCGCCATCCCATTGACATTGCCTGGAAGACCCTCCAATTGTGAGGCGGTCCAGAAGGGAGGAGCGGTCCATGTGGGATGGAGCCCGCCATTTGATAATGGAGGTGGCAACATCACTAATTACATCGTCTATCGTTCGACAGATGGTGGGGGAATGGTCAAGTTAGCTTCGTTGGGCTCGTCTAGCTATGAGTTCATCGATGAGAAAATCGTGAAGGGGTCGGTCTACATCTATGCGATATCGGCGAGGAACCGGGTAGGGGAGGGAGATAGGTCCTTGCCCATGAGGATAAACGCAAGGTCCATCGATGAAGGGGAAGGACCCGATAGAGGATGGATCAGCATCTCGATCGTCATTGTTTCCGTAATGGTCATTTCTCTCCTAATTTTCATGGTCCTTAGGAATAGAAGGAGAAGAGCAGGAGAACGGACATGAGTTGAGGTCAATAAGAGGTTCGAAAAGCTGATGGCCTGAAAGGTTAGGGCAAAAAAGAATACCTTCACAACATATGTAATATACCATGTCTTTGATAAAGAAGAACATGGGGGCCGTTGACAGGATCGTCAGGCTGGTAATAGGCATAGTGCTGGTGGCTGTGGGACTGCTGACGCCATACTGGTGGATAGCGCTCATATCGATAGTGCCGTTCGCAACAGCTGTTTTTTCCTTCTGTCCACTCTATTCCCTCATAGGGATAAGGACATGCAAGAAGGACAATCCAGACTGTAGCTGAAAAAAAACCTATCTCCGGGGGTGCTGGATGTCGGTCTCATTCCGGACCTGATTAGAGGTTGGTGGAACCGCAGGGGCGACGAGATCGACATCGTCACCCTGAACGACGAGAGGAAGATCGCATTTTTCGGAGAGGTCAAATGGAGCAAGAACAAAGTGGATACCGATGTCTTGGAAGCCCTTATCTCGAAATCCGATCTCGTCAAGGAGGTCATCGGTTACGAGTAGAGGTATATGTTGTTCAACAAGACTGGATTCACGAAGGATCTGAAGGAGAGATCGGACATTATACTGTTCGACCTTGGAGATATGAAGAAGATGCTGGATGCGCTTCCACCTATCCTGAAAAGATGAAAATCTCATTCTTCCTTCGATCACTGTCCGAAAACAAGATATCGAGGATCGGTCATAGGCTTTCGGGGAGAGCATTATGGATAATGGACCCTGGATCGTCCTCTTGGTCGTCTTGACGATAACACCGATCCTGCTCATTGGAACCTCAAATGCCGGGGGGGTGAACCAAGAGGAGGAACCAAACGACTCCTTCGAGGATGCGGATCGGATCTGGGAGGGAACGACGACCGGCAATGTCAGTATATCTAATACGGGGAACGATACGGATTTTTTCGCTGTCTCGATCCCCGGCCACCAAACAGTCCGTCTTTCAATCGATAGAGACCCTGGGAACGGGATGTCAGTGTTCGTTTCCGTTTTCGACCGGGATGGGAATCTCAATTCCGACCTCTTCATCCTCGGCGATTTCTTGAAGAATTTCAGGTCCGATGAATGGGTCAACCGAGCTGACGATCCAAAGGACCTGATCATCAGATTGAGCGGAGAAGGATCGTACACTCTGAAGGTGGAGTTCATATTCGTCCTTTCCAACTTCGTCGATTCCTACGTCAACCCCCTTGCAGTTATTGGTGTAATGATCGTATTAATAATAGGTATATTCTTAGGATTTTATATTGCCAGAAGGGGTATTAAGAACCAAGATCAACACATGGAAAAGTGGTCGAGAACGAGGGAAAAAGGAAAGCAGCGTTTCATCCTGGTTTTCGGACTAGGATATGGCATCCTGGCCGGTACGATGAATATTCTCATCCACGAAACCGTTCACACAAGCCGGACACCTAATACGTTCTGGTTCATCACTGGTTCATCTTTCCTCATATGGACCATTGGGGGTTTCGTTCTAAGCGTATACTCGTGGAAAACGAACGAGAAAGCATACAACAAATGGGTCGAGGAGAAAAAGAACGAGAAGAGGAACCACCTAAGTTGGGGAAGACCAAGGTCAGGATCGATCCGTCATTGATATTATTATTTTTATAATTATTATAAACATAATAATTTAATGAGGGCCATCAGATCTTAGAACCATTGTGACACTATGACAGCCCTAAGGTCGAAACATGATACGTAAAAGAACTATACCTCTATCATCAGATGAGACCTAATTATCAGCCCTTGAGCCAATCCTCAAGGTCCCTCCTTCTTAAACCCACCATCGGTCTTGCCATGAGCCTCCTCTTCTCGGTTCCGCCCTCGTACTCGATAACGGTAGGGACGTAATCGAGCCTGAGCTCGATCCATCTGGGATCCGATGTATCATCCAGCAGTACCTCCTTTCCGCCGGGGACAAGCTCTCTGTAATGCTTCAGGAAGGCTCTGCAGAACGGGCACCAGCTCGAATGGTATAGGACCACCTCCGACATGCTTGGACCACCGATCAACGCAGTATTTGTCTCTTATCCCGAACGCTTGCTCAGGACCGGTCCGTCAAAATCGGTATATATACGACAGACCAATGACCGATATGATGGATGTCAAAGTGGGGGTCAGGATCGCAATTATCCTTACCATCGCACTTGTCTTTATGGCCGCGTTGGCAGCGGTCTTCATGCTGTTGGCCTACAGGACACCGTCAGCGGACATCTCCAACCTCTCGCTATCGAGCATTGGCAGCGAACGGACCGATTTCACCGTATCCCTTACCATATTGATGAGAAATACCAATTCACTACCATTGCGGGTCTACGAGGCCACAGCGACCGTATCCATAGATGGTTATGGTATAGGGGGGAGGTACTGGGAAATGAACGAGAGGATAGGAAGGAACGGCGAATACGAGCTCCTTCTTTACATCGAGATAGATGATGTCGAGAACCGGCTTTCCAGAGGCACATTGATGAAGGTCGAGGGTGAGCTGCATTTCCGGTACATGGGCCTTGAGAAGAGGTCCGGTTTCGAGAACGACCGGAAGCTCGAAGGTGATATGGTGAGGCTCGTTAACGAATACCCTGTAGCGGGCATCACTGGACCTGTCCAGGCACAACGAGGCGGAACCGTGCAGTTCGATGGGACCTCTTCGTACGACCCGGACGGCACCATCGACTTCTACAGATGGGACTTCGGAGACGGAACGACTTTGAACGGTCCCATCGTCACCCACACATATCAGGTGATAGGGACCTACACCGTAAAGTTGAACGTCCTTGATAACAAAGGTGATGAGGCCGTCGCCTTCCATGACATAAGGATCACTCTCCTGCCATAGGACCGGTCAGGCCTGGCCATGGAAGTCTCATTGCCCGTGCTCAATGACGCCCCAGGCCTGTGAACATCATTGATAGGAGGTTATCGGACTATTCCTTCCTATCGACCATGTAGAGGATGTCCTCCCATGGATGCCTGTAGAGGCGCTGGTTGTTGCGCTTCTGGTCCAGGATGTGCCCTATTAGCCCTATGGACCTGCCTATGACGAAGAAGCTGTTCAGATATCCGTCGTTTATGATCCTCTTTATCTCGTCGTCCGTGTAGTATCCGACCGAACGGAGCATATCCACCATCATGACGCCTATGGTCCCGTCAACGTTTAAGATGAGGTTCGATTTCTTCTGCGTGGTCAGGGCCTGGACGCCTATGGCGAAATCAAGGGTATCGGTCTTGGGGAAGTTCTTGCGGGCGTACTCTATGAGCAGAGTGACCCTCCCGTCGGGGTTCTCCAGAGATTTGACCCTGTGGCCTATACCTGGTATGAGTATGTTCTTCACCTTCATCTCCTCGACGAAGCCCCTGGGGTCGAGCCCACGTGTCCTTGCATCGTTCATGAACTTGGCGCAGTCGTCTATGGCCCCTCCGAACCTGGGGCCTATGGTGAGCATACCTGAGGCCAGTGATGAGATCACATCCTTCCCGGCCCTAGCTGCTATTATGGCATTATGCGCCCCGGAAACAGCGGGTCCGTGGTCGGCAACTATCATAAGGACCATCTCCATGAAATCTGCGGCCCACTTAGGGAAAGGCCTCCCGAACCATAGGAGCGATATGACGTCCCCTATACCCTTGCCGTTGTGGATGAGCTCTGATATAGGATACCCCGCATAGTTGACCTCCTCCCCCCTGTCATCGGAAATGGTCGTCATGAACGAGGTCGGTTTCCTGATGACGCCCTTCTTCAGAGCGTCCGCATAGTCCATTGGGATGTTGGGCAATGTCTCAGGCTCCTTGACGGGGACAATCTTTCCCTCGTCCTTGAGCTTAAGGAAGGTCCTTGCTATCTCATCCCCTAGCGCATCGAAGGAGCTGGGTATTATGGCCCCGGCCTTCTTGAGCGCCGCGTTCTTTGCATCGGCTGTCTCCTTATCGCTGCCCGCCTTGGCGCCGGCATGTCCGAACTGGACCTCAGTGGGGAAGACCTTGGAGCATGTACCCATCACCCAGAAGACCAGTGGTTTGGTCAGGAGCCCCTTGTTCATGGCCTCGACGACCTTGTATTCCTCGTCCCCTCCGAGCTCTCCCAGGGCGACCAACATCTTGACCTTCGGGTTCGCTTCGTACCTCAGGAGATGGTCTAGGAGGCTCGAGCCCGGGAACTTGTCCCCTCCTATGGCTATCCCCTCGAACACACCGTCGGTGTTGTGGGAGACTATGTTGAACATCTCGTTCAAAAGGCCCCCGGACTTGGTCACCAATCCCACCGAACCCCTTCTGTAGAGCCTCTGTTCCTTGATGTTCTCAAGGGTCCCGGCTGTGTTCCCTATCTTGAAGGTCCCAGCACCTATCCCTCCGACCGTCGCTGGGCCGATTATGACCTTCCCCTTGGACTTCGCCAGATGGGCCAGTTCCCTGGCCCTTCTCTCGGGGACCCCCTCTGCTATCACTGCTACGACCCTTATCCTATCGTTGAGGATCGCCTCCTTGGTCGAGGGATAGGCAGACCTGAAAGATGCGAAGTTCACCATGACGTCTATGTCCGGGTGGGCCTGCGTGGCCTCACCGATCGTCGAATAGATCGGGATGAGGAGCTCGCCCTTCCCCCAATGGGCCTGGTGGGTCCCGGGATTACCCGGGTTCACTATGGCCGCGACGGAGGGGATCTCCCTACCGCAGAGGATATCGAAATCCAGCATCCTCTGGACCGCTCTTGTCTGCATGTTGAACACTATCGCCCTGCTGGTATTGGAGAAGAGTATGTACGGTTCCATCTATTTCACCCCCTTCTCATCCTCTTCGAGCGCCATTGGAATGATGTGCGTCATATGCGCTTCGGGGCCGAATACCTTTATGTTAAGACCCAGTTCCTTGCCCAATGTCCTCATCTTCTCGAGGCCGGCCTTGTAGTTGGGACCGCCCCTCCTGACATAGATCCTTACGCCTACCTGCTTCATCTTGTCGTTGTATTCTTTCAATGCCTGTATTATGCCCGTGAAGGTATTGGCGACATCTGTGAAGTTCGCTATGCCTCCCCCTATGATGAGTATCTTGTCCTTGCCGCTCTTGTGCTTCTCCTTGGTCATAAGGGAGAGGAGCGTCCTTGCATAGAGATAGGTCTCTTCCGTGGAGGGGTCCCCTGAGTACTCCCCGTAGTTGGCGAGCTCCTTGCTGAAGCCCTTATCGACTATGGTATCTGCATAGACGACAGATGCTCCACCTCCGGCGACCATGGTCCAGACCCTGCCCTCGGGGTTCAATATCGTCAGCTTTAGGGAGGCACCCGTCTTCTCGTCAAGTGACTTTATGAAAGCCTCCTCCTTTGTGGGCTCCCTGCCGAATGGGGAGGGGAACTCGACACCTTCCCAGACCCCTGCGTTCTGGAAAGCGGCAGTGTCATCCAGCATCGTCCTCATGTCAAGGGCTCTGACCTTTCCATCAACGATGGTGAAGGGGTTCAGCTCAAGGAGCGTCAGGTCGTGCTTTGCGAAATACTGGTACATACCCTTGAGGAAGGGACCCACCACCTTTCTCTCCTCGGTTGGAATCTCCTTGATCAAAGGTTCGGGGTCCAGCTCTTGCTTTCCCAGAGGAACGATGACAGCTTCCCTGATGCTGTCCCACACTTCCTCTATGTTCATGCCGCCCTTGGTGGAGAAGAGGACATGGTCCCCATCAGCGTCCATCTTGATGGCCGCATAGTACTCTATCTTGTGGGGAATGAACTCCTCTATTATGAAGTTGGTGAGGATACCTGAAACCTTGCCGACCTTGGCCTGCTTCCCCATCTTCTGGGAGATGAACTTCCCGGCCTCCTTGAAGGATGCGTCCAGGAGGACAAGACCTGATTTTCCCCTCTTGCCGAAAAGCTGGTCGGGTTTGACAACGAGCCGCTTGTTCTCGAGCCAGGGGTGTTCCTCAGGGAGCTTATCCAGGTCTGTCTCGGCAGTCACCTGGACAGGGTCCGCTTCGATGTAGGACCCCTCAGCGCCGTACTTAGGCATCATTTTGTAGAATATCCGCTTCGCATCGTATTCCCGTATCGCCCGTCTTGCCGTATTCCCACGCTCCGGAAGGCCGGAGCGTGATGAACGAATAAATAATTAGGGGTCCATCTCGAAAGAGTGGATATTAAAAAAAATAATAACGGCCAATTATTCTAAAATTAGAAGCTCCCGTCAATAATCGGTAAAAAGCAGAGCAGGGAATATCCTATGGTGATGCCAATGAACGGACCTAGCTTCATTTCCATTGTCTGTTGAACTGACCTCGTTCATCCCTCGGGGGCGGACCTCTCCCGAAAGGTGATGTCCTCCTATCGCCGGGGATCGCTTCCTTTCTGGGAGCCGGTCTCTCCGGTCTGCCCCATGGCCTTCTTTGACCAGGTCCGACCGGTTCATCCTCCGACTCCTTCATGAACCCGGCCTTCCCGCAGAACCAGTGGTGGGTCAGCGGTATGATGGATATGGTGAAGTTGAAGTATAGGTCCAGATGGTGGTGCCATCCATGCTGCTCCCCGAATATGCCCATACCCTCGGAGAAGGTTCCATCCCCGAAGATCCAGTTTGGTATGAGTTCGGGTTGGGCTATGACGAAGTGGTAGAGGAAGTAGGTCAGGACGATCAGTGGCACGAGATATACCAGCCTCCATACAACTCTCATACCTGGACTCTCGACATCACTGAAGTTCTTGGAATAGACCCCCATCAGAATGACCGGTATCAGGGGATAGGTCCCCATATAGAGGACATGATGCCATCTGTCCGTCGCACTGATGTCGCCCCAGGGAGCGACGAACTCCGTCAATCCGTAACAGATGTAGGCTATGGCCCCTCCGATGATGAAAGACCCTGCAAGTAGGATGACCCCTCTCAGCAGGTCGTTCTCTATCTTCAGCTCAGGAATGTAGTCCTTGAAGATGAGCGCTATCATGAGAGACATGATTATGGCCCATTGGCTGATGCTTAACATCCTGTTAGAGTGGAGCTCGTCGAAGGTTGCGGCGGAGAATGCCTGGACAACGCCTCCTTTCATGTAGAAGAGAGGCAGCCAGATGAGCCATATTACAAAGTACCAGAAGATGGCCTTTGCAGTGTCGTTCTTCATCCAGCTCAACAGCCTTCCCTTGAACATGAAGTCGTCGAAACCGTAGATGAAGAAGCCGAAGACTATGAAGGTGAAGTGGCCCGACATCACAATGCCCCCATTGTTAAGTAGCGCATGGTCAGATGTCGGCAGTCCCAGGATGTGTATCATTATCATCTCGTTGACGAAGAAGATGAGGACCGCGCCGAAGATGGATACGAACTGCCTGAACAGACCGTTCATCTGTGGCTCGGTGGGCCTTCTGAAGTAATGGCTCTGGCAGATGGATATCAGAACGTAATATCCCAGCATCGGTGAATAATAGTTGAAGAAGAAGCTGGCCCCTTTCATGTTATACATGAACAGGAGGATCGGAAGTCCTATCCCAAGTCCCAACAGCAGTCCGTATATCCAGGTCCTGTTGCCCCATTTCAGCTCGTATCCCATGTCCCGCATCCCCCGATCGATATGTCAAGATAGAGAAGGTCGGTCCAAGCCCCAGCTTATAGGATGGCTGGTGGAACCGGAACCACCGTTCAGGCGAAGGTTAATTTCGGATAATAATCTTTCCGAGAACGCACAGCCCCATCTAAAACAATAAATAAAGAAAGGCCGCTTGGGTATCGCACCGTCCCATCCAGTCCCTTTAGGAAAGGGGAAGATATCCTATCCGGTGAGACGGTCCCATATAGGGGGAGTGTTTAGCATGTTCCAGGAGAAAGAGCAGTTCCTTACCACAGATGAGATAAAAGAGCTCCAGCTGGAAAGGTTGAAGAAGCAGGTCAAGAGGACCTACAAGAACGTCCCCATGTACCGAAAGAGGTTCGATGAGGCCGGTATTAAGCCCTCCGATATCAAGGAGCTCTCGGACATATCGAAGCTCCCCTTCACCTACAAGGACGACCTGAGGGACCATTATCCCTACGGGATAAGGGCCGTTCCCATTGAGCGCCTGAACAGGATCCATGCATCATCAGGGACCACCGGCATCCCGACGGTCGTATCATACACGAGTAAGGACCTGGACACATGGTCCAACCTTATGGCAAGGTGCTATTCCTGTGCCGGGGTCACCGAGAACGATCTGATCCAGAACGCTTACGGTTACGGTCTGTTCACTGGAGGTCTAGGATTCCATATGGGAGCAGAGAGGCTGGGCGCCCTCGTCATACCAACAGCGACCGGGAACACCAAGAGGCAGATCAAGATGATGAAGGACATGGGCTCCACGGTCATTTGCTGCACACCTTCCTATGCGGTATTTCTCATAGAATCGCTGACAGAGGAAGGGGTCGATCCTTCGGACCTGAAGCTGAGGATAGGCATGTTCGGAGCAGAGCCCTGGTCCGAGGAGACGAGGCACCACATCCAATCGTCCCTGAACATCAGGGCACAGGACCTCTACGGGATGTCGGAGCTCTACGGTCCCGGGGTCGCTGTGGAGTGCGAGAGGCAGGACGGCCTCCATATATGGGCCGATGAGTTCCTTATAGAGACCATAGATCCCGACACCCAGGAGGTCCTACCTCCCGGCACCAGGGGAGAGATGGTCTTCACCATGCTTACAAGGGAGGCAATGCCCCTCCTGCGTTACAGGACCAAGGACCTGGCCGTCATAAACTGGGAGAAATGCGCCTGCGGCAGGTCCCATCCCAGGGTCATGAGGATAAGGGGACGCTCCGATGATATGCTCATAGTTGGTGGGGTCAATGTCTTCCCATCCCAGATAGAGGATGTCCTCATGTCCATAGATGAGCTGGGAGAGCAATTCCAGATAATACTGGAGACCGACAGACTGGACCATTTGAACGTCCAGGTCGAGGTCTCACCCGCTCATTGGGGGGTGGCGGAAAAGGTCCTTGCAGGTAAGGTCGAGGAAGCCCTTCAGGCCACCCTTACCCTCAGGGCCAGGGTCGAGCTGGTGGCCCCCGGGACCATACCAAGGACCGAGGGGAAGGCAAAGAGGGTCATAGACAAGCGCAAGATGATATGAGGTCCTATCCTTAGAAAGGCCTATCATGGCATGTAATCACTTGTACATGCCTGTATATGCATTATTTTTCATACTTTGTACTGGATGGGATAATCATATTAACAACCAGAAATCATAATAAGTCCTGGCAGATTGGGTAATCTGCCCCACTTATTCGGGAGGCTGCCGCTTGGACCTATATAGGACAATATCATTGGCTGTTGTCGCCCTTTTGATTGTTACGGTCATCCCAGTCATGGGGAAGGGAGATGATCCTGAGCATATGAGCGAAAATGTTGCAGCAGGGTCCACTTCCTTTTCGGTACCTGTGGACCTGACATTCGATGTCTCTGGGGTGGAGGTAATAAATGCCCAAGGGTATTGTTGGTACTATCATCCGGAGGGAAGCATCTCTCCCATTCCAGGCGAACCGGCCCTTCCCGTCTTCTACTATGATTTTATGGTCCATCCATACGCCTTTGACATCAGGTTCGAACTGCTCTCCTCCACTGTTTCCATACATCCTGTAGATATCCCGGTAATGGGGGTCCCGGAACCTGCAGCGTACAGCGAACCCTCGGATATCGCACCCTCAGGACCGACAAGACCGGTCGATATCCCCGTTACCTACCTCAGCGAAGGCCTCATCAGGGGTGTCAAGGTAGCTTCCCTCAGGTTCGACCCTATGCTCCTTACCACCGGAGGTCTATTGATCGTCCATGAGGAAGTGCACGGAAAACTTACCTTCGAGGTGGATAACGATAATGTCCATGACACCGTGGTCCCAGTTCTCAGGGAGACCTCGGTGTTCAGGGAGATGTTCGAGACCGGGCTCATGAACCCCCAGGACCTCTCCCGTTTCGGAGCTATGAGGTCAATGGTCCCATTTGCTCCGATCCAGACCGAGGATGTGCAGTACGTGGTCATAACCGACAAGACCAAGACCGGGACCTCGTTCAAAGCACTCGTCGATTGGAAGGTCCAGAAGGGAGTGCCTTCGAAGATCGTCGATACCTCCATGATCTACGCGAACTACACCGGGGTCGATAATGCCGAGAAGGTGAGGAAGTTCATCATGGATGCGAAGAACATTTGGGGCACGGAGTTCGTTCTCATAGGCGGGGATACCGGAGTCATCCCTGTAAGGAAGGTCTACAATTCCGCGAACGGCTATTCCTCCTCGGCGGACCCGACCGACCTTTACTACTCCGACCTTGACGGCACCTGGAACGGCGACGGTGATTCGACCTGGGGAGAGACCTCTGACGGTGTGGACATGAGACCCGATGTAATCGTCGGCAGGGCCCCTGTCCAATCCGTTGCGGAGGCGAACACCTTCGTCACGAAGGCCCTCAAGTACGAGAAGGACCCAACGAAAGGCTACCTGGACAATGCCACACTCGCAGGGGAGTTCCTTGACAGTAGTACCAATTCGTCAAGGGGTCTTGACAACATCAAGACCAACCTCCTCACATCTAATTTCAAGAGCACATCGATGTATGACAGGTCCAATGGCGTCTATGGCAACCTCAACAAGCCCAATTTCATGGCCCAGATCAACAAGGGCGCCTCTTTGATATTCCATGCGGGCCACAGCAACTGGAACGTGATGTCGGTCGGTTCGTGCTCCAACAGCGACCTCTACAACGGGGACATCAAGAACTACAACGGCGGATACAAGGTCGGTGTCATAAGCTCGGTCGGCTGCATAGCGAACAAGTTCGACCAGGACGACTGCATAGCAGAACTGCATGTAATGGAAGCGGATGGAGGCACCATCGCTTACATTGGGAACAGCAACTACGGATGGTACTCCCCCGGCAACCCTGGCGGTGGTCCATCGGATGTGTTCCAGTACAGGATCGCCTACGAACTGTTCAAGAACGGAAAGAACAGGGTGGGGACCCACTTCGCTGAGGGGAAGAATTACTACGCCGGCTCATCGTCCAGTTACAATTCCTACAGATGGATAGAGATGTGCTTGAACCTGATAGGCGACCCGGAGATGTTCGTGAGGACAGCTGAGCCGATCCTTCCTAACCTAACCCTGCCAGAGAGGATAGGGTTGGACACGACGGACATCGATATCACCGTTAAGGACAGCATGGGGAGACCGGTGAAGGGTTCCCTCCTATGTCTGGAACAGGATGGGAAACGGACCTACAATCAGACCAATGCCCAGGGCCTTTCCAGGTTAGCTCTCCCGATCGTGGGCAAGTCCTATCTGAACCTAACAGTAACAGGTCAGAACTTCTTACCCTACATCACCAACATAAGCCTCGATACGATACTCCCCTCCATAGTCCTCAACGGACCCTTTGCTGCCTCGACCGGTGACATCTCACAGTTCAACTGTTCCCTTTACGATGAGTACGGGATATCGAACGCAATTGTGGAATATTATACAAATACGAGCGGCTTCAATTCGTCCGGTTCGGTCCAGCTTACCGATTCCAACGGGTTCTGGACAGGTGATGTCAGAGCGTTATGGAACTCGACCGAACCCATGGTGTTCAGGATTGCGGCAAGGGACGGTTCAGGCAACTGGAACCGCACGGATTGGACGCAGCTTGAGGTAATAGATGATGATAGGCCCTTCATGGTCTCCGACCTGACATCGGCAGAAGGAAGGACAGGCGACATGCATGATATCGTAATGGTCGTCAACGATAACATAGGGGTCAAGGAGGTCTTGCTAAAGGTGGGTTGGAAGGAAGAAGCGCCCTTCTGGACAGGCGAGATGGACCTTACCGGTGACAGTGTTTTCAGGTATTCTTTCGATGTCCCATCGGGCAGGGACGGTACTCTGGTCTATGAGGCCTTCATGACGGATGCAAGCGGTAATGATAACAGGAGCGGTCTGGGTTATATGACCGTCCTAGATGACGACCCGCCCATCTTCCTTGAGGACCTGTCGGATACGGCCGGGACCACGAGCGATGAGGTCTCCCTCAGAGTGAGGGCCCTGGACAATATTGCGATATTCGAGGTCAAGGTTGACTACTGGAGCCCGGTGAAGGGGTTCATCGGGTCAGGGACGATGGTCAAGGACGATGGAGGGGTCTGGTCCCATGCTTTCCTGGCCCCATCTGACCTAATAGGTGGTATCGAGCACAGGTTCAGCGTAATGGACCTGACAGGCAACAAGAACCTATCCAAGACCGCGACCACTGTCATAACCGACGACGATATCCCCGTGGTGCTGCCGGACCAGATACCACCTCAGGTGACGACAGGAGAACCTTTGACGGTCAAGGCAACGGTACTCGACAATGTTGGCGTCCGTTCGGTCGACCTTGTCATAAGTTACGGTTCCCTCAGGTCCGAAAGGGTGGGTATGGCCCTTGATGACGGGAGCAGGTATGTGGCATTGGTCCAGGTACCCTCGGGCGGTTCGGGAGAACTGACCTTCCTCATAGAGGCCTTTGACAGTTCGGGCAATTCCAACAGCTCGGCTGCGAGCACATCAACGATAATCGATAACGACCCGCCAAGGGTCCTATCCATAAGGACGATGTCATCCGTCAATGCTGGCGGTATCCTGGACGTTTATATAGAGGCTCGGGACAACATAGGCCTAGAAAAAGGTGTCCTGACCTGGTACCTCTCGGGCGATGGTTACCGAAGGGATATCGAGATGGACCTGGCGGATGACATGTTCACGACGAGCATAGAAGTGGACCAGAAGGCTTACGGTTACATTTACTGGACGAGCGAGATCACGGATGGTGCCGGTAACTTCGTAACCACGAAGAAAATAGAGGTGAGGATAGTACCGCCTCTGGTCCTGCCGGACCCAATCGATGATGAGCCCGAAACGCCCAGGGTCCCGGTCCGTGGTGAGGACCTTGACAACGATGGGATGGACGACCTTTGGGAGCATGCTAACGGTCTCGATATATCATCTGATGATTCTGAAGGCGATCCCGACGGGGACGGTGCGATAAATCTTGAGGAGTTCCAGAAGGGCACGGCTCCCAGGGATGCCCTCCATTATCCTGTTAAGGCGGAGGAGATAGGTGCAGACCATGAGGACCGTGATATATCCTATATCATCATCATATCGGGTGCTGCGGTCCTGTTGCTCCTACTGTTCGTAGCTGCCCTGCTCCTGACCAGAAGGGTCTGATGGGATCGCCGAACCCATATGATCCACATTCTCTGGTAAATTTATTATCGGATGTTACCTTTGAGGTATGTGGGTCATGCTGGAGGTTATGTAATGAGATCGGGAAGGGTAAATGTCATAATGCTTGTTATCACCATGGTTCTTGTCTCGTTAGGGGCGATGGGCGATGTCGCACCGGGCTTTGCACCACCCCCGAAATATCATAATGCGGCCGTTCATGTGACGCTCGAACACCCCAATGGGACACCAGCTAAGGGATATCAGATAGCCCTCACCAGTTCTGAAGGGTCATGGGGCGGTCTCACCGGTCTTACGAATTCCACAGGCAGGGTCTCTCTCTCGGTCCCATATTATTTCTGGGGGCCGCAGTACGTCTATGCAGTGGACACCACCCTCACCCACAGGGTGGACAAGACCAGGCTTCTCATCGAGCCGGACGGCATCTATCACCTGGATATGCTGGTCAACACTGACCTTGTCAAGGACAGGACGGTCCATGGGACGCTGACCAATAGAAGCACTGGCCTGCCCCTTGGAGGCATCTCTGTATCGTTCGGTGGTAGGGATATCTACGATAATTTCGTCTCTTTAGGGAACACCACCGGTACGGACGGAAGGTATTCGGTCATGTTGCCGTTCATGATCGACAGGACCTCTCTTGAGACCTCGAGCGGGTCCCACAAACCAGCCTATGCTCTGTTCTTCATGGAAAAGGATGTGTTCGATTACAGGAAAGACCTGGTCCTTGTACCTCTCCCAAGGTCCCCTATGGACGTACAGCTGAGGTTCATCAACACAACGACCGGCAAAGCGATAACCGACGGCTCCTTCTATATGGTGGGAAATGTCCAGCATCTTGACCACTGCGGCGTCTATGATTTCCCGACCGTGAACGGCCAGGGTTACATGCAGACCAAGGCGGAAGCGGGAGAATATGTCATCAGCATGGATGATTCGATATCCTTTAACAATGTGTCCTATATGTTCCAGACATCGCTCATCGTAAAGGACCAGGCGATAAAGAGGGATGTTCATTTGGAACTGCCAGAACTTGCCCCTCTCGAGGTGAGGATATGGAACGGGACAGCACCCATAGCATACAACGAGGTCATGTACAGCGATAGGACCTATTCGGGGGATGGTATCCTGTACTATCAGGGCTATTCGATAACCGATGTCCGGGGATATGCGAGGTTCGGGGTGCCCAGGGACAGCAAGGTCATCATTCGTTGCTCGCCATATGGTTTCCAACCGATACAATTCGAGTTCGACCCGTCCGTGCACACCGAACCGTTCAGGGTCAACCTGACAGCGGTGAAGGTCCCTATCGTGGCTCACCCCGCAGGCACGGTCACCGTGACGTTGACGGACCCTGGTACGGGGGTGAAGGTCCCTGGATTCCAAGTGAACATGTTGGGATATGATGGGACAGAGACCTTCAGTTATAGCTTCCAGGCCAACAGCACCGGTTTCGCCACACAGATAGTCAGGGCCGGTCACTACGAATATCTTGATGCAACAAGCCCTCTCGGTGATGCGTCCCACGGATCGTTCGAGGTCCCTTTCGGAGGGAACGTCCCTATAGGACTGAGCCTTGAAAGGAACACCTTCCAGTTAGCACAGGTCAACTGCACGTTCGATGTGGTCGGTCCGGACGGAGCTCCTTTACCAGGGCTGTTCATCCGATGGGACAATAATTACGAGGGTGGGGCCATGTGGTCCTCCATAACCACTGATATGAACGGGAGCGTCCTACTTAGGGTCAAGCAAGGTGAGCTCTCTCTGACCAGCGGTCTGTCGGGGTTCGACGGCGTGAATCCATATGTGTTCAAAGGTATGGTCACGAAAATAGGCAGCTCTGATGTTGACCTGGGTACTATCACTGCCTATCCCGCCTTGCCCACTTACCCCTATACGGGAACTGTAACGGATGCGGTCACGGAGGACCCCCTTGCCATGGTCTACGTGTCCGCGATATCGTACCATACCGAAGAGGGTATTCCGACCCGGAGCTACCTCAGGGACGACCCGGATTCGACCCAACTATCCTACCTGGAATCCTATTCCGAGGGCAGCGGTGAGATCAGGGGCTGGGGGAGCGACCAGGTCCTCCTAACAATACAGAGGGAGGACCATCTGCCCAAGGGTATCTGGGCGAGCGAGTTCGGCAGAGGGCCTCTGGGGACCATTGAGCTCGAACCGCTGCCGGTAATGGGTTCCTTCGTCTCGGGCAGTGTGGTCGATGGGGCGGACGGGCCGATCTGGTCGTACATCGAGGTCTTTGATAGGGTGCGGGACACCCCAGAGGCCATTGCCCAATACAGTATGGTGGAAAGGGGGAAGTTCAATATCTCATTGTACCCGGGCGAGTTCACCATGGTCTATAGTAACGGAGAGGAGAAGGACTGGGTGGATGTGACGGTGCCATCCGAAGGATTTTCAGGTCTGAAACTCGTGTATCTTCCGAACGCCGAGATAGAAGGGTTCGTGAAAGACAGCTCTGGTTCAAGGAAGGTCGGTGTGGAGGTCAAGCTCCTTGATACATCGAGCGCAGTCCCCGTGGTAGCTGCTGTAACGACCACCAACAACATGGGGTTCTACGACTTCAAGGCCTACCAGGGCAGTTATCGGGTAACTATCGAAAGGAGCGAGCTGTACGATGCATACCTAAGCCCACTGCTCACCAGCGATGGAGTGACCGACCTGGACCAGGACATAGCCCTCCTCAACAGGACCCAGGCCGATATCTCGGGCAAGGTCATTGGCAGTGGCGGTCCCTACGCGGACGGTGTGCCATGGGCTACGGTCAGGCTGCTTGCATCGGATAATTCGACCCTTCTGGAGGTCAGCTCTGATGATTCGGGCAGCTACAAGTTCGCTAATGTCTCCCACGGGACTGGTCTGAAGCTATTTGGTGCTCCCCCAGCGAACCTGACCGGTGAGGTAGGGGCGGGCACTGGCTACCTGCCAGCGTTGGTGGGTGGTCTTACAGTTGATGGCTTCCAGGTGGCAAGGGACATAGAGCTCGAGTACTACGTTCTGCCCCCGCCCGTGTTCGTGAACATAACCGATTTCGGTCCCAAAGGGACAGAGGTCGCCCTTGATGCGGATATCTTCGTTGGGTTCTCGGTCCCGGTGAACAGGTCCAGCGTCGAGACGGCCATCACGATGACCCCGGGGCTTGCGAACCTGAGCTTCGTTTGGGATGCGAACTCGACGATGGTAACGATATATCATGCTCCGTTCCTGCCGAACACGACCTACTCCGCTGCTATCGCCAATACCAGCATTTCCCTGAAAGGGGTCAGGATGTGGAACATGAGCGGGTTCGGATGGAGCTTTACGACGGTCAGGGAAACCCCACAACCCCCGCCCATAGCGAGATGGGAGATATTCACTGCAGATATGGATGTCGATCAGAACGATAAGGACCTGGCGGTCGAGCTCTATGGCAGGGTCAATATGACCATATTCATCGTCATAGAGGGAAAAGGGTCATACAAGCTCACCGGGGTCATGCTGGGAGACAATGGGACATATACGGTCACCATACCTGGGAGCACCTTCGACTGGAACACCACCTATACCTACCACTTCAGCAACATGACGGCGGGGCCAGACCTTGCACCAGCCTTTGCAGGGACCTTCAAGACACCTGTCCAACCCATCATACCGGACGATGATGATGACGATGATGATGACGATGATGATGACGACGGGTTCCTAGGAAAGCTCGGGGTCACTGGGGCATGTCTGATAATAGGCATTGTCCTCTTGACCATCATCGTCCTGATGGTGCTGGTTTCCGTACTCGTCAGGAGGAAGGGGGAGGAAGAGGAGGAGATGTCCTGGGGCGAGGAATGAACCCAGGCCATAATTCATTTGATCCTCGGCCATTTAGGGACCTTGTCGCGAATGATAAGACCTTCAAGGGTTTTTAGGTCGAGCCCAAGGACCATCTCCCTTACCATTAGCTCATGAGCGGACCTTGTGAAGCCCGACCTGCTAACAATGAACGGATGCTCTGTCCTGTCCCTTGAATGCCAGTCCACCTTCCTTGTCCTATCAAGGAACCTTTCCACATCTCCACAAGAGAGCTTCCCCTTGGTCCATTTGACCTCGCCGAAGGCTACCTGAGGGACCTTTTTGGAGCATGCCACTATGTCGATCTCATCCCCGCTGCGGTCCCACCATGGTCCTATCAGGTCCGGTTCAAAGGGTAGGAAGGGGCCCTTCCTCACCATATCTCTTATGAGGTTTTCCATGGAGTGGCCCATAGCCGTGTCCATGAGGTCGGCTGGAACGGTCGCAACACCGTCCCTGTAGAGGTCTATTCTTGTATAGCAAACCCTGAACCAGACCTTGAGGAACGGGTCGTTTAGCCTGTACCTTACGGTCCTTCTCTTCCCGAAGACAGGGCGGTCCTTGACCACGAGCCCCATGTTCATCAGTCTCTTCAGGTATTTGGTCAGCATGACGGCCGGCATCCCTAGATCATTGGCAATGGAGGAGGGTCCGTAAGCTCCGCGCGAGACGACCTCAAGGATCGAGAAATATGTGTCCCAGGACGATCCGAACTCTTGGACCAGCAGGTTCTCTCCTTCCGTAAGGAAGACAGAGCCCATGGAGAACAACCTTTGCTTCAGGTCCTCCATCCCACTGTAACCCGAAAGGAGCTCAAGATACCTGGGGACCCCTCCCATGAGCGAGACGGCCTCCAGAGCGTCCTTGAACTCAAAACCTTGTTCCATCGTCATCAGGACAGAGTCCTTGACGGGAAGGGGTCCCAGCTCGATGAGGTCGGTGGCCCTGCCGAACAGCGGCTCCTTCCTGTCCTGAAAGAGCCTCCTCATGGTGGATACGTAGGAACCGTCCATTATCAGGTGGATGTTCGAGCTCTCCTTGTGGGCATCCATGATCCTCTGAAGGTCGGAGAAGGACCCCGGGTCAACCTTGACAAGGTTGCTCACTTCGTCAAGGAAGAGGACCTTTTTTTCCTTAATGAGCAGGTATTCCAGCACATCGTTAAAATTCCTAAAGTCAGGGGAGTATCCGGTCTGCTCTTTTACGGAGTCCCTGAACGATCCCAGAGCAAGCTGGAACCTCTTGCGCGGAATGAAAAGCTCCACATGATCGATTTCTTTCAATGCCTCGCGGACGAGCCGGGTCTTTCCTATCCTCCTCCTGCCCGTCAAGACCACCATGCAGTAAGGCCGTTCCAAAGCCTCCCTTATGAGGGTCAATTCCCGCCTGCGGTCATGGAAGGTCATAGTATACCACCTTGGTTATATACCAATTTGGTATATACCTTAACGGTATATATTAATTACCCATTGGACCGCAGGTTCATTTCATGAAATCGTATCTCCAGTCGGAGATGTCCTGCGTGCTCTCCTTTATGGTCCTGGGGGCCGTCCACCTGAGCAGGTTGAGCCAAGAACCGGCCTTGTCATCGGTCCCTGAATGCCGTGTCCCCCCGAAGGGCTGCCGGCCCACTATGGCCCCGGTGGGCTTGTCATTGATGTAGAAGTTACCAGCACTGTGCCTGAGGGCCTTCTCCGCCATTGATATGGCATCCCTGTCCCTTGCGAAGATGGAGCCGGTCAGGGCATAGGGCGAGGTCGAATCGATGAGCTCAAGGGTCCCTTCGAAGTCCTCATCGGGATAGGTAAATATGGTCAGCACGGGTCCGAAGACCTCTTCCACCATAAGCCTTGAGCGGGGATCCTTGGAAAGAACGACCGTAGGTCTGATGAAGTATCCCTTGGAACTGTCCCCGGTCCCCCCGGATATGACCTCATAGGAGGCCTTATCCTCCTTTGCCAGTTCGATGTAGGACATCACCTTGTCAAAGGCCTTCCCATCTATTACTGCGCCCATGAAGCTTCTCATGTCCTCGGTGGGGCCGACCTTGATGTCCTTGACCTCCTTCACAAGCAGCTCCTTGACCTCCCCCCATCTGGATGATGGGATGTAGGCCCTGGAGGATGCCGAACATTTCTGGCCCTGATAACCGAAGGATCCCCTGATGAGGTTTAAAACCGTGTTCTTGAGGTCAGCTGAGGCGTGCATGAGGACGAAGTCCTTACCCCCCGCCTCTCCAACTATTCGGGGTATGTTCCTGTATCTCTCCATGTTCCTGCCGAGGGTCCCCATGATGGACATAAGGGTGGGATGGGAACCCGTGAAATGGACCCCGGCAAGGTCCGGATGCTCCAGAACTGCGTTCGCATGCTTGCTGTCGAAGGGAACGAAGTTGACGGCTCCCGGAGGCAGCCCCGCCTCCATGAGTATCTTCATTATCTCGTAATTGGATGGGACAACCGACCTGGCAGGTTTCCAGAGGACCACGTTCCCCATTAAGGCTGGGGCGGATGCCAGGTTGCCCGATATTGAATAGAAATTGAAGGGGGGAACAGCTAACACGAAGCCTTCCAGGGGTCTCCAATCGAGCCTGTTCTTCTCCCCTGGGAAATCGTCTGGCTGCTGTTCATAGATCCACCTCATATAGTATGTGTTGAACCTCCAGAAGTCAACGAGCTCCGCAAGGTCTATATCGGCCTCGTAGGGGTTCTTCGATTGGTTCAGCATGATGGAAGCAAGGTTCCTTACCCTGTACTTGCAGGAGAGGAGGTCCGCTGCCTTTCTGAATATAGCGGCCCTGTGGTACCATTCAAGGTCGGCCCATGCCTTCCTGGATGCAAGCAGGTCCTCTATCGCATCTTTGATCTGGTCCGGACCTGCGATATGGGCTCTGGCAAGGACAAGGCTGTGGTCATGAGGGCTTGATACTTCCACGATATCGTCCGTCCTTACCTCTTTTCCTCCTATGATGAGCGGTATCTCTTCTATCCTACCCCTCATCGCCATGAGCTCCCTTTCCAGGAGCTTCCTCTCGTCGGACCCTTTTCGGCAGGGGAGGGGGGAGTCCATGTCGTTCTTTGGCTTTTCGTAGCTCCATATCAGAATAATCGCTCCATCTGGGAATAATGAAAGGAACGCCTTTATTATACATTGACCCTTGATTGTCAAGCTGAAAGGGTCTTATCCTCAAAAGGGCACTACTTTCCCTTCCTGTGCGGTCTGAAGAGCTGAAGGTTCAGGGCCGAGAGCGCGCTCCTCTTCCCCGGGAACTTTCCCTTCCCGGCGCTCCTTATGTCCTCTATGGTGTAGAACGCCCTCGGATTGTATGTCTCCACGAGCTTTAGGACGTCTTTTAGGTCATTGTTCCGTATCACGGTGAACATGACATTGGTCTCACCCTCCTTCCCCTCCGCTTCCACCTTCGTTACCCCGTACCCCATGGCCCTCAACCTCTCTTCGAGCTTCGAGGTATCCCTTGAGGTTATGACCCTTACAAGAGAGGTCCCCATGGTCAATCTGTCCACTATCCACATCCCCACGAACGTTCCGGTGGCGAACCCACCGCCGTAGGCTATGTAGCACATGACATTGGTCAGGTTCTTCATTATCTGGCCTATGGCTATGAGCCATATGATGACCTCGAAGAACCCCATTATGGGAGCGATGAGCTTGTTGCCTCTCGATATGAAGACCACTCTGAGGGTGCCCACGCTCACATCGACTATCCTGGCGCAGAATATCATCATGGGCAGAAGCACCCACGTGAACATCCATGAGTCCCAGAACGAAGCGATGTCCACCGGACCACACCCTTCAAGGACCGACCATACGTTTCAGCTCTTTGAAGTCCACAGGCTCCCCCCAATGTATGAACGGTATCGAGCGCAGGAACATGTTCTTGCCCGCGGCATCCCCGCTCGAGAGGTCGGTGGCCTCGGTCAGCACCAGAGGCTTGTACCCCCTCCAGCTGAGCTCCATCACCGTGGAGAGAACGCACCTGTCAAGGGTGAGCCCGAAGACCACAACTGTCCTGGACCCTTCCGGTGCTCCAAGGTTCTCGGACAACCACCTTCCGAAATCGTCCGGGTCCTGGTAGGGTTCGTCGGGTTCCGTATCCGGGTCCCCGGCCCCTTTTCTTGTCCAAACGGGGCTGTTCATGGATTTGACCCAGTGCTTACCCTTTCTGACATCTTCGGGGAGCTGCGAAACGAAACCCCATTCCCCGGGCCGGCAGCAGTCCCTGGGGTCCCCTTTCCTGGGCTGCCTGTAGTCGGAGATTATCTCCACGGCCTTGACACCTCTCTCTCTCATGAACGGGACAAGGACGTCCCGAACGAAGCCGAGCGATGAGCCAGGAACGAAGTACCTACCCCCTTCGGAGGCAAAATCGTTCTGAAGGTCGACACAGAGGAAATGGAGGTCCTGAACGAACTGACCCATGTCGGAGCATACATTGCACGTGTATAAATAAACTATTTAGATAAGGATGAACGGTCCCTGTCCGATGGGTAAGGACAGGACGTCCATGAATATCAAAGGCCTCATAGGCTGCATCGCATTCCTATCAGTGCTGTTCGTCCCGCCCTGCATCGTGGACGGGTACGATGGAGATGTCCCATTCGCCCTGACCATTTCAGAGCCAGTAGGGTTAAAGGTCAGAATAGGTAACGGTAACCTGACCCTATCCTGGACAGCCCCAGAGTTGGGTGCTGCGACAATGTTAGGGTACAATCTCTATAGGGCGTTAGGGGACGATGCCTTTGAACTTCTGATAACGCTACCACAGACGGAACTTTCGTACAAGGACAATGGCCTAGAGAATGGAGCGGTCCATAGTTACAGGGTCACAGCGTTCAACCTGCTCGAGGAGAGCGACCCATCGCCGATCGTCCAGGGGTCGCCCGATGGGACACCGCCCAAGTTATCCATAGATTCCCCATCGAACGAAGCCTTCGTTCCCTCAGCGACCGTTATCGTTCGCTGGACCGCGGAGGATAAGGGCAGCGGCATCTCACGTTTCGAGGTATCATTGGACAACACCCCGTTCTCCGACAATGGTCAGGGAACCTCAATTGAGCTGGAACAACTCGAAAACGGAGAGCATACCATAGCAGTAAAGGCATTCGATACAGCGGAGAACCAACGAACGGCAACGGTCAACTTCACGGTCGATACCGCCCCCCCCATTCTCCGTATGCTCGCCCCGTACGAAGATGAGGTCCTTTCAGGACAGGAGGTCACCGTGAGCTGGGCGGCAGAGGACGCGCATGGCCGGATCAAGGGATTCACCTATCGATTCGATTCCGGTAGGGAGATCGATTTGGGACCTAATGTTCAAAGCAAAGAACTGGTCGCGCTTGACGGCAGACATACCGTGGACCTCGAATGCAAGGATATGGCTGGGAACTCAGCAAACGTCACCGTAAACTTCACCATTGACCTTGAATACCCTCAGCTCATCATACTCGCCCCATCCGATGGTTCCTACCTTAACACATCTTCCGTTCTCTGCACCTGGTATGCTGTGGACTCCGCAACGAACGTAGCATGCAAAGCGAGAATGGACTGGGGCCAGCCCCTATCGGTTCCGGGAGGGGACAACATCACCTTCCACGACCTGGAGGAGGGCTGGCATAAGCTCGATGTCACGGCAGAGGATGGTGCTGGAAGGAAGGTTGAAGCAGGGTCTCGGTTCATGGTCGATACTATCACCCCGACCATTGAGGTCACGGGTCCAGACCTGGAACGCCCGGTAGCCACCAACGAGCCGATGGTGACATGGAAGGTGGGAGAGTCCGGTTCAGGGACCAGGTATTGCTATATCTCCGTCGATGAAGGTCCATTCAGAAGGTCCGAAAGGCTCGATTCAGGGAAGGTCCGCCTTCTCGGTGACGGGCCCCATAACATCTCGGTAATGGTGGAGGACCGTTCGGGCAACAGGGGTGTGACAGATATAATCCTGGTACTGGACACAAGACCCCCCCAGGTCATCTCGGTCGGGCCAAGGGGTGAGGACCTCGACACCTTGGAAAATGTCTGGGTCCTCTTTGATGAGGAGATAGACCCTCTCACCATAGAGGTCTCGGCCCCAGGTATCAGAGGTTTCTCCGATCTAGTAGGGGGAAACAACGCCACCTTCGTTGTTCTCGACAGGCCCTTGTTCGGGGACGAATATCTTGTGGACATCAGGGCGTCAGACCTTGCGGGGAACCCTTCTGGAGAGGTCTCATGGTCGTTCTCGCTCACGGACGAAGGCAGGGTCATCGGGAGGGTCTTTGACGATGACGGGAAGGACATAGGCGGAGCGTTGGTCGTGCTTGATGACGGGAGCTCCTATGTTTGCAGGGAGGACGGTTCGTTCGATATAGGTGTGGGGATGGGGGAAAGGACCTTCTACTTCACGGCTTCGGGACACCAGCGCTACCGGAGGACGGTCCTTATAGAACCTGCATCGACCACGGAATTGGGGACAATAACCCTCAAGGGAGACGAAAAAGGGAACGATGGTCCCCTTGATCGTATACTTAAAGATCCCATGAGCATATTTCTGGTCGTACTTTTCGTAATAATAACCCCCTTAGCAGTATTGAACCTTTTAGGCTGGCTGAAGGACCGGGGTATTTTGATGAAAAAGAGGAGACCTCCTATCCAGCCAAGTCACACCGACCCACGGCCGTTCCGGGAGGACGAGCACCGTGCAAGGAAAGGTACGACCTTCAGGTCCGGAAGGCGTTGAGGGCCATCAGAGCATGGTATGTTCTATGAGGATCTTGATGCCAAGACCTATTAGGACGATCCCGCCTGCGACCTCGGCATACCTTGCGAAGGTCCCCTTCACCCTGTCCCCTATGAGGACCCCAATGAAAGATAGAATGAGAGCAACGGCCCCTATCATCGATGCGGACAGGAGCAGGTCCTCATGCAGGAGCGATAGTGTGATGCCGACGGCAAAGGCATCTATGGAGGTCGCAACTGACAGGGACAGGAGCGCGGCATGGCTGAGGGGCTTGCAATCCTTCCCTCTATTCCAGTCCCTTGCGGCATCTATTACCATCTTACCGCCTATTATGAGCAGCAGCAAGAAGGCTATGAAATGGTCAACGGCCCCGACTATGCCCCTGAAGGCCGAGCCAAGGAGAAACCCCAGCGCGGTCATTCCTGCCTGAAAGCCGCCAAAGAGCAGGCCCACCTTGAGGGCGAGCTGTTCCTTACTACCTTTCCCGGTTATCCCACATGTTATGGACGCCGCGAACGCGTCCATGGCAAGGGACAGTGACAATGCGGCAAGGGAAAGGAACAGCATGGGTGGCACGTATCCATGGCATTTTTCCACTGGGCTTAACATGGTCAAATGTTCCGGGCCTATTAAATGATGGTCATTGGAGCAAAAGAAGGCCCAGGTCGATGGACCCGAGGAAGATGAAGTTGGAACCAAGGTTGGCTGTGACCATGTAGGTGGCCCTCCTCCTGTTCCGAGCTCTCGACACTAAAGAAGGCATTGATGCTATGACCGGTACCAAGGATGCCAATGCGAACGGGAGCATGTCCATGCCGACTGGTCCGAGCCCCATCAGGTAAAGGCCCCAGAGATGTACGGATGCCATGAGAGATAGGATGAAGACGAGATCGAGGGCCTTCTCCCTCCCGACCCTTGTCACAAGCGACCGCTTCCCACCCAGAAGGTCCGCCTCGACATCGGGCACTTGAACGTTCAGGATGAAGGTACATCCATAGAGGAGCAATGAAGGTGCGAAGGGCAGCGGTCCAGGATCGAGCTTGCCCATCATGATCCAGTAGCCCATCATGGGGACAAGGAGGCCGATGGTTAGGGCAGTGCTGATCTCCCCCATCCCCCGATAGGATAGCTTCAGAGGAGGTGCCGTATAGAACCAGCCAAGCAGAGCACCCATGAGGACATAGAGGGGAAAGAGTACCCCCATGTCGAATATGATCATGAAGATGAGGGACATGACCAGTGATATCATTATCAGTGTTACGGACAGTATGAAAGCCCATCTCCTCAGTTCCGGCCTTCTATTAAGGACCCCGCTCCCTCCGGAGAACGGTGAGGGGGTGTTGTACGAATCGGCCTTCACATCATACAGGTCATTGCTGTACGAGACCGAGAGGTGCGCAGGGAAGAACACGGCATATCCCATAAGGAACCTGGGAAGTCCGCCGGGACCTCCCATTGCATCGGCGATAAGCGCACCCAAGGAGAAAAGGAGGAACCCTCCCAGGAGGAAGTGGAGCCTGCCCATGATGAGCATGTCCTTGATATCTTCCCCGAGAGGCATGTATGGGACCATTGAACAGGTCGGATTTAATCCATGCCCCGGAACGGAACATGTCCCCGATCCGATGGATCATCGCTCCAGGCCCCTCTCTCTGAGCTCCTTCCTGACCTTCCTGACCTCTTGGGCGGACCTACTTGAGCAGACGAGGAGCCCTTCCGGGGAATCGACTATGATGACATCACTGAGCCCGACCACGGCCACTGGCCTCTTTCGGCTGCTGCGGATAAGGACATCTTCTGACCCCAGGAGCACGTTCTTACCAGTGTTCGTGGTCGGCCCCATGAGCTCCTTGACGGTCTGCCAGCTGCCTAGATCGGACCAGTCCAGGTCCGACCTCACGACAAAGACCCTTTCCGAACGCTCCATGAGGGAATGATCGACGCTTATGGACGGCAGCTTCGAATATGCCGCCGATAGGGGCTTGCCCGACAGCCTACCTGCGGATGTTAGAGGACCATGGACCTCTGGGACATGGACGGAAAGCTCACTCAGGAAGGTCCTTGGCCTCCACACGAATATCCCGCTGTTCCAGAGATGGTTCCCCCCGGATACCATCTTCATTGCGGTATCCTTGTCGGGCTTCTCCTTGAAGGAGGCGGCCCTGTGGACCCCTTTGAAAACCTCTTTCCCCTGTTCTATGTAACCGTAACCGGTCTCGGGCCTCCTTGCGGGTATCCCGAAGGTGACAAGACAGTCATTTTCCCTCACGGCCCTTAAGGCCAGATCGAACCCGCTCCAGAGAGGTGCGCTCGATGTCACGTACTGGTCCGCAGGGACAACCAGATGGATATCGTCATCGAAAAGCAAGCAGGCTATGGCGCATGCCGGACAGGTGTTCTTCCTCTCGGGTTCGCCTATGATGTTCTTCAAAGGGAGCTCCGGCAGATGCTGGACCGTGAGCTTCCTGTGCTCCGATGATGTGACAACCACAATGTCATGATCATCAAAACGTTCTGTGAGCCTTTCGTAGGTCATCCGGAGCAGGCTCCCTTTGCCCAGTGGGTCAAGGAACTGCTTCGGTCTTCCCTTCGTGGAGAGGGGCCAGAACCTTTCTCCGGAACCTCCTGCCAGGACAACTGCCTTCACAAAGCTACCCCGTTGACCGTAGAACAAGCGGTGAAATAATGGTTTTGCCCCGGAACAAATGAACTATATGGAGCTGGAGGGTGAAATCAACGATCCATACATGCAATCCTCCCGTACCCCTTGCTCTTATGGCCAGTAATCAACGGGTATATAATCGGGTTGGTTCAAAGATGTTGTCGGATATTTGGTATATTTATATATATGCATGGCATTGGAGCATTGCATGACAGGAAAAAGGATTGCTGGAGAACGATGAAATGGCCGACCCTGAAAAAGTAAGGTCCGATATGGTAGCCATGTTGAGAGATGACCCTCGGGGCCTCTCTGTGACCGAGGTATCTAGGAAGATGGGCCTTAACAGGAACACGGTCGCAAGATACCTCGACGTCCTGCAGGTCTCCGGGCGCATAGAGATGAGGAACATCGGGAAGGCCAAGCTCTATTACCCTTCCTATTCGGTCCCCATGAATGCCATGCTGAACTTCTCATCTGACCTGATAATGGTCCTTGACAGGACCGGTTCGGTCCTGGAGATGAACAGGAACCTCCTTGGCCTCCTGGGCTCGAGGAGGGAGATGATGATGGGTAGGAACATGGTCGAACACCCTCTCCCCATCCTGGAGGGCATGGACCTCAGAAGGGTCCTCCGCAAGGTCATAAAGGGTAACGATCACCTGTTCGAGGTCCGAATGGTGCGTGAGGACAGGACCGTCCATCTCCGCGGCAGGATGCTGCCGACATCCTTTGCGGACGGCTCAAAGGGTGTGACCCTCATATTCGAGGATGTTTCCGAAAAGAAACGTTCCGAGCTCAAGCTCAAGGAGAGCGAGAGCCGGTACAGGACGCTGTTCGATAACAGCCTTGACGCCCTGCTTATAGTCGATGACGATAGGGTCCTAGATGCGAACGATGCGGCCCTGGTCCTCTACGGACTTCGTTCCAAAGAGGAGATCATCGGAAAAAGGTCCTATGACTTCTCTCCCGCCAAGCAGCCCGACGGGACCAATTCCGCAGATATGATAAAATGGGGAATGGGCGAGGTCCTCAAGGGGAAGGACTTCCAGTTCGAATGGGTACAGCTGAGGAAGGGGATGGGTCCGATCGAGACCTTGATGACCGTAAGGCCCATCGTGTTGAACGGAAAGACGATGGTCCATGCCATGATGAGGGATATTAGCGAGAAGAAGGTCAATGATGGCAGGTTCCGGGCGATGGAGGAAAGGCTCAGGTCCATCATGCCCTCCTTCCAAGATTCGTTCCTTGCCCTGCTCGATCCCGACCTGAACATAACCGAACTTTGGACCTCGGAGGGGATGAGGCGAAGGCTCATGGTGCCTCCCAACAAACCGCCTGGTAAGAGGGTGACGGACCTCTTCCCGAAGGAGGGTCGAGAGAAGGCCCTCGGCCATTTCAACCGGGTCCAATCGACCGGGGAGCAGGACCGTTTCGAGGACCAGATGGTCCTTACCGAGGGGACCTCATGGTTCGATATCAATCTGAACCTGACCAGGGACCCTTACACCGAGGAGAGAGGTCTGGTCATGTTCGCGATGGACGTCTCCGAGCAGCACCGCCTGAAGGAGGACCTTGAAAGGACCGCCTCCAGGACAAGGGTCCTTGATGAGACCTTACGGGACATCATCTGGATGGCTGATGATGAGCTCAGGTTCATCTTCCTCAGCTCGTCTGTGGAAAAGGTCCTGGGCTACGGACCCGAAGAACTGAGTGGCGAGAGCATCGAGAAGGTCCTGACCGAAAGGTCCTCTCGGAACCTGAGGGCCTCCGTAAGCGCTCTGCTGCAAGGGCGCCGTTCAAAGGGCAGGGAGGCGGAGCATCCGGTCCTTCTTGAGCTCGAATCCATAAAGAAGGACGGGACGAAGGTCTGGACAGAGATCGGCGTTGCGATCCATCATGAGAAGGGGGGCGTCCCAGTCCGTATAGTAGGAGCAACA
>JALOTP010000067.1 GCA_025457865.1 Thermoplasmatota archaeon | reverse complement strand
CGCCTTGCCGCTCTCATCCACCAGGACCGTTATGGCAAATGATATGCCTATGAACGCAAGGCACATCGGGATGGACCCTATGAGAGCATAAAGGGAACCTACCATAGGGGGAGCCTTACCTATGAGCAGGGCCCCAGAGATTATCCCAAAGAGGGCGGACAATACAAGAAGGGCCGTATTGACCGCTATTAGGAGGAGCTTCTCGGACAGGAACCTGTTCCTTGAGTAGCCGGTGGCCAGCAGGATATCTATGGAATGGTCCTCGACGTGCTTCGAAACGGCGCTCGACGACTTTATCGCTATGTATATCACGAAGAACAGAGGCCACATGGAGAAGTACTCGAGCATCAGGTAGCCCTCGAGCGTGGAGTAGTCTATCATCCTTTCTCCGAAGAACGCCTTCATCATGGGATTGTCCTTGAACAGCTCGTCAAAATCGGTGGTCTTCTCCAGGTCCTTCGTGTAGACTGGGCCCCTAAGTCCAGAATCCATGGGGTCGCCGCTAATGGGGACAAGTAGGATCGCGAAGATGGTCGAGCCGTTCGAGTTCCTAAACTCGACGAAGGTCCCTGTACCGTTGTAGAGGATTTCCATCCCTGGGATGTCGGAGATGTGCAGGGTCCCGTCCATCACGCCCTTGATCACCTGCGGGTCCAACAGGTATTGGGCAGAGGTCAGGTTCTTTATCCCGAGCGCCGTATGATAGGATATCCCTGCCTCTGTCTCCCAGGTAAGGTTCAGGACCTCCGTGCCGGTAATGTCCTTACCGACGTTAGTGACCGTCAGTCCCTCGCTGGTGGCGCTAGGATCGTTCACGCTCCCTTCCACCATCGACATGTAGGCAAGCATGATCAGCAGCCCGTAAAGGACCAGTACCGAACAGTAGATGGCCATGCTCACCCACTGGTTCTTGAAGGCCACCTTGAAGAACGGGAGCTTCATCTTCCCACCCCCTTATCGTTGACGAGCCGACCCTTCCTGTCCACTGTCTGCTCCTTCTCGTAGTATTTGAGGAACATCGTTTCGAGCGATAGTTCCTCGTAATCAAGGTCCACGACCTTGTGCCTTGAAAGCTCCTTGATGACCCCGTCTATGTTCGATGATACGGAGATGGAGAGGCACCTTGGTCCTGTCCGCTCCACATTGGACACGCCAAGTATGCTCTTGAAGTCCTCGGTCCCTATATCCTCCTCGAAAGTGACCGCCATCAACTTCCCGGTCTTGCTCTTGAAGTTGTGGATGTCCTCGACGACTATCAACCGGCCTTCCTTGATGATTCCGACCCTGTCGCAGATGGCCTCCACCTCGGCAAGGATGTGGGACGATAGGAAGACGGTCCTTCCGGCCGCCTTCTCCTCCATGATGAGCTTGTAGAACTCCTGCTGCATCAAGGGGTCAAGTCCCGTGGTGGGCTCATCGAGGATGACAAGGGCCGGGGAGTGCATGAACGCTGAGACAAGGCCCACCTTCTGGCGGTTGCCCCTGGAAAGCTCCTTGATCTTCTTGCCTATCTCCAGCTGGAACCTCTCAGCGAGCTCCTCTATCCTGTCAGGACCGGTGTGGTCCATCATTGCAAGGAGGGTCCTGAGATAATCGCGTGAGGTCATCGATTGATAGGTGCCGAAATCGGAGGGGAGGTACCCCAGTGAGCGTCTTACGTCGGCCCCTCTCTTGGTGGGGTCCATGCCGTTGACGAGCATGGTCCCGGAAGTGGGACGGATGAGGTCCAGCAGGGTCCGGATGGTGGTGGACTTCCCGGCGCCGTTGGGACCAAGGAAACCGAATACCTCTCCCTTGTTGACGGTCAGGTCTATGTCGATTATACCTCTGGAGCGCCCGTATGATTTCGTTAGCTTCTTGATCTCTATGACAGGAACGGGTGTCGTCATGATGCCACCTCATCACTTCCGAGGTATTCTCTATGTCCCTTTAAAGGGTAGTCATAAATGATTTTAATCTTTCCTAGGGACTCCCCAAAAAAGTGCACGTTCAGTTTCCTACTTCTTTCAAAGATATTATCTGTACCATGTCAGAACCGGCTTTCTTCAATCTCTTATCCCCTGTCACCAATGGATGGTTCAAAAGGAAAGAACAAACGACCAATGAGCAGTCCGCTTCTCCCACTTCTTTCACTGAACCTTCGTTGAGCAGGTCCATATACATCCTCCTCCCCATCCAGTGGATGGGAAGGTCAAGAACGATCGCTACTGCTTCCTCTTCCGTATGCTCCAATTTTTTACATAACAAATCGTGCATCTCCTCCTTCACATGCTCTGTAGAATGAAGGACCATGCTCCCTTCGATAGCTTCAAGGACCATCTTTCCCGCCCTGGAAGCGGGGTTGTATAAAGCTGAGAACAGGATATTGCTATCCACTATGTATGACCTCAATGAAGGTCCCTCGGTCCCAACCCTCTTGCATCCATCCGGGCCTTGAACTCCCTGGCCCTTTCAAGGAACCTTTCTTTTCTGTATTGTACTATCATATCCTCCAGAAGGGCATCGACACTGTCGTACCCTCTTTCCATTTTCAGGAGCATGAGGTCGTTCCTTGTGCTCTCGCGGAGGGCTATGGTGGTGGTCATCATATCACAATACTTCTATAGTTCTATAATTATATAATACTATTGAATCCTTTCGGACCCAGGTCATATACCGATCCACGGAACTGCCGGTGCATGGTCCCGGAAGTGGGACGGATGAGGTCCAGTAGGGTCCTGATGGTGGTGGACTTCCCGGCTCCGTTGGGGGCGAGGAACTCGAAGACCTCTCCCTTCTTGACGGTCAGATCGACATCTATTATGCCTCTGGACCTGCCATAGTACTTCGTCAGCTTCCTGAGCTCTATGACAGGAACGGGACCGTCATGATATCACCTCCTCATATCATTGAGCTGTCCTATGTCCCTTTAAAGGGTAGTCATAAATGATTTTAAGTTTTCCTAATGACTTCCCGACAACGAGCTCATCCCCTTCTTAAAGCTCAATGATCTCAGATGGTCTGGACAGCTTCTCGGGGCGGACCCACCGCTCCGAGACGACCTCGAACTCCACCGGACCTTCAGGGACATCTACCTGTAAGATTATCGGGAGAACGGCCTTGTTCACCGTCCGTTTCCTCTTCCATCTCCTGACCATGAAAGCTGTTATGGCTGAAGCAGCTATGATGGGAGCGGACAATAAGAGAGCGGCCGGTACCGATCCGCCTAGGTCATCGTACCAATGCCATTCCCTGGGGGTCTTCGAGAGCGAATGCGGTGCGACCTCAACACCTCCTCCACGGTCCACCCTGGAATGTCTCAGGACATTATTATCATCGTCAGAGGATATCCATACGAGCTGCACGTCGCCTCCTTTTACCATGTGAAGGTCAAGTTCCTTTACCGGCTCGGGCCCGCTGTGGACCATCACCTCGTAAACCACTCCGCCTCCCGGGCTTTCCATCCGCCCAAAATAGACCTCACCCTGTCCCTTGTTGTCCGACCAGGCAAAGAAGGTCTCGCTCCCGGTCCCTGCCGATCCAACAGGGTTACCAACAGGCCCATCCCTGGCCAGAACGCCTATGCCCTCCTTCTCTTTCTTGGGTGTAGGGACTATACTCAAGGTCACCATCTCGATCACAGGGTCGCCCATGCGCGTTCCCTCGTCCAAGGTAAGCCAAATTGAACAGTTGGAGCCTATACGGTCAGTGACATCGACCTCGACCATGTCGTTGTGGGTAGAGAGACCGAAGGAGTGATCGATCGTGTACTCACCTATGGCCTCGTACACGCCGCCATCTATGTTCATCATCAGATCGCCGTTGCACCCGTAATTGGAGCCCTGGACGATCTCGGCGGTGATGTTGTACATATAGAATGGCGAAAAACCAACAAGTTCAAGGTTGGCTGTCTTCCCCCCTATGATATCGAACTCAAGCTCCCCGCCGTCACCAGGATAGAGGAGTTCATAGGTCGGGGGGGAATAAGTATAGAGGTAGCTATAGGAGGTCCAGAAGATGACGGGGCTCCCATCCTCGGTGAGGACCATGTCAAGGGAATCGAGCTCCGGGGCGGTGAAGGTCGAAATGTTCAGGTCCACAATGTCCACATTGTTGAGTGCCATGTCCATGCACTTGAGCACTATGGACCTGTAGATGGTGTCATCGGTTACGTAGGAATCGTAAAAATCCGAAGTTTTGGTGTACTCCAGATAGTAAGCGATGTAGATCCTCCCTTCGGGGTCCACGCATAAGGAGGGATCGTAGCTTCCAAAACCCTCAATCTCCCTGATCGGCATGGTTGTGTGGCCGGTCCTACACTTTCTCATGTAAAGGACCTTGGCCTCGTCGTTCTTGAAATCGGTCCAGACGATGTGGACATTATCGTCCTCGTCAACGCAGAGGTCCGGGTCCATGGCCCAAACGCCCGGAACGGACAGGGTCTCGGGATCGGAGCGTCTACCACTGCAGTCAATGGAAAGGTACCTTATGACCCCGTTCATGGTAAATGCGATGTGGGCAGTGTTCCTCGAATCGGTGCCAAGCACGCATTGCGGGTTGCCTTTCTCCGGGTCCTCTATCATTTCCGATCTGATGAGCGTCCTATCTATGAGCGGGCGACCGTTTGGGTCGAGCTTCATGTAATAGAGGTCCGAGACCTCCTCCTTGTACCTCTCGACGGCCTCCATCCAAATGAGATGGATGTTCTCATGACCGTCAACGGAGGACGAGAGACCGCTGCAGTCCTCTGAAAAGTCATGCTTCCAAGGGTTCGTGCCATCGTAGTATGTCCCTAAGCAGCCCGCCAACAGGGAGAAGACCAATGTTGCGAGCAACAGGGAAATGGTCTTCAAACGGCCGATCATCCCCGCACTCTTCCCGTCGGCCTTTCGACCGATACCGACCATCGCATTCATGATGATACCTCGTTCCGGTCCTCTTTAAAGACATTTTTTGGAACTACTCATCCTTCAGATATGGTCAGAAAAATATTGGCGGGGGAACCATATATATCTTTTCATCATCGATTGTATTTTAATCAAAAAAAGTTCAACGATGAGTGAATTATTGGGACATGTCATAGGTGCTCAGGAAGACCTTTCCCTGTTATCTATGACCTTGTTCTTGGCTATCATTTTCTCCATCAATGAAATGAACTCGTTATGATATTTTCTATCAACCTCGACGATGACCTCTTTGACATAGACCCTCTTCAGGCTCGGCCCCCAACCCATCTTCTTTTCGATGAGGGTCGAAAGATTGACTATAGGAACCGGTCTGACCATCTCGATCACCACAAGCGCCTTCGGGTCGTGGAACATGAAATAAAGTCCGCCGGGGGGGGCTTTAGGATTGGACCACAACCTATCATAGATCGCGGTCCGTTCTTTGCGCTCCCTAAGGTATCCTTTTCCGGCGACCCTGACCTCTTTTATGTCAGAGATCTCTATGGAATTGTATATCATTAACATGTTCACCATGTAATGGAAGAAGATACTGACGGAGTCCTTGGTCACCTCGACCCTGTCCTCTTTGAGCGGGAGGAAGGAAATGGACATTGTTATCGGTACAACAACTATGATCAGTGACATGAACGCGATTGGCAGGATTGCTTCAATGAACCCCACCCCCAGCAGGAAAAGGAACAAGAACAATGTGAAGAATACCATGAACAGTATCATTGCATATATTGGCCAGAAGAACTTGAGCGATGATAATAGGACCTTCAATGTCGATCCCCTGGAGAGGAAGCTGTCCAGGACCTTGTCCTCCTCTTCCTGAGATTGGGTGGGCCCGACGACCTCTCCTGTATAGTGTGTCCTCATTCGTTCCCTTCCTGGGGTTCCATGTAGTTCTTGTAGGGCCAATCGGTCCAGCCGAGATAGGTCGCGACCTCCCTGAGCCACTCCATCGCATCGTACCCCGATATCTCCCACATCTCCTCCGTCTTGTACCCGTCTATTATGTCCCTTGTGGATTCGAGCCAAATCGGGAGGTCATCGGGGATCGCTCCGAAGAGGAGAGTTACCAGGAGGGCATTGTCGAAACCCAGCTTCTTACCTTCCCTCGGGGACGGCAAAGGCTGCGGTTTCAGGTTCGCTGAGTGGCTGATGACACCGATCCTGAGACCCTCCCTCCCGGTGATGTACTTGAGCTTTGATGATAGCTTCGGGAACCACTCATCGGAAACATAGTTTGCTATGTCATCGAAGTATCTGCTCCCCTTGGGATACATAGGGATGCAGTACAGGCTCGAAGCACTGAACTCGTAAAGCCCCGCTGCCTATCCAAAGGTGGGGGATGACCATCGGCCTCTCGGGTGTCAGACCTGCCATGATGTCGGGGATGTCAATGGGTCCAAGAGGCCAGTGCTTCTGCATCCATGCCTGCTCCTCCGCATCGGTCACGGTATATTTCAGGAACGGATAGAGGGCCTGGGAGAGGACCTCTACGGGGAACGGGTTCAGGACCTCCTCCCTGATCTCCCTGGTCCCGTACTCCTTGAAGCATTGGGCGAAATGATGGTTGCTCATGGGAAAGATGGCGACCCTTGAGTGCTGGAACTCGTAGGACTGGTCGGTCTCCCTCTGAACTACGGCATCGTTTATCGCCATCCGGCATTTGTACGGGACCTGTGTGAAGTCCCTTGATGATATCCTCTGCACTATCCTGAGGAGCTTCCCCATCACCGGTGCGACGGTCCTGGGGCCTTTCAGGGCAAGGGCGCTCCTCTGAGGCAGGACAGTGAAGACCCAGAAGATGGTCGAGAAGGGAAGCGCATAGGAGAGGTGCTGGAGGACCTCCGGTGTCAGACCCCCGCCCGTCCCCCCATCTGCGGTATGGATGATGACGACTATGGCCGGCTGGGCCTCTGATATCGGTTTGTAGAGGTTCTGTGCAAGGTTCTCCACAACATCGTCGTTCAGGACCGCTTTGGCCGCCCTCCCCGGCCTGCCCCCCGCTCCCCGCGACATACCCCTTGCGGCCAGGGAGAGGGATATCCTGTTCTTCTCGGGGATGTGTTCGAAGAAACCCTCCCGTGTGGGATCGGATGAGGTATCGACTATGAACGCCAAGGGGCGTTCCGAACCTAATTTGATCGCTTTCGCCAGACAGTCATACCTGTCAACCACTCGGAACTCCTTTATCCGGGCGATCCCATCGTTCAGTATCCTGGAGCCGCCACCCCCGATGCCTACGAGCACGATGGACGGTTGTTTGGTCGAACCGGTATCTTTGACTTCCACCCTCATCCCTCGATGGCAGGATACCTGCCGTTCACGAACAACTGCTGGCAGAATATTTGAGGTTTTTGATGTTGTGCCGATTACGCATCCTTTTTATCCCCCCCCGCCATCATACTCCATGGACGAGCTCGGTCTGATGCTCTACGGATTCTCCAGGGACCAATCCATTGTCCTGAAAGGGACCCTGGAAGGGCTGCTGGGAACACACGTCACCCTCATATCCGGCTCGGGTAAGGAGGACCATCTGCTCCTAGACGTTCTCGAGAAGGAGGATGCGCTCCTCTTCGAAGAGAGGGATGACCCCAGGGTCGTCATGTTCCTCGGGTTCGACGGGCCTCAGATACATACAGCCATGGACAACTTCCCCCGGTTCGAAGGCAAGAAGAGGCCCATCTTCTGCACCCCCACCGAGGAGAACATCAACTGGAAGCTCTCCGCCCTATTGAAAGACCTCATGGAGGAGCGTGAGCACTTCCGGAAGCTTGACGAGCAGACCAGGTCCGTCCCGCCCTCCTGATGCTTCCGCTGTCCAAAGTGTTTTATCCCGCCCGGGGGATAATGCCCTGATGCGTTCGGTCGTTCTGCTCCCCATCCTGCTCGTCCTTACCCTTCTGACAGCAGCGGCTCCGGCAGGCAGCATCTCAGGAGAGGAGGGCCCTGAAGAGGACGGTGTTATCTACACCGAGCCTCAGGACATAGGGAGGCCGAACAGGATAGCGGTCATTGATGTAACGGGTTGGGGCATCATCAAGATAGAGCTCTACGAGAACATGACCCCCTTAACCACCAAGAACTTCATCGACCTTGCGAGCGTGGGTTTCTACGACGGCATAAACTTCCACAGATGCATAGACGATTTCGTCGCCCAGACAGGGGACCCGAACACCAAGAACAACAATCCGTACGATGACGGTTCCGGCGGCTCCGGAAAGACCATCCCCCTGGAGATATGCAGGAACGCCTCCCATATCGATGGCGCTGTGGGGATGGCAAGGGCCACCGACCCGGCCACGGCGGAGTCCCAGTTCTACATCTGCGATGGACCGCAGCATGGACTTGACGACTGGGTGAGGATGGACAGCAGCGGCTCCCATGGATATGCGGTCTTCGGGGTCGTCATAGAGGGACTGGATGTGGCAAAGGCAATAGCGGCTTGCGAGACATATCCGAGTTACAGACCGCTCCTCGATGACCATCCCGTGGACGATATCACCATGAAGAAGGTCTGGATAGAGGACGGGGTTTGGAACAACTTAACCGAGGATGAAAACGGAACAGGTAAGGACAAGAGGGCCAGTAAGCTCCCCTGGCCAGGGACCGCTTCCATCATCTGCTTCATCACTATTTTCGCGATCCTAGTCCTGCGCAGGAAGGGACGATAGACCGACCATCGTCACCTATGGTAACTATCATACCAGATGTGTATAATCTGGCAGTTTGACCTCTATGGGCTCATCGGCCGTGCCCTCGAACCTCAGATAGGTCATCTTCTGGTCATTGGGGACCTTGAACACTATCCAGAACTCCTTGGAGGTCCCCGCATCTACCAGGATCCTCCCGATCGACCTCATCTCCAGGTTGGCCATGAACAGCCCTTGGTAGGTACTGGTCCCATTGTTGTCCACCGTGAACTCGTTGGGGTTCACGAACTGATCGACGTCCTCGTTCTCGCTAGTGAGATTGACCCTGACGTAAAGATACTCCTCGCCCTGACCTAGCGTGTCGTTGACCAGAGCTGGGGGTGTTCCAAGGGCCTTCACCTCGACGACCTTGATGTCCATCTTCGGATCGACAAGTTCCTTCAAGCATCCCGCGGTCAACAGTAGTGCCATCACGGCTAGTGCCGATACGATGTAGATCTTAGCTGCCATAGGAATAACCTACTTCTAATCGGAATGACCGGTATTAATACCATTTGACGGTAGTTCCATCCTTGGGAACTACCGTTGACAGGACCGTCATCTCATCACGATGATGGTGGTCCTGCAGCTGCCCATGCCGCCCCCCTTTTCCGCCTTGACCTCTATGGTGCCTGTGCTCTCACCCGGTGCAAGGGCCGCTGTCAATGCGACCTTGTCCCCTGAATCCACCTTCTGGGTGACCTTCTGGTCAACGGCACCGGTGAAGGTGACCACCGCACCATCGACCTCGTCCCCTTCGCTATCATAGACGAACACCTGGACCTGGACGGAGGCTGTGGCCCTGCCGGCACCGGTGACCTTGATGGTGTCCGGGTCCGTCACTGCCCTCTTCAGGGTAGGGTCCGTGTCCCCCGCGAAAGCCAGCCATCCTATCAAGATGGCAAGCGCTGCCATTCCCACGACCACCACGATTATCAGCTGCAGAGGGACGCCTTCCATCCCTCCCCTGTTGTCAAAGATACTGCGCCTCATATCATGTTACCTCCTGTTCTTCATCCTCCCAAAAGGAGCGAGCTCAACACCACTCCGGCCGTGAAAGCCAACCCGGACTGAACGAGCCTTCTTGGGACCCTGCTCCATCCTCCGGTCTCTGCTCCCTGCTCCAATCTATGGAATGTCAGGGCCGTAACGACCGACAGGAGCAGCAGATATACCCCTGAGAGAAGTATGAACGTCGACGAACCCATGGGGCTGCTGCCTGACGACAGCATCAGGCTCCCGCCCTCGAGCGCTGAGGAGCTGCCCTCCATCAGCTTGAATATCCCGGCCGAACTGCCTATCATCAAGGGGGCGAAGATGGAGGACGTGACCTCCATCTGACCTATGGACGCCTTGATCCTCTCCCTCATCTCCCGGTCCAATCTTTGCAGCTCGCCAAGGTGCCTTGAGAGCGCTCTGACGGCCCTCCCTCCGGATTCCAGACCGGCCCTCGAGAACTCCCGGGCGGACATCAGGGCCTTGTCAAGCCCGCCGCTCTGGGTGACCTGTCCTGACATGCCCGGGACAGGAAATGCCTTGGCAAGCTCCGTTCGGACCCTCCCATCTCCCTTGACGGATGCCCTCTTCAAGGCCGCTTCGAACGAGCGGCCGTCCAGCAGTGAGGAACCTATACCGTTCAGCAGTTCCGGGACGGACCGCCCCAAAAGCTCATCCCTTCGCCTCTCCTGTTCGGGTCCCCTTGAGTACATGTCTATGACCCCTCCGGAGGCCAGGGCGGTCCCGCAAAGGAGCATCAGGAAGTGGGTCTCAAGATGGCTGAGGCCTGCAAGCGGTAGGGTGAGGGGGGACACACCTGTCAACATATAGCGGATGGAGAGGACTAATAGGACCAGCCCGAGAAGGGTCGAGGCGATGTTAAGGGGTGTGGGGCAAGGCCCGAACCTTGCCTGGCCCTTATATGCGGGAGAGAACCTGGGCCTCTTCCTTACCAGGTAGCCTCCGAAGACCAGGATGGATGCCGGAAGGACCGCCCAGAGGAGGAATCCCACCATGTAGGTGGTCCTTCCCCCTATCCCCGCTATGGGCACCATGGTCGCAAGGAGGACCGGCAGCAGGACACCGAGACCGAAGAGGGCAGTTGACGGCGCAGAGAGCGAGCGGCCGTAGGCCTCCATCCTCTCCCGGGATTCCTCTGAGAGCCTTTCAACGACCCTTCTTGCGGAGGCAAGGACCTCTTCCTCGCTCGGTTCGAGCTCCGCCCCGCGCAAGCTTTCAAGGGCCCTCCCCAGCATGGGCTCCTCATTTCCCCATTCCTCCGATAGCTCGGCCATGCATTCATCGAAGGTCCTCCCCTTGCACCTCAACTCCCATAGGACCCGCCCAAGGATGCGCCCCTCCTTCTCCGACTGGCTGATATGGGCGCATTTCAGAGCGGATAGGAGGGATGGATTGATCTCTAAAAAGGCCGCAAGCCTTCTGACATTGTCCTGCATGATGGAGGCCCTATCACGCCGGTCCCTCTCGGCCATTCTAAACGGCCCCCTGGAGATATACAACAGCACTGCTGCAGGTAAGGCTATCAGCAACAGGACCCCGATGAAGAGCAGGAATGGCAGGTCCATTTCGGATGTGTGCCCGACCTCCAGCTCCACCCATTCACCGTCAGATCCCAATTGAAGGTCCTTCAGGACCGTCAAGTCCTGGTACAGGTCCGAGATACCGTCCTCATCGATGTCCTTCAGGCCCAAAGGTTCCGGTGACAGGGTCATTGCAAGGGCAAGGACCCCGGCGATGAACACCGCTGCCGACGCGATTAGGGGCCTGGCATCTCCCATCAGCGGCACCCCTTTCCCAACAGTTCGGAGAGCTTCGATATGAACCTGTTGCCATCAGGGAGCCTGCCTCCTTCCACCATGCTTTCCCTGACCTCCCTGAAGCAGGTATTGAAGAGCGCCGTCATGGCCGGTTTTCGCGCATCCTCGGGTCCCATGGTCTCGAGAGCGCTTTCCATTGCGCGGCCCCTGAGCTCCATTTCGCCCTGCATCTCAGTGGGGTCCATCCCCCAGGTCGAACCTATCCTCTTGAGGACGGTAGATGAGGGGAGGCCCTTTGCCGGGACCAGGGCGTCGGTCCGGGGATCGTAAGTGAAAAGGTCCCTGAACCTCCCGGCCTCACCGGTCTTGACCAGCTCGGCCACCTGAACGACCCTCCGGAGCCGGGCCCGCTTCCCTCCAGGCCTGACCAGCCCCGTCACCACAACAAGGTCCGTCGCCGAGAAACTGCCCGGGGGAACGCCAAGGTCGTCAACGGCCCTCTTGTAAACGGCATCTGCGGAGTCTGCATGGAACGTCCCCATGACAGAGGAACCTGCCGTTCCCGCTGACATGGCCTCGTAGAGGACCCTCGTCTCCGGCCCTCTCACCTCGCCCATGACAAGGACCGACTCTCCCAGCCTGAGGGCCGTCCTCAGGGCCTTCTCGGGTGTGGACGCCTTTCCCTGCCCGACCGTAAGGCCCAGGACCTTGTATCCCAGCTCGTTCAGTGCCGTTATGGGAAGCTCTGGCGTGTCCTCTATGACTATGGCCCTCTGGGACATGTCAACTTCGAACAACAAGGCGCCTAAGAGAGAGCTCTTGCCAGCTCCCCTCGGGCCGGCTATCAGTATGGTGCATCTGCCGTCAACGCAGAGACTGAGGAAGCCGGCGCACAGCGGCGAGACCGTGCGGTTGAGGACCAGGCCCAGGAGCGTCCAAGGGTCGTGGGAATGCTTCCTGATGGCTATCGATATGCCCGCTGGGGATAGGGGCGGTGAGACCGCGGTGGCCCTGGCATTGTAGAGGCCAAGGTCGCACTCAAGGACCGGATTGGCCTCGGAGAAGGGACGCTCGGAGGTGTACCTTAGAATGGATACTATCCTTTCCACCTCGCTGCGGGTCAGCAGAAGGTTGGTGGGATAGATGCCCTCCAGGCCCGGGTCCTTGAGCCCGCCCAGCGATACACGGACCGCATGATGCCCGGAGGACGGGTCCACATATATGTCCTGTACCCTCTCGTCCCTCAGGAGGTGCTCCAGTGCACCGTATCCGGAGGAGTACTGGGCGCATATCCTTGCAAGGAGCGGGACCTTATCTCCGGGGACGGACCCGGACCTGGACAACCGCGACTGAGCCCTCTTCTCGATATAGGAGCGCAGCTTCTGTTCATCGTCCAGAACGGGCTGTGGGGGGGGAATCTCCCTGAGGTGGTCTAGGATGGACAGGACCTTTACCACCTCTTCGCACCCCATTCTGTACTCATAGGGGTCCGAACAGTACAATCTCCCGGAGCCTCCCTCATCAGCGAACAGGTCCGTCCTGACAAAGCGGTTCTCAAGAGTGGCCCTGGGCTCACCAGTCCTGTCGCGGAGGAGCCATGATCCCGAGAAGCAGGGCTTCTCCTTCAGGCCTTTGGCCGCTGCGGCCTTTAGCATGTCCTTCCATGACCGGTCCGTGACCAGCCTGGAAGAAGAGGTCTTCCTGGCCATACAAACGCACTCTTCGCACTCGGAGCCCCCCGGACGGAACGGTTCGAGGCCGGGGATCCACTCGAAGACGGTAACGCCCGACGTAAATATAAAAAGATTGCTTTAAGCTCATGAGCACCCGGGAAACCGTTTATATTATTAATGTGGAAAACATATATCGCCCCGTTGTTATACAAGCATATTGGGCGATCCATCCGGAGGGAACTCAGTGAGCTCTGAACATAGAAAAATCCAAAAGATAACGATGATTATGACCGCATTGGTCCTGTTGAGCGGTGGGCTAGTTACCGTTGTATCGGGTAACGACGGGCCCTCACAGGATGAGAGCCGCTACACACCGCCAGCGATGGGCAAATGGGCGATGCTTACCGGGGGTGGCTGGCCAGCTAACATTACGGTTGCAAACTGTCACATAATGTCCCGCGACGGCGGCAAAGAGTTCGTAATTTTCAACAGAGCCCAGCAGGGATGGACCTCATGGTACGAGGTCTATTCGTTCTTCGTCGAGAACGAGACGTGGTTCAAGTGGAACGCGACCGGGACCTGGCCCGACACCCAGTACGCCGACGGCAAGGTCTTCGCCTCGTCCTTGGACGGTGAGGTCGGCTTCTACTTCGGTGGAAACTCATGGGGAAGCGGTTCTACTGATAAGCTCAACGTCTTCTTCTACTCCAACAAGACATGGGTGCAGTATACCGCCGTCTCGACCCTGGGAGCGAGATATGGTTCGGCTATGACCTACGACCCGATATCCCATAAGCTCTATGTCTTTGGAGGCAGGACCAGCTCTGGCTGGCGGAACGACATCCACACCTTCTCCCTCACGACAGGATGGGCTCAGCTGACCCCCCCTGACCCCAAACCCGCGGGAAGGGACCAGGCGCTGGTCGCTATGACATCCAACGGGACCCGCCTCTATATTGCCCTAGGCCGCTACAGCACACAGGGCTGGAACAACTATTACAAGAACGATGTCTGGGAGTATGTTGTGACCAATAACACTTGGAGGGAGGTCAAGAACGATCTCAGCATACCGACCGATAGGTCGGCCATTTTCCAATATCGGCCAACGACAGACGACCTTCTCCTCTCCATGGGTTTGGATGGGTCTACCAGCCTTAACAACACTTATACCCTCGATATAACGACCGGAACACCGACCAGAGTATACATCCGAGGAGGCATGTCGCGAAGGGGTGTCCAGGGGTGGGACCTGATGCAGGACGGAAGTACCGCTCTGGTCCTGGGCGATACCTCCGGCACGAAGGACATCTGGGAGCTCGACATCTACACCTATGTGTCCGTGCTGGGTCCAGGGAACCCTATCTGGGCAGGAGGCTCAGCTTTTACGGGTTTTGACCCCGAGGATGGGGGCAAGCTGATAGCATTGAAGAGGTTATCCGGGAGCTACTGGCAGCTGGCCCACTTCTCCCTTTCCGACAAGAAATGGCACAATTCCTCGGTCTCGGACCAGAACACACCTACCTATCGCGACGGGATGGCCCATGTCTATGATCCCATAGGGAATGATTTCTACCTCTATGGGGGCTACGATGACTATCAGGTCGGCCAGCACACCTACTATACTTTCTTCGACGAGTTCTGGAAGTACAGTGTGGACTCTAACTTATGGACGAGGATCAAGGAACATGCTTACCCTGGCCCCAGAGGCAGGGCCGACATGGTAATAGATGCTCAAGGGGATGCGATTTATCTGTTCGGTGGCCAGATCCCCGGAGGGGATACGAACAAGCTCCACAAGTACGATATCGCAGGAGACATCTGGACAGATATCACTCCTGCCATCTCTCCGGGAGGCAGGATGCAGACATCCCTCTGCTACTATGCAAAGGGGACAGGCTTCTACATGTTCGGTGGAAGGAACAACGGGACCTCCTCGGCTAGCGAGAACGACTTCTGGTTCTTCCACACGGACTCCGGAATGTGGGAACAGTTGACGGGGGCCGAGAACCCGCCTGATGCAAGATATGACACGGGACTTTCCGTTGATCCCGCCACAGAAGAGGTTCTTGTTTTCGGGATGTGGGAGGGCCAATGGCCCTCCGCCAATGCACCGGAATATTCCATATGGAGGCCGGGGTGGGTATCCTGGGAGAGCCACCCCTCCAGCAACGACCTCCACGACTGGTACGGCCACGGACAGATATATGATCCGGCCACTGGCTCTCATTACATTTGGGCCAGTTCAGCGAGCGGGGACAGGGGTTCAGGGACCGAGGTCTGGGAGTTCAAGCCCATCCTCAGGACCACTGCGGTCTATATCGAACTCCTAAGGCCCGAGGGGTCACCGACAACCTCAGCCTTCCCGACGGTCGGCACTTACAGATTGCACTGCAGGGGAAGGACCGATATGCCCATATCAGATATCCTGGGATACAATTTAACGATGAGGATAGGGGCAGAGAACTACACCCTCATCTGGATGAGGTCTGGGACGATGACCGAGAAAGGTAACATGAGCTGGGTCGATGTGACCTCGCTCCCAACCTTCTCACCCGGGACCGATGGCAGGTGGGACATCTACATTCCTATAGAGTTCCTCTTCGGGACCCCGCATAGGACCCCTGCGGATATCACCATCACTCCTTTGACCGATAAAGCCTTCCCCGAGAAGGCCACCAAGATCAAGGCCTTCACTGTCTATTCGGACCTCGCACTCAAGGAATATCACTTCGGGACCCCGCTCCAGAGCAGCGTGACCCCGGGCAGCTGGCTCTGGGGCAGGACCCAGATCACCGTCGATTCGTTCACAGTGGCCTTCGACGGTGCCCCAGATATGTCCCCGAGGATAGGGGACCTCACCGTCGAGTTCCTCGATTCGAAGGGCCATTCGGGGAATTGGACCTATGAGTTCAATACGACAGGGTCCATAACACTGCCGATAGAGGGAGCGGACAGGGAATGGATTACCTATGAACTGAACCTGATAAGGGACGGGACGGACCTGCTTGACGGGACCACCTTACAGTTCAGGCTGGACCTGGATCCCCCTTCGGAGGTCGTAAATGCCACCCTCAGGGCCGATTCGGTCACTGACAAGATGGTGAGGATGGACAACGACAGGGACGAACTGTTCCTGACATGGGACGATATCATAGAGAGGGGGGCAGGTCTGAAGGCCGTCTGCTATTCCCTGGATGTGAACCTCTACCCATCTGACCTCAACCAGACCGTGAAGTTCTTCAATATCCACGAGAGCGTCGATGGTCACATACCCGAGGGCTTCCATACCCTCTACGTATGGGCCATAGACAACGTGAGCAGGGCCGGACCCTGGACCGGGATACCTTTCGTCCTAGACCTTCACAAGGTAATGTTCCAGGAACTGGACCCAGACCCTGCAGTACTTATCAATACGACGGAAACGACCTACAGGTTCTCCCTGGTCATCACCGACGAGCTCTCTGGAGTGGACCTTTCGACCATCGAATACAGGCAGTCGATGCCCGACAGGCAGTATTCCGCCTGGAAGAGGTACGATGCCGGTACAGGGAACGCATCCATGGTGGAGATCGATGTTGACCTGGACCTGGTGCCTGGGATCAAGAACCTGGTCCAGTTCAGGGCAAGGGACATGGCCAAGAACATCATCTCCGAATCCAGGGTGTTCCAGGTGAACTCCTTCCCGGACCTTGCGGTACCTTCAGCTTGGCCCCTTACCCCGGCGAACAAGGCACAGGTGAACAAGGACGTGGTTCTCACCTGGAAGGGAGCATACTTCGACATGGACAGGTTGTCCTACGAGCTTCATGTCATGGATCCCAAGGGCAACGAGCTCGTTCGGACAGTGTCCGGGACCTCTTTCACGCTCAGGGTAAAGGCCCCTGGATCGTACAGATGGTTCATAGTGGCCATGGCGGATGGGTTGACCAACAAGAGCGCCGAGAGCACCTTTGCATTCTCTCCCGCCTTCGTCAAGGTCGTTGTCCCGACAACGAACGAGGTCACCATAGGGAAGGAGGTCGCTATCCAGATAACACTGACCAACTCCCTCGAGACCTCCGTGAACCTAACCTTCGCACTGCCGGAGCCCAAGGGCTTCAGGCTCGATGAGGGTATGTCCCAATCGCTATCGTCCCTCCAGGAGAAGGCAGTATTCATCGTTTTGAACAGCTCCGATGCGACGGCAGGCAACTACAAGCTCCTTCTGCGTGTCTCCGACGATTTCGGGAGGAGCGCCACCTTCAACTTATCGATGATCGTGACCGACCCTGTCATCGTTCGTCCTGACGACGACGGGGGCGAAGAAGGCTTACCTCTTTGGGCCATCATCGCAGCGGTCGTGCTCATACTTGCCATAATCGGTGCTGTCCTCTTCTTCCTCATGAGGAGGAAAGGCAAGGAAGATGACGATGAGGTGGAGGAGGCGCAGGAAGAAGAGCCAGACCTTCACTACGACCCGACCGGCAAGGTCGCCGAGGGCGGCAGCGGTTCCAAGCACACCGTCCAGCTCACCCCCGGACTGCACACATCGGAGGATGATGTCAGGAGGGGCGCCAGCAATGTGATGGAGATCACAATCCCGACCAAGGGACCGTCCACCCCACCTTCGGCCGATGCTCAGGAACCCCCCGCCGAGACTGACGAAGAAGAGCTGGAAGAGCTCGAGGAATGAGCGCTTCGTAGGATGGATGGTTTAAATATGTCCATCCTGATGGCGGCCGGATGGAAAGACGCGGCAGGGGCAAGCAAAGGCCCCTTGTCAGGGAGGCCGCCAGGGAGCGTATGGATACCCTGTACAGCCTGGCCTTCAAGATGG
>JALOTP010000066.1 GCA_025457865.1 Thermoplasmatota archaeon | reverse complement strand
AGAGCGTATGGATATTCTGACTTGAATTATTTCATGCTAAAGATCTACCAGGCATGCGGGGTGGTGAGATAATACCTCCCGACATTTGGAGAAGAGGCAATATTTCTAAATCTTCATCCTGCCTTTTCTCTTCTAAACACCCTATATTAAATAAAAAAGAAAGTAAAATAAGTAGTATCCAAAAATGATATACTTTCATAATTCTCCTCTCATTTTTTTCCTTATACGGCTAGTCTGGGAATCATGCTTTCCGTCTCCATGTTCGTTTCTCCGCAACTTTTTTCTAACCTCCGACCATTTGAGACCCAATCATCATCCTTATTCATTTATTTTGCCATTTGCGGCTTCTTTTCCGAACAACCTTTTTTTCTTATCACCTCTTTATACTGATTCCTTTATGTAGGAATACTTAATATCAACTATTAACTCAAAACCATTATCTGGGACCCCTCTCCAGAGTATTGGACCGGGCCATTGATCATCACTTGCATAGGTATCAAGATCAATAATTAAAAACCAATCCTTACCAGGAGTATAATCTTTCTCACAATTATAAACCAATTGTCCTTTAAATGGAGTATCACCACCAGACATTGTAACAGGTTGGTTTTTTTCTGGTCCAAATAGAATATTATTAATAATATCCGGATTTGTTCCATCATCACCATCAAGAATTGAAATATTAACTATTACTTGAGTAATGTTATCAAATTTTAAGGGGACATAAAATGTATTATTATAATTATAAGGATATTCTTGAGCCGGCTCTGCAGTAATAATTTCATGAAGTCCGATAAGATCATTACCTATCGTTACAGTTTTTTCTTCATTTTTTTTCGTAGTACAGCCTGAAATCGAAACGAATAAAAAGATTATGAGAAAGAAAATAAAAAATAAATCTCTTTTCAATTTATTCTACCTCCACAATAATTTTTTTAATTGTTTTATCTAACCTTCTTTAATATTTTCTTTTAATATTAAAAATTGCCATTTTCGGCTAGAAGCTGCACCACTTTTTTTCACCATCCGTCTTTGACCTTCGTTCTTGTTTCTTATTCCTCCTGTGCGGTTAAGTAATGCCATCGGAGTAGAATAACTTTACTTGGACAATCATTAACTTTTTTTTCCGCGAGGGGTAACATCCGGCTCGATCTCTGCAGTGTTCAAGAATTCCACGAACTCGTTCAGATGTTCAGGAAATTTTTCCCTCATCACGCTCATGGTCTCATCCATGATGTGTTCCGATATTACGATATCGTGGCCTTCTCGGTATGCCCTGTAGACCAGTTGGAACTCGTTACCATGGAAGACGATGGCAGAGACCAGAATGTTGGTATCCAGGAACACTCTCATCCGGCCCATGTCTCCTTTCGGGCCTTTAGTATCGCCTTTTCGATATCCTCTCGGGTGACCTTCTTTCGCTTGGCCGTATCTGAGAACAGTTTGTTGATATCCTTCAACCGTATCTCTGCCTTTTTCATTATGATATAATCGCCCACAGTGTCGACGACAAGATATCCGTCCTTCTCAATATCGAGGGATCTACGCAAGTCGATAGGGAGCGTTATCTGGCCTTTGGATGTGACCTTCACGACCTCGCTCATGTCACCACCTTGATGATAAGTAAGGATTCCTTACTATAAAACGATGTCGCCGATCTAGAGGGACACCGTATATCATGAGATATCAAGGCCCTCCCAAACGATTTATGGGGGGTCAACGATGACCGTCCGATGGAGATATTCGCATTCGATATCATCCTTGGACTCCTGCTGGTGGCGGGGCTCATCTTGGTCTTCATCGGGTGGAGGATTTGGCGCTATAGGGGCGGACCTGGGCCATTGGTCCTGTCGGCCTCAGGTGCGGTCATGTCAACGACGACCATTCTGATGGTCGCCGGGTATCTTTTCGGGACGGACCTAGGAAAGCTCCCGGCCATTGTGGGCTGGTCGGTGTCTGTCGCACTCCTCATCATCTCCCTCGCCCTCTGGAGGAAGAAGGATTGATGAAGGACCTCCTGGAGCTGCCGATCCGCAAGAGGATATTCCTTTTCGTCCAGAGGAACCCGGGCATACATTTCAGGGAGATGCTCAGGGCCATGGACCTGCCGATAGGGCAGCTCGAGTTCCATCTTAACGAGATGGTAAAGAGGGAGCTCTTGACGAAGGAGCAGACGGCGGGGAACTCAAGGTTCTACGTCAGGGACAGGTTCGGAAAGGAGGAGAAGCAGGCCATGGGCTTCCTTAGGAAGGAGGTATCCAGGGACATAATCCTGTTCCTCCTGGAGAACCCGGGGGCGACCCCAACGAAGATACTCCAGACCTTTTCCTTCACGGGCCCGAACCTATCATACCATCTGAAGAGGATGGAGAGGGCGGGAATGCTCCGCGCCGAGCTCAAGGGCAGGGAGAGGAACTATTACGTCTCGGACCCTGCAATGGTCAAGGACCTGCTCGTAATGTACCGAACCACCCTGCTGAGCAAGGTCCTCGATATGGTGGCCTAAGGTCTCTTAAAGAATTTGCTGGACCTGTAATCGAGGTCCCTCGATGGCCTCTCGTTCACAGGCCTCCTGCCCAGTACCATGGTCACAGCAAGTATTAGAACGGCAGATACCGCAACGGCGATCCCTATGGACAGAAGATGGTCCCTTAAGAACTCATTTGCCTCCTCGGCACCGGACCTGAGCACGTCCAGGAACTGGTCCAGGAAATCCAGGTACCCGCCGGTCTCTATGAGCTCCGTCCTGGACCCGACCTGAAGGGTGAGGTTCAGGACCAGGCCCCCGTCCTCCATCGAATTGGAGGAGTTCACCTCCTGGTAATCCTCTCCGTAGGGTTTGACCGTCCTTGCGCGCTCATCCCAGAAGAGGCGGGCCATCTCCCTGCCGTAAGTATCATTGAGGGCCATCACGTTAGGCCTTTCGTCCCAGCGCCAATCATGATGCTCCGGCGGGAAGGTCATGTTCATCTCGTCAGGGTTGGGAAAGAGCCTCCATCGGACCGAGATGGAGTCCATGGTCAGGTTCTCGCTCAACGTCAGATTGTACTGGATCCTCCGGTTCCCGTCCATAGGGAGCGGTCTGAACATGAGGAGGATGGAAGTGATGTTCTCGTCGGGTTCCCCTATGAACCTCGAGGTGATGTTCGACCGGTAGCCGACAGACCAGTTATGGGGGTCGAAGGTCATGTTCCATTCGCCCTCAGAGACATTGAACCTCTCTATGATGTCGCCCCTCCTGAAATCCAGGTCCATCGCCCCGAACCTGAAAAGGGGGCGGCCGCCCATCAAGAAGAGGTCCATCATAGGCCCGTCAGGTGAGCCTTTGAACGAGTCCCTCTCGAACTTCACGGGAAATGGTCTGCCCACTTCGTCAGGTGGGGGTCGCGGGCCATCTCGGCCTTCATGGGCTTGGGCCGACAGGGCCAATGCTGGGAGGCTCGTGAAAAGGAGCATCGCTGCGGCGGACAGGACCAAAGCCTTCATACCTGTCATCGTACCTCCATAGAGCGGAATATATAATATGGATTTGGAACAAATCTTTATCTTTGGCGGCCAGGGGCGTCGATTAAAGGATTGTACCAAATTTAAACAACCGTTCCAGAAGCCGATTATATACATTTTTTCCTCCTTGGTCAGGACCTTTGAGGACGATCTCGGAGAAAGGTACCTGAAAAAGGAGTTGAACGAATGGGTCTGATGAACAGGGCGTTTCGTAGCATCTGGCGCAAGAAGATGAGGACCGCGGTAGTCCTCACGCTTTTATGCCTTTCGATGGGGACATTGATATCGGTCTATTCCACCGTACAAGCATCGAAGGACAATACCGAGGAGATGATAGAGGGCTACCAGGCCACCATGGAAAGGATGGTTGACCAGAGCCAGAACGACCTCCTTCTAATAACCATCTCCCAGCTGGGGATGGGGCGGGATTTCGGACAGATGTCGAGCGGTACCGACACCGAAGGAAATAGGACCGGGATCCCTGTGTCCGAGATAGATGAGATCAAGACCTTGGATTCGGTGGATGCGGTTGTCCCATCGATCAGCAGGACCTATGGTAATTTCTCAGCATTGCCCAATTTTCCAAAGAGAGAGGGACAGGGCCAACAAGGAGACGGTGAGGGGTCCGGGGTACCACCGTGGGGCTCGGGCGAGAGACCGCCGATCAGGGAAAGGTTCGATGAGCTGGGTGGGGCTGGGGGGATGGATAAGATGATAGATTACATCGTCACGGGCGTCCCGCTCGACAAGGACCTCCTTGCCGAATACCCTCTGCTGCCTGCCAATATAATCGAGGGCACGAACCTTGAGCCTGGGCTGGAGAACATGGTGGTCATAAGCGAGGGTCTGAAGGATCATTTCGATGCGGACCTGGGGGACCTCATCACGATATCCGATATTTCATTCCAGGTCAAGGGGATATACTCGACAGAAGCCCAGACGAAGAACGTGTACATGTCACTCGAAGATGCCAGGGAGGTCGTGGGGCTTCAGGCCGGCTACGTTCAGAGCATAAATGTCTATGCCACGAACGAGTCAGTGATAGACGGTCTTGTCACGGTCCTTCAGGACTACTATTCGGACTACAGGGTCTCGGCGAACAAGGATATGATGGCGAACAGGCTCGAGATGATGGAACGGATGACGACAGAGCAGGTCAGCACACTGGAGGGCGACCTCGATGAGATGGAATCGACCGGTGATACCATCGTCCTCATCTCGATGCTGGCCTCAGGTCTCGTCGTCCTATTCATCCTGCTCTACACCGTGAAGGAGAGGACCAAGGAGATAGGGACGATGAAAGCACTGGGCTTCACAAGGTCCAGGATAATGCTCCAGGTCGTTGCCGAAGGGGCTATGATATCGTTCATCGGCGGATGCATAGGGGTGCTCGTTGGATATCTGGGTTCCCCGTTCTTCAGCCAATACCTTCTCCCCTCCAACAGAGCACTTGAAAGCTCCACACCCTCGGTCCCTGTGGTCATTTTAGGTCTTGTCGCGGTCCTGTTGATAGGGACCCTTGGAAGCCTCTATCCGGCCTACATTGCGTCCAGGAAGAACCCCGTGGAGGCGATGAGGCATGAATGAGGTAGTGAATGCTATCGGAACAGCAGGTCCTGCCGAGATAATAAGTGCAGAGGGCTTGACGATGGTCTACAGTTCGAAGAACAAGGTCAGGGCCCTGAACGATGTGTCCCTCATAGTCAAAAAGGGCGAGTTCGTGTCCGTAAGGGGCCCATCAGGGTCGGGGAAATCCACGTTCCTGAACATCCTCGGATGCCTTGATGTCCCGACAAAAGGGACCCTGAGCATCGACGGGGTGGACACATCGAAGCTGAACGACAACGAGCTTGCCAGGATCCGAAGGGAGAAGATAGGCTTCATCTTCCAATCCTTCAACCTCCTCCCCATCCTCAACGCCGTGGAGAACGTCGAGCTTCCCATGGAGAACATGGACATCAAGAGGGAGCAGAGAAGGGAGAGAGCTATGAAGCTCCTACATATGGTAGGTCTGAAGGACCGCTGGGACCATAGGCCCAAGGAACTCAGCGGTGGTGAGAACCAGAGAGTGGCAATAGCCAGAGCGCTCGCGAATAGCCCATCTATCCTCCTGGCCGACGAACCGACGGGCAATCTGGACTCAAAGACAGGCAAGGGTATAATGAACCTCTTGAAGGACCTGAACAAGAACCTGGGTACGACCGTCATCGTCGTGACCCATGACATCAGCGTGGCAAAGAGAGCGGACAGACAGCTCTTCATGGAAGATGGCAGGGTCCAGGACCGGACGCATGAGGTCAGCGTGAGCGAAGGATTGAACAAAGCGCTCAATCTGTCCAAGGATATATGCAAGAAGCTCTCCAGAGCAGGTTATCACGATGTTGGGGCCATTCTAAAATTGGACGAGGGTCAGCTCAAGATGGTGAAGGGCCTGAGGAAAAAGGAGATAGATAACATCCTGAGCAAGGTCAAAAGGTACAATATGGGTTCTGAAGGACCTGCCGTTACCTGAGAAAGTGACCGTCCCAGCCTTTAGGTCCTATCCTCATTGGCATGATATAAGGGTTAAATACGAAACCATCTTTCTGTCCCTGTCCGGGCATTGCGGAAAGACAGGTATGGTGCATCCTATTGGCAGAGGAAGGTACGGAGCAGGAACAGAAAAAGGTCAAGGGACCGGCCGACATAGAATCGGAGGTACTCTCCCACTGGAAGGAAAAGGACATCCTCCGCAGGCTGCTCCGCCACAATGAAGGGAAGCCATATTTCCGCTTCCTTGAAGGCCCCCCCACCGCGAATGCCCCTCCAGGCGTCCATCATATCTTCTCAAGGACCGTTAAGGACACGGTCTGCCGCTACAGGAACATGAAGGGTTCTTTCGTCCCCAGGATGGGGGGCTGGGACTGCCACGGCCTCCCAGTGGAGATAGCTGTCGAGAAGAAGCTCGGCATAGAGAACAAGGACCAGATAGAGAAGTACGGCATAGAGCCCTTCATAAAGCAGTGCAGGGACTCGGTCTTCTCCCATATAGGCCTCTGGTCGAAGATGACGGAGAGATTGGGTGTGGTCCTTGACCTCGAGCATCCCTATATCACCATGAAGGACGACTACATAGAGTCCGTCTGGTGGTCACTGAAGGAGATCTGGAAGAAGGGCTTCCTTGATGAGGGGCACATGATAGTCCCGTACTGTCCCAGATGCGGCACGTCCCTTTCATCGCACGAGGTGGCCCAGGGCTACAGGGAGGTCGAGGACCCCTCCATCTTCGTCAGGTTCAAGGTCAAGGACCAGGAGAACACCTTCATCCTGGCATGGACCACGACCCCATGGACACTCATATCGAACGTGGCATTGGCCGTCTCCCCCGACGAAACCTATCTAAAGGCGTCATACAAGGGGTCCGAGCTCATATTCGCGGAGAAGAGGGTCGGCGCCCTGCTCAAGGAGGGGGAATATGTCGTCCTCCAGAGGATGCTGGGGTCCGACCTGGAAGGAACGAGGTACGAGCCTCTCTACAGCTTTGCGAAGCCGGACAGGGCCGCCCATTTCGTTGCGACCGCCGATTTCGTGACCATGGAGGACGGTACGGGTGTCGTTCACATAGCACCCGCCTTCGGCGAGGACGATTTCAACCTTGGGCGGACCTACGACCTCCCCATGCTCCAGCCGGTCAAGGAGGACGGGACCTTCAGTGATGTCGTCACGCCCTGGAAGGGCCGTTTCGTCAAGGATGCGGACCCGGAGATAATAGAGGACCTAAGGACCAGAGGGCTTCTCGAAGGGGTCCATTCCTACGCACATCAGTACCCTTTCTGCTGGAGATGCGACACACCCCTCCTCTACTATGCCAGAAAGGCTTTCTACATACGGATGTCCCGGATAAGGGAGCTCCTCCTGTCCAATAACGAGCAGATAACATGGTATCCCGGCAACATCAAGAACGGTAGGTTCGGGAAGTTCCTTGAGGAGGTCAAGGATTGGAACCTCTCCAGGGAGAGGTACTGGGGGACGCCCTTGCCCTTCTGGAGGTGCCCTTGCGGCAATGAGCTGATGGTGGGATCCAGGGAGGAGTTGAAGGCACTATCGGGCATAGAGCACATCCCGGAGCTCCACAGGCCTTATGTGGATGAGATAACGATACCCTGTAAAAAGTGCGGGAAACAGATGGTGAGGGTCCCGTACGTCATAGACTGCTGGTACGATTCCGGTTCAGCCTTCTTCGCCTCGCTCCACTACCCGTTCGAGAACGAAGAAGAGTGGAAGAGGCAGTTCCCCAGGGACTACATCGCGGAGGGCATAGACCAGACAAGGGGCTGGTTCTACTCGCTTTTGGCCGTTTCCACCGCTGTCTTCGGCCAGCCATCTTACAGGTCCGTGATATGCCACGCTCATGTCCTTGACGCCGAGGGCAAGAAGATGTCCAAGTCCAAGGGGAACGTCGTTGACCCATGGAAGTTATTCGAATCTGAGGGTGCCGATGCAATAAGATGGTACCTTCTCTCATCCTCCGACCCCTGGAAGCCCAAGCTGTTCTCGGTCGAAGCGGTACGTGATGCGAACCGCTCGTTCCTGGGAACGCTCAGGAACGTTATGGGGTTCTACAGGACATATGCGGACCTTGACGGCTACAGGCCTGGCAGCCCCGTTCCGGTTAACGAACGCCCCGAGATAGACCGGTGGCTCCTCTCAAAGCTCGACGAACTGGTATCGGCCGTTGACGGGTTCTATGACCGCTACGACCTCACTGATGCGGCCGCATCCATACAGAGGTTCGTTGTCGACGACCTCTCCAACTGGTATGTCCGTGTGAACAGGCGGAGGTTCTGGGGGACCGAGTCCTCCTCCGACAAGAAGGCCGCATACGACACGCTCTCGGAGTCGCTTAAGGCAGTTTCCCTGCTCTGTGCCCCCATCATCCCCTTCCATTCCGAATGGGTCTACAGGGGGTTGGGCCTCCCCGATGCCCGTGATTCGGTCCATTTCGAACCGTTCCCGGAGGCCAGAGCAGGGACCCATGACGAGGACCTGGGACCGGCGATGGAGCTGGTCAAGAAGATAGTTGACCTTGGAAGGGCTGCAAGGGGGCTCAGGAACATAAAGACGAGACAGCCCCTTGCCAGGGCAGTGATCAAAGGCCCAGAGCCCTTGGTCGAGGGCCTCCTGTCCATGATCAGGTCCGAGCTCAATGTCAGGGAGCTTTCCTTCGAGAAGGACCTCTCGGGGTATTTCGAGAGGACCGCGGAGGTGGACCCCAAGAAGCTGGGACCGCGCCTCAGGGCCGCGGCCGGCCCCGTCAAGGAAGAGCTCCTGAAGCTCGACCCCAGAGAGCTGGCCCTAAGGGTGGAGAAGGGACCTATCGATGTCGCGGTCGGCGGGACCACCTACCAAATAGGCAAGGAGGACCTGAGGTTCCATGAGGTCCTCCCCGATAGGTGGGCCCTGGGGTCGGAAGGGGACCTTGAGGTACTGTTGGACCTTGAGATCACCGAGGAGCTGTGGGAGGAGGGCATTGCCCGCGAGGTCGTAAGACGCGTCCAAACAATGAGGAAGGACATGGACCTGCCTTACGACGCCCACATCAACGTCGCAATGGACGGCGAAAGGAAGCTCATATCGGCCGTCGAACATTTCAGGGCATATATCATGTCCGAGACCCTCACGGACTCACTTGTGTTCGGTCCGACCGGTTCTGGAACGGAATGGGACCTTGACGATGGCAAGCTCGTCATAACAATAACGGTCGCTTAAGACCATATTCGGTTACGGCCCTGTAAGTTTTTTATATCCGTTAATTATATTGATAGAGAAACAGGTGCAGCTCTCAATTTTCCACGGGAGAGGTTGGAATGTCCGTTCTTGAAAGGGAAGTTAGGATAGGTTCGAGAGGGATATCGGTCATAGAAAGTTTGAGGTGCAGGGCCGAACTGGACCATTGGATATTGGAAGGCTCGACACATGACGAGCTCCTTCTCAGGGAGCCCATGGACCTTGGGACCTACTACCCGGTGGAGGTCAGGGTATCGCTCGTTGATGGCCCTGCGGGACATAAGCTCATGGTCAAGGCCTCTTCGGAAGGCCGGGACCTCTACTACGATAACCACCTGAAGCGGCTTGTTGAGGAGCTCTTATCCAGGTTAGGCCCACTACCCGGTGATGATGGACAGGCGATGGGCGACGGTCCAGGCGAGAGCGCTTCCGACCTGGAGCTTTTAGGCAAGCTCTTCCAGAAAGGCCTCCTATCGGAGAGGGAGTTCGAAATGGCAAAGAAGAGGGTGGTCCCAAGGTGATTTCAAGAGGTCCGGGCAGGGTCTAGACCGACAGCTGTTCGAAATAATATTCTATCTCCGAGAGCGCCTCTAAGAGATCGTTCTGTCCGATCCCCTTTGCTCCGCAGGCGACGACCAGTGCGTTCCTGCAGTCCTGCGTTATCCTTGTCCTTGTGCAGTCCCTGTGGGGGTACACATGCATCACACCCTCATCATCCGACAGGATGGGGACCCCCTTGGCGAGCAACTCGTCCGTACCGCCTATTCCCTGGAAATGCTCCTTTTCTACCGAGGGTCTGAGCATAAGCTTTCCCTTGATCCTGTCCATATCGTAGAGACCCAATGGGACCATGGTGCTGGCCGATGCAAGGTTGCCCGCATCGACCAGATTGTTGATGGTAGGGAGCTCTCTCTTCAGGAGCCGCCTCACCAGAGCCTCAGAGGCGGGTCTGGTCTTTGTCGGATCGATGCCTATCTTCCAGAATAGGTCCCGCAGGGCCCTAACCGTCCTGTCCCTCGTCAGCGTTTCATCGTCCCTGAACCTTCCGCGGAGCTCGATCTTCAGCTCATCGCAGAGGGCAGTGAAGACCTCCTTCCTGCTGGACCAGACCGATATGTCGGTAAGCTCTGCCGTCAGGATATGTATCCCCATTGCTGACAGGGAGGGTGACAGCTCTATGTCCATGTCCAATGATTGGACGAGCCTTTATTTCATCTTTTGGCAACGGAAAGTTTTTTCATGGTCCCTGCCTGCTACGCCCCCATGGCATTGACCCGGGCCGACCTGCAGCGCTTGCTCCCTGGTATAGCGATAGCCTCCCTGGTCATGATCACTGTGTCGGTCCTCCTCCTCGTGTCCCTGAGGACCGACAGGCCTCCCAAGGCGGTCATGGTCCTTTCCAGAGAGATGGTCCATCCAGGTGAGGTCATCGTACTGGACGCAATGAACTCGTCCGACCCGGACGGTGGGCCGTTGCGGTACAGGTGGTCCATAGACGGCAGTATCTTCTCGAGCGCGGACAGGTGGTCCTATATGTTCCCATCCACGGGCGTACATACGGTGGAGCTCAAGGTCACGGACGATGAAGGGTCCTCTGACCAGGTATCTGCGACCGTACAGGTGGTACCATGGCCGGAAGAAGGGATGTATGTGGTCCCACAGCAAGCAATAAATAACTTCTTGGGGTTCACAATCCAATAGAACCTGGGGGTCTGGAAACGCTCCTTCAAGAACACATCCCGGATGATACGCCCGAGCTTGCAGAGCTCATGCTATGTATCGCGGAGCAGAGCAAGAGGATAGCAAGGGCTTTCATATCCAGGCAGGGCGCTACGGACTCTAGGAACATCTACGGCGAGACCCAGCTGGAGATGGACAAATGGGCCGATGAGGTGCTGATCGATGCCGTTTCAGAGCTCCCCTTCGTTGCATCCGTCTCCTCGGAGGAGAGGGATGATATCATAACGCCCAATGAGGACGGCATCTACTCGGTCACCTTCGACCCGCTAGACGGCTCATCACTGATGGGCGTCGATCTCACGGTGGGGACCATCGTAGGCATCCATGACGGAACGACCCCTCTCAGACCTGCTAGGGAGCTTGCCGCAGCCATGTACATCCTCTACGGACCCTTGACGGTACTGGTATATTCGGTTGGAAAAGGGGTCCACGAGTTCGTCCTGGACGATGATCGCGAGTTCATCCTTCAGGAAGAGGACCTGAGGTTCGGCAAGGACAAGATATATGCTCCCGGTGCTCTGAGGAGCAAATGGACGGCCCCTCACAGGCGGTTCACAGAGATTACAAGCTCCGCTTCTGCGGGTCGATGGTGGCGGACGTCCATCAGATAATACACAAGGGGGGCATCTTCATGTACCCAGGTACCATCGATAAGCCTGGTGGAAAGCTGAGATTGCTCTTCGAGGCAGGCCCCATGGGCTTCTTGGCCCTGAAGGCAGGAGGGGGGGCATCCAACGGAAGGATGTCCATCCTCGATATGGAACCATCTTCGATGGACCAGAGGGTCCCGGTCTACATCGGAGGTCCCTCTGAACTGAGCATCCTCGAAGAAGAGATGTCAAAGGGGGTATGAGCATCAGTCACTTCAGACCATTGGGCGGGGATACGGTCTATGGTTCCCTTTACGGAAAGGGGTCCATAATAATGGCCGTCAATGTGCGCTATACCAGAGGTATTGCCCGGGGGATAATGAGGGCAGCAAAGGACACGAGCTCTCCCATAATCTTTGAGATGGCCCGGTCGGAGTCCGACCTTTCAGGGGGCTACACCGGGATGACGCCCAAGGACTATCACGATGAGATAGTCAAGGCCGCATCAGAGGTCGGGTACGAGTTCTACGTCGTGCATGCCGATCACATAAGCATCAAGAAGGGGGATGAGGAGGACCTTAGAAGGACCAGGGAGCTAATTGCACATCAGATCGAAGCTGGCTACACCTCTTTCGCTATAGACGCCTCGCATCTTTTCGATATCAAAGGCCGGGACCTCAAAGAGGAGCTGAGGGAGAACATAAGGTGCACGACCGAAATGGCGCTCTTCATCAAGGAGAAAATGGGTTCGAAGGGCTTCGGGCTCGAAGTAGAGGTGGGCGAGATAGGCAAGACCGATGCGTCCGGAAGGGTCCTTACCAGTCCGGAGGAGGCGGTCACCTTCCTGCGGTCCCTCAAGGAGAACGGGGTGGACCCCCATCTGCTTGCCATCGCGAACGGGTCGGCCCACGGCAACACCTTCGATGAGAAAGGGGGGCTGCTGCCCCAGGTGTCGATTGACCTTGCAAGGACCAAAGAGGTCATATCGGCCATCAAGAGGGCGGACCTGAAGGTCGGAATAGCCCAGCACGGAATCACGGGTACACCAAGGGACCAGATCGCTATGCATTTCCCCAAGGGCGACATCCTCAAGGGGAACGTTGGCACGCACTGGCAGAACATATTCTTCGACACGATGAAGGTCTATGAGCCGGAGCTCTACAGGGATATGCAGGAATGGACCTCTGCCACCTATTCGGCCAAGGAGCCAGGGAAGGCACCGGACCTGGTGTTCGGCAAGCACTGCAAGAACGTTTTCAAACCCTTCAGGGACAGGGCGCGGCGTATCGGAAGGGACACGGAAACGGCCCTGGAGGCCATGGCCTATGCGGAGGCCCTGGTCTATTTCAAGGCGTTCTCTTCTTACGGGACCGTGAAGTTCATCAGGGAGGCCTTGGGCAAGGAGTGAGGAAGATGAGGACCCCCATGATCATACTGAACATGAAGAGCTACAGGGAGGCAGAAGGGAAACTTTCCCTTGTCCTTGCTCGGACATGCGAAAAAGTGGCCCTTGAGACCGGCGCTTCCATTGCCGTCTGCCCGCCCATGGTCGAGCTGTCAAGGGTCGCCTTGGAGGTGTCCATACCAGTCCTTGCACAGAACGTCGATATGTGGGATGCGACAGTGAGGACAGGCTCCACTTCCCTTGGTGCGGTCAAGAACGCAGGGGCAATTGGAACGCTAGTGAACCACTCCGAATGCAGGCGGCTGCTGTCGGACATAGGCCACATCGTGGATTCCGCAAGAGGAATGGGACTGACCACCATCGTCTGCACCAACAACGTTGCCGCCTCTCGAGCGGCGGCCGCTTTGGCCCCGGACATGATCGCCATGGAGCCACCGGAGCTCATTGGGGGCGATATCTCCGTAACGACAGCGGACCCGAGGATAGTGGAGGACACTGTGAGGGCCGTCCGGGAAGCCGCCCCGGGCGTCATGGTCCTTACCGGTGCGGGGGTAAAGGACGGCAATGACGTCCGGAAGGCCCTGGAGCTGGGTACGGTAGGCGTTCTTCTGGCATCGGGCGTTGTCAAGGCCAAGGACCCCGGAAAGGTCCTACTATCTCTTGCAGAGGGACTTGTCGGCCGTCGTTGAAGCCACCGGAACTGCCATTAACAGGACGACCATAACTTGCATGGGCAAAGGAGGTCCGTGAATGGACGATAAGCATGAGGAATGCGGCATCTGTGCGGCAAGTACACCGGGAAGGAGCTGCACATATGACCTTTACCAGATGATGCTGGACCTCCAGCACAGAGGCCAGGCCGGTGCGGGGATCACCACATATGACCCAGCCAGGAAGATAATCATCTCCACCTACAAGAGACCAGGGTTGGTGAGCGAGGTCTTCTCGGGGTCCGATGAGGAGACCTTCAGGGACCTCATGGCGAGA
>JALOTP010000104.1 GCA_025457865.1 Thermoplasmatota archaeon | reverse complement strand
GCAGAAAGCCCCATCTCCTGGGCCATTTCCTCTTGCGTTGGTCCATCATGAGGAAGGAATTCATGCAGTGGCGGGTCCAGCAGCCTGATGGTGACTGGCAGTCCGTCCATAGCCCTAAAGATCCCTACGAAATCCTCACGCTGCATTGGAAGTAGCTTTTTCAATGCTGTCCTGCGACCTTGCTCGTCCTTTGCTAGTATCATCTCCCTCATGGCCTTGATCCTGTCACCCTGAAAGAACATGTGCTCGGTCCTGCAGAGACCTATTCCCTCCGCACCGAACCTCCTGGCGTTCATCGCATCCTCTGGTGTATCAGCGTTCGTCCTAACCCCGAGCGTCCTAATATGGTCAGCCCAGGACATGAACAGAGCGAAATCGCCACCTATGGATGGGGTCACTGTCGGGACCTTACCGACTATGACCTCACCTTTGGAACCATCAAGTGATATCCAATCACCTTCCTTGAACGTTCTACCGTCGATCCTCATGAGGCGGGATTCATAGTTTATCTTCAAAGCCCCGCAGCCAGATACACAGCATTTACCCATACCCCTGGCTACAACGGCTGCGTGGCTGGTCATACCGCCCCTAGCGGTCAGAATACCCTCGGCAGATTTCATACCGCCAATATCCTCCGGGCTTGTCTCGAGCCTAACCAAGATGGTCATCTCTCCCTTCTTGGACCATTCCTCAGCATCCTCTGCGTTGAACACGATCCTACCAGATGCCGCCCCCGGAGATGCTGGGAGCCCTTTTGCCACGATTTCCTTCTTTGCGACCGGGTCGAAAGTCGGATGGAGAAGCTGGTCCAGCTGGTCTGGTGATATTCTCTTGACTGCGGTCTTTTTGTCTATCAATCTTTCATTGACCATATCCACAGCTATCTTTACGGCCGCTTTTGCTGTTCTTTTTCCGTTCCTGGTTTGGAGCATCCATAGTTTTCCATGTTGGATAGTGAACTCGATGTCCTGCATGTCCCTGTAATGTCTCTCAAGTTTCTTGTAGACCTTTTCTAGTTCCTTGAACACACCAGGCATCAGTTCTTCAAGTGAAAGGTGGTCCTTTGCACGTTCCTTTTCTGATAATCCGTTGTTCTTAGCCCACCTCTTAGAACCTTCTTTGGTGACCTGTAATGGGGTCCTAATCCCCGCCACAACATCCTCACCTTGTGCGTTGGTGAGGTATTCCCCGAAAAAGGCCTTCTCGCCGGTAGCAGGGTCTCTAGTGAAGGCAACTCCAGTCGCACAGGTCAAGCCCATATTCCCGAATACCATGGCCTGGACATTCACCGCTGTTCCCCATTCTACGGGTATGTCGTTTAGCTCCCTGTACTTTCTTGCCCTATCGTTCATCCAGGAGCTGAAAACCGCACCTATTGCTCCCCAAAGCTGTTCCCAGGGATCGGTCGGGAATTCCACGCCCTTTTTCTTTTTAATGATCTCTTTGAACCTTCTTGAAAGGACCTTTAGATCACTAGCCGTTAGTTCAGTATCTTGTTTTACCCCTTTCTCATCTTTCAATTCGTCCATTATCTCCTCGAAAGGGTCCGTGTCATCCTTTGATTCGGGTTTGAGCCCCATCACAACATCACCGTACATCTGGATGAAACGCCTGTATGAGTCCCATGCGAACCTATCATCACCGGTCGAGGAGCTTAGGCCCATAACTATATCCTCATTTATTCCCAGGTTAAGGATAGTGTCCATCATCCCGGGCATCGATGCTCTAGCACCTGATCTTACTGACAAGAGAAGTGGTTTCTTAGGGTCTCCGAAAATGGTCCCCAAGGTAGTTTCCATCTCCTTCACTGCTCTTCTTATACCATCCTTCAATCCTGCTGGGAACTTATGACCAGAGGTATAATATTCAGTGCATACCTCCGTGGTGATGATGAACCCGGGTGGGACCGGTATCCCCAATCTGGTCATTTCGCAGAGATTGGCACCCTTGCCTCCAAGAAGCTCTTTCATGTCCTTATTGCCTTCTTTGAACAGGTAGATCCGTTTTTTTCCATCGGTCATATGAACAACACCTTTGTTTCACCGCAAAAGCAATTGATTATAATAGATTTACCACATCTTTCAGAGAAGAGATATCAATAGAATCTTATTTTGGTCTTAAAAGGGCGTTTTTCCTTTCAGGCCTTTTTCATTAATCTCTGGGCGATCATCTTCAAGGTTGCTTCCTTGGGGAACTTCTTCAGTACCTTGACCCTGCCATCGGCCTTGTTCCAATCAGATGGATGAGGTTTTTCGCTCTCAAGTACCGGTGACAAACCTAGCTTCTTGCATACAGCTAGTATATCTTCGGACCTTGGGTCCTGGACCGCCATCGACCTTGGTACTCTCCTGCCAGAGGAACGTGAGATCTGGTTATTGAAATATTCCGGGTATATCACATAGGTCTCGGTTGACCCTTTAGCCAAGAGGACCACGCTCCATATCAAGAGATCAATATTGCATTGATCGATCCATGTTGGCCTGGTCTGGAAGTGACCCTGGCCTTCCCTTTTGTCGTATCGATTATTGCGCCCTTGGTGATAATGTTCCGTCTAACATAGTTCGGATTGGCTGGGTTCTCTACCACCGTTTTGATATCAGCTTTGGAGGTCTTCTTCTGTTTTGGGTCGAAGATATTGACGGACCGTGCCTGGAGTAGTCTGAACTTGTGGGAACCGCCACAGGTCCTTATCTCCCTTTTTATGTTCTCACCCATGGTCGTATGCATCTGTTCGCGACCGATTTCCGCCTTCTTCTTTCCCCTTGCGGTCTTATATCGACCTCCAGAGACCTTCCTGGTCGACCTTCCTTGACAAAGCGCCATCTGATTCACCTGTACGGAACAGGCCGGCCATACATGAAAATATATTTAAACCTTGTTGGGTACATCAGTGATACGGGGCTGGAAAGGCACGTTCATAAAGGGGTCATATAGAATGAAGGTAGGTCGAATATGACAGAGATCCTATACATGCCAAGTATAGAATCGTGCTATATATTCGAATTCAAAGCTAGGGTCCTTGAAGCTGATCCTGCCAGTGGGTCTATAGTTCTTGACAGGACCGCGTTCTATCCCGAGGGTGGTGGGCAACCAACGGATACCGGGATGATGTCCTGGGTTGAAGGTTCTTCTAAGGTCAGGTCCATAAGAAAATCAGATAAGGTCAGACATTATCTGGAAGGTGAGTTGCCGTCTACCGGTACGGAAGTTGATTGCAGAATAGACAAGGATATCAGATACAATCATATGAGGATGCATACTTCGCAGCACCTCATATCGGCAATTGCTTGGAACCTTTTCTCTGCTAAAACCGTCGGGAACCAGATATATTCTGACAGGTCCCATATGGACCTGAGACCGGCCTCCTTGATGGATGATGACCTAGAACTTATCAGGGAGGATGTCAACAAACGGATAGCAGAGGACCATATAGTGAGCCT
>JALOTP010000103.1 GCA_025457865.1 Thermoplasmatota archaeon | reverse complement strand
CGAGGGCAAGGACACATGGAGGCATTCAAGGGCCGGAGCGGACTTCGTAATATCGCTATCGAAGGGTGAGACGGTCCTCATCGAGAGGCATGGAGAGGATAGGCGGGGCTTCAGGGACATAGAGAGGCTCATCCCGGCAGGGACGCAGTTCGTCGTCTGCGAAGGGCTAGAGGATGGTACTGTCGAGCAGCTTCAGATCTGCTGCCTGCGCTCCTTGGATGACCTGTCCGAGACAAGGAAGGTACGGGGATTGAGGGACGATAGCCTGATAGCGATATCCGGGCTGGTCGCCTCCAGAGGACCCGGCCGGAACGAGCTCCCGGTCCTTGACGTAATGGACAGGGAGCAGCTCAGGAAGCTCGTGGCGCTCATCATAGAGAGGTCTGGCGGCATAGGACCGGCTGGCACCCCCGGAGGTCCCCTGCTCTCAGAAGCTGACTGGAGGCCAGGGGTACTGCCTCCAGGTGTCTATCCCGAGGTCCCCGACAATGAAACCCATGGGGGTGGCCGATGAAGCGCGGGATCCTCTTGGCAATGATAACTGCGGCCCTCCTTGTTCTGGGTGCGGTCCTTATCGTTGCATTGAGAGGCTCCCCTGGGAGCGAGGGCGATGTGCGGAAGCTCCCGTTCATCACGCCGGAAAGCACCGCTGAGCTGGAGCTTGATGTGGCGCCCCGAACCCTGAGGGGACCTCCATCCACTGGGAGGATGGTAGGCCCAGGTTGGATGACGGCAACCCTCTTATCGGCATAGCGGCCGTAGGGAACGGCCAGGCCGCCACGTTGATGTCGGTGGCACCCACCGTGCTCTCCTCCCTCAACATCACATCCGCCCTGACCGAGCCCCCCATGACCCGGGCGATGGTCCGAAGGGTCGTGGTCCTGGAGCTTGACGGTCTGGGATGGGGCCTGTTTCAGCAGAGGGCGCCCCTCCTTCGCAATGTCAGTTCCTTGGGCAACCTCTCATCTGCCCTGACCGCTTTCCCCCCCAGGACGCCGACCGGGACCGCGATGGCCCTTACGGGCCACGACATGCTGCACAATGGCATCCTTTCATCGAACGACAGGACGCTATCCCAGCCGACCTTCCTGGAGATCGCAGAAGGTACCGGCCTCTCAACGGTCTGGATCGAAGGGGACCGGAGCATCCTATCTTCCGAAACCGAGCTCAATGTGGATACGAACGGTGACGGTAGCGTTGATAATGAGATATTCGGCTCTCTCATCGACAGATTGGATGACGGAACGGATGTGGTCCTGGCCCATTTCCATTCCATAGATGATGAGTTCCACCGCACCGGGTCGGGTTCGGAAGGTCTTGCGCTTGCCATGTCAAGGATCGATTCCTACATCGGACAGGTCGTGGAGATGCTGGAGGCCTCTTCGACACCATCAATGCTCATGCTCTTCTCCGACCACGGCCTCCATGATGTGAGCGGGGGTATGGGGGAGCATGGCTCATTCCGTCATGAGGACATGTACGCCATCACGGCTTACAGGACCTTCGGGACCCACGCAGTCGAGGTCCTACCCTCGATATCCATCATCTGGGGGGGGTCCGTGATGGAGGTCATGGACCTTGAAGAACTGGAGGCCATGCCCTATTTGGAGGAGAGCTATGCGATAAGGTCCTCCCATGGCGAGGTCACATCGTTGTTCCGCGGTGTCATGGTCCATGATCTGATCGAACTCAAGGCTGGGTCGTTACAGTTCACATCATTGACATTTTCTGCGGGGGATGGTTTCTCGCTCTCTTTACCCTGGGAGTGGGCAGAGGAAGGCGCTGGGACGATCATTGCATACAGGCAGGATGGAGCTCCGCTTGCAGGCGGGGAGGGGCCGTTCCGTCTTGTGGTCCCTCAGGAGCTGGCAGGTGAGTACAACGGCCAGTACTGCCTGAAGGATGTGACCAAGGTCGAGGTGGTCGCATGAGGGGACTTTGGGCAGGTCTGCTCGTCCTTGCCGCCGGTGTGCTCCTGATAGGTGCGGGCCTCATCATCTTCACCCTTGTGGAGCGGGTCGTCCCTCCCGATGACGATTGGTATCTGGTGGTAAGGGCCCCCGGGACCGAAGGGACCATCATTGGAATGGATGAATTGCGCCTCATCGGGAACAGGACCGTCGAGATGGTCCTGCTTGGAACAGGAGAAGACGGGAAGCCTCATCTCTACACCGGGCTCCTTCTCAAGGACCTTGCCGGGCATCTGAACGTCACAGACTACGGTTCGGTGACGGTGAGGGCGGCCGACACATACTCAAAGAAGCTGACCCGGCAGCAGGTGACGGACCATGATGTTCTCCTGGCAATGGGCAGGGACGGAAAGGACCTTGCGGGGAGGTCGGACGGGGGGAACGGCCCGGTAAGGCTCGTGCTTCCGCAGGAGGCGGTCGGGACCTATAATGCACAGCACTGTGTCAAATGGGTGAGCGAGGTGGTCTTCGAATGAGGGCCTACCCTTTGTTCATACTCGCATTGGCATCCGGCCTCTTCGCGGCAGCGGTCATCGGCGCCCAGGATACTGACCCCGAATGCCTTACCTGTCATACCGGCACCGCACCTAAGGGAGGCTACCTTCTGGAGCTTCCGGACCTGCTGCTCCAAGCCCCCGTGGTCCTGAACGGGTCGTCAAGCTTCCAGCTGCTCGTCATGCTGACATACGATGACAGCTACTCTGTGATATCTCCTAAGGCCGAGGTCATCTGTACACGTTCGGGGGTCGAAACCTTCAGAGGAGGAATGGACCTCGATCCGACCGACGGAGGCCATTCCGCGATCATCAGGGTGAATGTGAACGAAGGGCCTGTCGATGTCAGCGTGTCCGTAGAAATGTTCCTCTACTTCGACCATCCGGACACCGAAGAGCCCGACCTCATCCCATACTTCCTATCAAGGTCCATCCAGATAGGTGTGGGCTCACCCACGGGGGAGACGGATGGAGAGCTCCCCGTTCCGGAGCAGGCCCCATCCCTGCTCATTCCCGTGATGGCATCGGTCCCCATCCTGACAGCATCCTTCTTCCGTAGAAGGAGGACCGAGAGGCCATGAGGCCCGCGGTCAGGACCGGGTCGTTGACCGTTTCATACGAGGGCTCAGGGCCCGTGCTGAGGAACATCGATCTTTTGGTCATGCAGGGAGAGCATGTGGGCCTGGTCGGCAGGAGCGGCTCGGGAAAGTCCACGCTCCTGAACGTCCTGTGCGGACTGGTCCCCGCAAGGATGAATGCCGATGTCCTGGGGCATATCGAGGTGTGCGGCCTTCCGCTCCCGGATGGAAGGAAGGATGCCGCAAGGAGGATAGGGGTCGTGTTCCAGGCCCCCGAGGAGATGTTCGTATCCGAGATGGTCATAGATGAGATAGCGTTCTCCCTGGGCGCAAGGGGTTTGGATAGGCGGGAGGCCGTCAGAAGGTGCACGGACGTTGCTATCTCCCTGGGGATAGAAAGGACGCTTGAAAGGAGGACCCGGGACCTGTCCGGAGGGGAAAAACAGCTGGTCGCAATAGCTTCCCAGGTCGTGACTGGGCCTGAGCTTTTGCTTCTGGATGAGCCATCATCACAGCTCGACCCTGCGGGGAAGGAGAGGCTCAAGCGTGTCCTTGGAAAGCTGAGGTCCCTTCTACCTCGGATGACCATCATCCATGTGGAGCAGGACCTTGAGCAGCTTGTCGGTTCCGACAGGGTGCTGGTCCTGGCGGGTGGGTCGATCATTACGGACGGCCCCCCCGAGCGGGTCCTTACGGACAGCAGATGTCTTGCCGAGGCGGGAGTGGGCCTTCCCCCGCTCCTTGATATCGTTTCAACAGGCATTGAAATGGGCATGCTCCCTTCGGTCCCAAAGGGTTTCAGAGGCACACCCCATCTCCTCTGGGAGGGTCTAAGCGGTGTTGACATAGCACTTCCAGGACCGAAAGGACATAGGAACCGCGCCGTCGGGAAGCTGGTGCTTGAGGGGGTCCGTTTCAGATATCCGGGGACCAAGAACGTCCTTAGAGGGGTGGACCTGGACCTGAGCGGTTCGTCCTCTGTCGCGCTCATGGGCAGGAACGGAACAGGGAAATCGACCCTGGGGAAGGTCATAGCGCGACTCCTCGGACCCGATACAGGGACCGTGGAGATGGATGGAGAGTGCTTCTATCTCTTCCAGAGGCCCGGGAACATGTTCTTCTCGACCTCCGTCGCATCCGAGGTCAAGAGTATCGAGCACGGTGATGCTCTCCTTGCGAAGCTGGGCCT
>JALOTP010000065.1 GCA_025457865.1 Thermoplasmatota archaeon | reverse complement strand
GGAGCTGCTCCCTGCCTGGGGGCAGGCCTATGCCAAGCCTGTCCCTGATGTAGGATTCCATCTTTTCGTCCCTCCAGGATACCATACGGGACACCTCTAAGAACTAATTGACTTATAACCTTTTCAATCTTCCCCCTACTTGTGCATGTATAACTTTAGGGATGCCTGGACCGGTCTATCCATCCAGGTAGCACCTTACCCACTTGAAAGGACTTGAATGTGCTGTGATCTTTGGAAATCGAGGTATAAGGGGGGGAGAATGGGGTTTTTTATAGTGTTTCATAGGTATAATATATATATCCAGTATCCCACTGTCCTTCTGGGATGCAATGATAGCCAGAGGGGAACTAGTTAAGGACCCACCTGGGCCTAAGGAACGGTCCAGGAGGGCGCACTCCAGATCTCTCGAGAACAACATCAGGGACCTGATAAGCGAAATGGACCTCACCAGGGTCGAAGAGAGAAAGCAGACTCTCGAGAACCTGAAAAGGATATCATCGCTCAAGCTCCATGACCCGGTCCTTGAGGAGTTCGAACTGGCCCGTTCGGTCGAGGCAAAGAAGAAGCAGGAACGGTTCGATGGGCTCATCAAGGAGATGGAACTGGAGTTCGAGCGGCTCATCTCTTCATTGGAGAGTACGAACTGAGAGGATCCGAAATCCCGGACCTGGCCTATTTCAATAGTGCATGTGCCCGCTGTGGGAACCCTCGAACATGGTCTTGGTCAGGACCAGCTCGCCATGTTTGACACCTTTTAGTGCCTTGATGTTGTCCGCCAATCTCCGAACGTCTTTGACCTTTCCTTTGACTATGAGCACTTCAAGGCAGGTCCTCTCGTCCACATGGATATGGGTCGTCGAAGATATCTCGGAGTGATGGTGGTGTTGAAGGTGCATCAATCTATCGGTCAGGCCACCCGCTTCATGGTCGTAGATGATGGTAAGAGAACCTATGACCCCACCCTTCTCATCGTCCGTTACCGCTTCTATGAGAGCTTTCCTGACCAGGTCCCTGACCGCTTCGGACCGGTTCGTGTACCCCTTCTTCCGTATCAGGGAATCGAACTCGATCAGAAGCTCCGGTTCGAACGATATACCGACCCTTTCCACGACCATGGTAGCACCTTCATGGGAGTATCGTGTTACGAATTAATATTTCTTGCTACCCGAAGCGTTAAATAAATCTTTCAACTTCAGTAGCAAGAAACCGAACTTTGTGGTACGGTGGCCTCAATGTGGTTGATAACGACGCTTGTTTCGGCCCTTATCGTAACGGGTGCATGGGCCATGGCCCCGAAGAGGTACAAGCTCGGTTTCCTCAGCCTCATGCTCTGGGGCCTGGGGGTCATGATATCCATAGACCATGTTCTGGGATACGAAGGGGGCCCCTTCCTTGAAATGGAGACCGACGGTCTCATAAGGAACGGCATCGTCCTGGGCATCGCAATGTTGATACCCGTGTTCCTCATCTGGGGGATAGCGCTCATCATCGAGAAGGTCAAGGGACGCTCGAGATCGACAGAAGGTAGGTCCGATACGGAGGTATGAAGACATGGCATGCTTTTTGGTACCAATGGCGTTCGGGATAATGACAACGGCTTTCGGAAAGAAGGCCTCGGCAAAGCTCCACATGAACTGGCTGAACATGCTGCTCTGGGGCGGCGTGATAGGATTGGCCCTTGAGCATGTCGCCCACAAGGAGATAATATTCACTCCACCGTTCCTCACGGCAGCCAGCTCCTGGTCGGATGCCACCGTCATGTTCAAGGAGATGGCCACCATAGGCACTGCAATGCTGGTCGGCATAGTTGCCGTATGGGCCGTCATGGTCATCGTATACAACCGGTTCATCGATCCTTCCAGGGCAAAGAACCTTGCATGATCGGAATGCACCAGACGGACCATTGGGACGTCCTTTTCAGAGGGATAGATGCCAAGGAGTTCTACGACCGGCCGTTAGGGCCTGAACTGGACCTTGTCATAGGCCTTCTGCCAGAAGGTGCATCGGTACTCGACCTAGGCTGCGGTATGGGAAGGGCCGCCATCGCGCTCGCAGAGAAGGGCTATGGCATCACTGCCGTGGACAGCTCCCGGGTGGCCATCGAAAGGTTAAGGGCAGAATCGGGGCGAAGGGGACTTCAGATGGACATAAGAATGGGGGATGTCCGTGAGCTCGAGCTCAGTGAAGGATATGACCTCATAATCGCCCACGGCATACTGCAATTCCTGCCCCGGTCCGCCTGGGAAAGGTTGCTTCTGAACGTACAGGAGCACACACTTATCGGGGGAATGGACCTTGTGGCCGTCTTCACGGACAAGGTCCCCCTCCCTGCGGACACTGCACTGCTTGTGGGGGATGTGTTCAGGGAGGGCGAGCTCCTTGAGCTGTACGAGGGATGGGACATCATCCGCAATGAAAGCTATGTCAAAGAGGAGGTATCCCCCAGCGGGAGCGTGAACAGATACCCTATGGACAGATTGATCGCGAAGAGGGGATGTACGTATCAGACCGGCGAAAAATAGTTCTATGACCCCTGCCTCCGACCATTTATGGTCGGACAGTTATCGATCGGACCACAGCAAGGGAGCTCTTCGGGATCTAAGCCATCAGAGTATGTCATAGTCATCAGGGACCTCTACAAGACATACGGCAAGGTCAATGCCGTCGATGGCATCTCCCTGCGGATAAGGAAGGGCGAGGTCTTTGCGTTCCTTGGCCCCAACGGGGCTGGCAAGACGACGACCGTAGAGATCATAGAGGGCATAAGGACCCCCACAAAAGGCTCCATCCAGATGCTTGGCGTGGACATCGGCCGGGGGACCAACAAGGTGAAGCACAGGATAGGGGTCCTCCCCCAGGAGTTCTCGTCCTTCGACAGGGTCACCGTGACCGAAACGATATCGTTCTTCTCGAGCCTCTACGGGAACAAGAGGGGCGCAAAGGAACTGATGAAGCTCCTTAACATAGAGGAGCATGCCAAGAAACAGTACCAGAAGCTCTCGGGCGGCCTCAAACAGAGGGTAGGTATAGCTGTATCTCTGGTCAATGACCCGGAGATAATATTCCTGGATGAACCGACGACAGGGCTCGACCCCGCATCAAGACAGGAGGTCTGGGAGGTCATAAGGAAGCTCAAGGCGAGGGGGAGGACCGTCTTCCTCACCACCCATTACATGGAAGAGGCACAGGAGCTCGCCGACCATGTCGCCATCATCAACCGGGGAAAGATAATCGCCGAGGGAACGGTGGACGAACTTATTGAGAACCACGGGTCAGGCCTGGTCCTCACCTTCACCGGAATAGACGGGAAGCTGGTCCCGTTCCTGAACGGCATGGGCTGCGGGCAGGTCCAGGTCAAGGGGTCCCAGGCGGTCATGAACCTGAAGAACAAGGACCAGATACTGGGCATCCTCGAGCTGGTCAAGGGCTCAGGATTGAGCTACAGGGCCATGAACGTGAGGAGGAGCAATCTCGAGGAGGTCTTCCTCAAGCTCACCGGGAAGGCCCTTAAGGACGAGGAGGGCCGTCAATGAACCCGCGAAGGATTTGGTCTGTGTTCCTGGTCAATTTACGGGATTTCGTAAGGGACAAGGGCGGTCTCTTCTTCACCTTCCTGTTCCCGATCATCCTTATGCTCCTCTTCGGCTTCATTTTCTCCGAGAGCGACAACGTCACATACGACATCTATCTCCAGGACATGGACCAGACCCCCATGTCCCAGAACCTTACCGTGAGCCTGAAAGGCGTCAGGGCCTTCGAGGTCCATGTGGTCGGGCCCGACAGGGCGCTCGATGACCTGGTGGAAGAAGAGAAGGCGGGATTCATAATAGTCATTCCAGAGGGCTATCAGGAGAGATTGGAGGAGAATTTGCAGGGCAACATATCCGTACCTGTCAATCTGACCCTTCATATGGACCGGTCCCAGAGCTCCTCGCAGGTGAAGTACTCCATCCTTGCGAGCGTGGTGGGCCAGTTGAACAAGGTATTGACGAACACAACGGACGTCATGGGGCTCTCAGAAGGGGGGACCATAAGCCCAGATGACTTCGAGTACATAGAGTTCTTCATACCTGGGGTCATAGGCCTGTCTGTGATGTCCGGGGCCGTTTTCGGGACCATCTTCGGGGATACCGAGCTCAAGAAGAAGGGCATATTCAGGAAGCTTTCGACCACCCCGATCACAAGGGGCGAATGGATACTATCGACCATGCTGTTCCAACTTTTCCTAGCCGCCATCACCGCCATAGTGATACTGGTCGTAGGGTGGATCGTTTTCGGGGCCAGGCTCCATATGAATCCCATAGCCGCCCTCATCATCATCTTCGAGGCATTCGCCTTCACCGGCCTTTCGATGCTGGTGGTAAGGTTCGTCAAGGATGCCCAGGCGGCTGCGGCCCTTGCCAATGCCATCACCTTCCCCATGATGTTCCTCTCGGGGTCATTCTTCGATGTGGAGGCGATGCCCGCCTTCATACAGACCATCGCCAAGGCCCTCCCTCTCTATTATGTGAACCAGGCCCTGAGGGAGGCCATGATATTCAATGATACGATCAGCGCTGCAAGTTACATGTCGGTCATAGCCATCTTCGCCGTGATAGTGTTCCTTCTCGGAGTTAAGCTAACCACATGGAAGCAGGATTGAGCAAAGCATCCTCCAACAGTGTTTTATTCTCCTGGGACGCTGACCGGTCGGGAGATATCGATGAAGGTAGTTGCATTCAATTCGAGCCCCAGGCCTGACGGGAACACGACGCTCCTGCTCAAGGCTGTGCTTTGTGAGCTGGAGAAGGAGGGCATAACCACGGAGCTCATTCAGATCAAGAGGCCCATCCATCCGTGCACAGCATGCTACAAGTGCACGGCGAACAAGGACGGGAAATGCGTCCAGACGGACGACATGATGAACACTTACATCGAAAAGATGGTGGAGGCCCAGGGAATAATCCTAGGGTCTCCGACCTATTTTGGGGACATAACACCAGAGCTTCGGGCCTTCATAGACAGGACGGGCATGGTATGCCGGACCAACGGGGACCTTCTCGCCCGCAAGGTGGGGGCGGCGGTCATATCGGTCCGAAGGGGGGGTGCCGTCCATGCGTTCATATCGGCCAATAACATGTTCTTCCTGAACCAGATGGTCATCCCATGCTCCAGGTACTGGAACTTCGCATTCGGGCCCCAGAAGGGCAAGGTCCTTGAGGACGAGGAGGGCATGGACACCATGAGGACACTGGGCAGGAACATGGCATGGACCATGAAGAAGCTCCACGGGTGAGCGCAGGACCTCACCTCATCCATCGGTCCGAGGGAACAGGTATGCCCGGACCACGGAGATGATGGCAGCGGCCAGACAGACGAGGCCTAGCAATGAGCCGCCCAGGAACGAGAAGATGATCACATACCACCCCAGGCCCGTGACCGACGAGATGGAGATCGAGACCCCAAGGACCAGGACCATTATTACCAGGGCCTTCAGGTCGATAGGGCCCAGCTCGATCTTGGGCCCCCCATTATCACTTTGTTCGGAAGGACCCCTCAGTTTGAGGACAATGAGGAGCAGACAGAGGGCATATACCCCAATGATAGCAAGATGACCGGTGATGCCAGGGAGCCCATTGCTGCCGAAGGCAGTACCAACGACAAGATAGCACCAGATCACAAGGAAACCAAGGAGGATGAAGAACTCCCTTTTATCCGGCAGGAGCTGCTCGATGGTGAAAGCATTGCCAGTCCTTTTCTTCCACAGCCATGAAAGGGCGTAGATGATGGCAAGTCCCGAGGCCGCTGCAAGGGGTCCGGAAACGGGGTCGGTGTTCCCGCCCATGAAAGCTCCAGCCCACACAAGGAAGGCGATGATGGCCCAGAACGACCTCTTCTTGTCCCCTAGCAGCATCTTGACCGGTCGAGGGAGCCAGCCGGAAATATCGTTCCTTCTGGTGAGGGCCGTGACCGCAAGCAGGACCGGGATCATGAAAGCCATGAACATATGCCACCAGAGCACAAGCACGCTCACCTGGAGCCAATCGACCTCAAGGAAGAAGAACGGGGACCGACCGTCAGATGGGCTGAAGATGACCTTGGTGATGAACGCCTCGTAGAGGCCGAAGAGGAGACCTACGGAGAACAGGCTTTCGAAGGAGCGGTTCCCCCATCTCACCACCAGCGTGAAGAGCAGCAGGGCATGGATGCCATAGAGGGGCAGGAGGACCAGATAGCCCCAGATATTGAAGAACGGGAAAATGAAGGAGCCCGAAAGGACCTCGGCGAAGAAGACGGAATAGGTCGCCATTATCAGCCAGAAGAAGGCCTTGACCCAGATACCAGGTGGTCTGTTCGGTGCCACACTGCATCAACTCACAACCATATCATAAACGTTCTGTGCATCAGTTCAGGACCTGTACATCCTTTTCATCGATATTGATATGAAAATGGATTAATACATGAACAATTCATGACAGTTCATTGGAAGGTGATAGCATGGGCAATATGTACGTTAAAATTGTTCCGGCCGGACTTATCGCGGTGATACTTCTGACCCTTCAGGTCATGCCCTCCAGCGGCTGGGTCCCCGGGGATGAGTCCGCTATCTTCGGCCATACCTTCGATGAGAGCTCATGGTACACTACGGTCACGAACAGGACGAAGACGAACGAGACCGTCGAGTTCGGAGTATCTTATCTCAACATAGAGGGTGACATCCAGGCGTTCCTAGTGACTCTCAACAGCATAGAGAACGATAATGGCGATTATGGTGTCCTGCCCTATCAGATGTTCGGGATGCATTACTATACGAAGGGAGGACAGGAGATGTTCATCGGCGCCCTCCTGGCCTTCCTGACGGTCTGGGAGGATAAGGACAACAATTCGGTCCCGGGCCCAGGGGAGAGGTTCTTCTATGTCGTACCGTTCGGAGCGAGCAAGGTCGTGAACGGGACATATCCACCGACCGTGACCAACCATCAGGTCAAGACGATAGGGACCGACCATTATCAGATGGGCATTACCTACAAGAACATGTATGCGATAGCCACCGAGAACCCCCTTCTGACAATGGTGCACAGGACTGGCTGGGTCTTCGCTTTCTCCGAGCTGACCGTAACATATGACATAGAGCTCGACAGGGAGACCGGAACCCTCAGGACAGAGACGTACTATACTATAGGGCAGATGACCGCGCTGTATGCCGTCTTACTCGGGATCCCCATCCCCTCGAACGATATCCAGAGGACCATACCCGATAACTACGGTGTGGGCGCCGTCCATTTCACTACGGTCTTCGCATCCAATTACAGGCTCATTGACAACCGGACCGGGGCAAAGCTCGATACCGGGAGGGACCAGGTCGTCAACGGGACCATGGACATTGAGACGGGCGGGGTCAGGGCCTTCTCGGTCGGGTTGAGAGGCGAATATGACCTGGAGAACGAGATCACAAAGACAACTATCGGCAAGGACATGGATGCTTACAACATGATAATGAAGGCAAAGTTGAACGATCTCATACTCGTCTCCTGGCAGCTCGGTTTCTCAGCGGTCGTCTTCGCCCATATGGCATATGGATTGAGCGAGCAGGTCAGGGCCAACTGGGCAACACCTGGCTTTCTGGCAGCCGACAGCACAAAGGCCGTAGGTCCAAAGGGATTCGGGTCGCAGGCGTTCTGGTATGGTGTGTTCTTCCCGAAGTGGGAGGGATACAGGGTGGTCCACGATCCGGTCTATACGGCCTATTTCGGCGAGCCGAAAGATAGCGAGGTCCCCGAAGAGGTCGTTCCGGCCCCGGGATTCGCCCTCGTAGCTGCCGTCGCGGTCCTCATCATGGTCCCAGTGACCCTATCGGTCCTGACCCGCAGGAAGAGGGCCGATCAGTGAAGGGTTCCAGCAATACCCCCTCGATCAAGCTGGAGAATAAGGGTTGTTACCGTTCTGTACCAATCTCAATCTATATACCAGGTAATATCATTGGTCCTCAGCTAAGGCCTACAGTAAATTCTATAAGGCCAAAAACATCTAGTTGGTAAGCTCGGAGAGTGTTGGTATGGAACGTATATGGATCAGCGCCCTGCTCATGGTATTGTTGACGAGCGTCCCTCTGGGGGTGGCATTGGCCGAAGCCCCGCAAGAGGTTCCGTCAGTTCCCAAAATATCCCCCTATGATGATCGTACAATAGAGGACCTCCGTCCCACCTCTGGGTTCATGGAGAACAAGGGACAGCTAAGCAGGGATGACATCCTTTTCTACTCCACAGGCAACCCTCTGATGGGATTGGGCCAGACATCCGCAATTGTGGCTGTCTTCGATGACGAAGGTAACGGGTATTCCTACGAAATGCTGTTCGATGGTGCGGACCCGTCCTCGATAGTAGGGACCGATGCCAGAACGGGTTACATGAACTTCCTCCGTGGAATGGGCCATACCAGCTCGATCATCGATGTAATGAGCTTCGATACGGTCAGGTACAAGGACCTCTACCCTGGCATAGATATGGAATACCGCTTTGGAGCGGATGGTGCTAAGTATGACCTCCTGGTCCATCCGGGGGTTGACCCCGCGGTGATAGCGATAGATTACAGGTCCACGGAAGGCTTGAGCATAGACAGCAACGGGGACCTGCTCGTGAGGACACCCCTCGGCACCCTTGTGGAGGAGAGCCCCAAGGCATTCCAGGGAGGCAAGGATATCAAGGTCTCCTTCAGGATGATCGGGACGGATAGGGTAACCTTCGAAATCGGGGAATATGATGTGAGCGAGCTCCTGGTCATAGACCCGCTCCTGAAACAGTCCACCTTCCTGGGCGGAAGGGACGATGACTTCACAGAAAGTCCCCCGTTCCTCTACCAGGGAGATATGATTGTGGCCGGGACAACCTATTCAACGAACTTCCCCGTCACATCCGGCGTCGTGGACCCGATATGCTCCCAGTACGATGTGTTCGTCACAAGGATGTCATCGGACCTGAGTGCACTGGTATGGTCAACATTCCTAGGCGGGACCGAGAACGATTACGGGTATGACCTTGAGGTCGACACCTCAGGCAATGTCTTCGTTACCGGGCAGACCGATGCGAAGGACTTCCCGACCACGAGCGGTGCCTTCGATGAGACTTCGAACATACGGACCGTCATGGACGAATGGGGTTGGGAGTACACCATACCTGATGCGTTCGCCTCCAAGATAGCCTCCGACGGCAAGAGCCTCCTCTATTCCACCTTCATTGGGGGCAAGGGGAACGATACCGCAAAGGGGATAACGGTTGACAGCTCCGGGAACGCATTCATTGGTGGTTATACCGATTCATCGGATTTTCCGACACAGGACCCCTATCAGGACACCATGTACGGCTACCAGGACGGTTTCGTCCTTGTCCTGGATCCGACCGGGAGTTCGCTAGTATATTCGACCTATCTTGGCGGATATGATAACTATGCGGACCAGATAGTCGATATTGAACTGGATTCGAGCGGCAAGGCGGTTGTCATCGGCTACACTAGCGCTTCCGATTTCCCTGTTACGACGGGGGCCTATAACACGGTGTATGTCTATGATATGCCGTTCGTTACCAAGTTCTTGAGCGATGGTTCGGACCTGGTGTTCTCAACGTTCCTGTTCCAGGACACCTATGTGAATGACATGTGCCTTTACAATGATGAGGTCCACATCACCGGCTATACCTATAACTCTGCCTTCCCCGCGACAAAGGATGCTTACAGCAATACGATGGGGGGTTGGTCGGACGCTTTCGCCTGCATACTCTCAATCGACGGCAGCAAGCTGGTCTATGCGACGCTTCTTGGGGGCTCGGATTACGAGAGCGGTAATCATATAATGGTCAACGGCCAGGGTGCGATGTTGGTCTCAGGTTTCACGTACTCCACTGACTTCCCCACGACCAAGGATACCTACAAGAGCACCATCAATGGCTATATGGACGCTTACGTCACCTGGTTCACCTTGGACAGGAAGGACCTCTATTTCTCCACCTATTTCGGAGGTTCGCAAGAAGAACAGGGCTATGGCACTGTGATGACAGGGACCTATGAGCCATGCCTCTACGGGACAACATCCTCCAATGACCTTCCCACGACCAAAGGTTCATATTCACCCACGATGAACGGCGGATATCAGGATGTCTTCCTTGCCAAGTTCAAGACCAATTCATTCAGCCCAGGAAAGCCCATGGGCCTCTCCCTGGTAGCTGGAAATGCAATGTTGGACCTCTCATGGTCCCCACCGCTCCATGACGGGAATGAGACCATAGTCGCTTACACGCTGTTCAGATCGTTGAACAACGAGACCTTCGATGTGCTCAAGACCATGAACGGGGACAAAACGAACTACAGCGACACATCGGTCCAGAACGGCAAGGTGTACTACTACTACGTCAGTGCGACCAATATCGTGGGCGAGGGCCCCATCTCCAACACCGTATCGGGAGTGCCCATAAACGTGCCCTCGATACCGCTGAACTTCGCTCTGAGGAAGGGCAACGGTTTCGTGGATCTCACCTGGGACCTTCCTACGGATAACGGCGGCGACCCCTACGTGAACTTCAATGTCTATTCAGGGACGGACCCCTTGGCCCTAGTGCTGTCGGTGGAGGACCTGGATGGGCTGTCATACAACTTTACGGGACTGGAGAACGGCCTGTCATATCACTTCAGGGTGAACGCAGTGACAAGGGCGGGTGAGGGTCCCGGCACCGTAATCCTGACGGCCTACCCCTCGACCGTTCCCTCAGCTCCAAGGAACCTGACATCCACAAGAGGCGACAGGTACATCCACCTCTACTGGCAGGCCCCATCCTATTACGGCGGTGAGGCCGAGGTGACCTACAACGTCTTTACCAGCACCAACAACGTGACCTTCGGCAGGCTCGGGACCAAACTATCGGCCCTTGATTACAATGTGACGGCAATAGATAATGGCCTGGTGTTCTTCTTCCGTGTCACCGCTGTCAATGTCCGTGGTGAGGGGTCGATCTCGAACATAATAGAGAACAGGGCGATAGGCGCGCCCTCGGAACCCAGGGAGGTCCAGGTCACCATGGGCGACGAGACTGCGCTTGTCAGGTGGATGCCCCCGAACAACATGGGCGGGGACCTCTCCGTCGTTTACAACGTCTATGTCGGGACCGGTGTATATCAGATGGAGAGGGGGGCTTCCGGCCTCTCGACGACCGAGTTCCTCGTGGAAGGCCTGGAGAACGGTATTCTCCATTACTTCTCGGTAAGCGCCGAGAACTCCCTCTACGAGGGTCCACTCTCCCTGTTCGTGACAGGGACCTCGATGAGGGTCCCGTCCGTCCCCCTTGGCCTTTCGGTCGTGGTCGGGGACGGAAAACTGACCCTCAGCTGGTCGTCTCCTGCTGACATCGGTGGGGACACCACGGTCACGTACGAGGTCTTCTTCGGGACGACACTGGACAGCCTCATGCTGACAGCGACGACCGACCTGCCCACCTACCATGAGCCCGGCCTGAAGAACGGAAGGACCTATCACGCTATGGTCAGAGCCAAGAACCAGGCAGGCACCGGTCCGTTCACCGACCCTGTCAGCGGCATCCCGATGGGGAAACCATCCGCACCCCTGTCGTTGATAGTCACGAGGGGCGACAGGAGCCTCAACGTTTCTTGGACCAAGCCTCTGGACCTTGGCGGTGCTGGGCATGTCAACTATACGATCTATCTATCGAACGCTTCCAGGTCCCTGTTCCCCTATGCTAGGTCGGTCGAAGCGACATACTATCTGATGACCGGCCTGACCAACGGTGTGAATTACCAGGTATCGGTCGGGGCATCGAACCCTGCCGGAGAGAGCGACCTCTCCAACAGTGTGGGATCTATGCCTATGACCGTTCCCGGTGCCCCGGTCTTCGAGCTGATGCCCGGAGATTCCGAAATGAACATAACCTGGACCCTTCCAGTCAATGACGGGGGAGGGACCATATCGCAGGTCCGAATCTACAGGTCATTGGAAGGGAAGGAACCATCCTTCCACAGGATGGTCCCTGCTTCGAAGGGCGCATTCACCGACCTGGACCTCGATAACGGAATGACCTACAGGTATTCCCTGTCCTGCATGAACGAGGTCGGGGAGGGGTCGAGGTCCGACATAAAGGAAGCGACCCCAAAGGCCGAAGGCGAGCCCGCCTCGATCTCTGGGCTTCTCATAGCGGGGCTAACCCTCTCGTTCCTGGTCATCGCCATTGTCATCATAGTCCTCTTCCTGATGATGCGGAAGAAGAAAGCAGCGCCCGCTCAGACAGGGCCCATGGCCCCGCAGGTTCAGGGCATGGCCTACGATCAGACAGGAGCACAGCTCCCGCCGGGATATGTGCAGGGTCTGCCCCAGTACCCG
>JALOTP010000102.1 GCA_025457865.1 Thermoplasmatota archaeon | reverse complement strand
ATAAATTATTTCATCCTAAAGCGTTTCCTCCGTCCTGACAATGATGATGATAAGACGCATCCTGACGGAGGACCTGGACGCGGTGAGGGCCATCGCAAGGGAGCAGCTCCACGAGACCTACTCCGAGGAGCTCTTCCGCTACTTCTTCGAGGACCATCCTGGATGCTTCCTCGTCGCCGAGGAGAAAGGCCGCATCATAGGATTCATCCTCACCATCCCACAGGATTATTCCATGCTCCGCATAATCATGCTCGCCATCAAGGGCAGATGGAAGAGGCGGGGCATAGGGTCCCAGCTACTATCCCAGGCCGAAGGCTACGCTGCCCTGAGGAAGCTCCACACCATAGTCCTTGAGGTATCGACCGGGAACGCCGAGGCAATAGCCTTCTACAACAACAAGGGTTTCAAGGTCACAGGGGTGCTCAGAGGCTATTACAACGACGGTGGGGACGCTCTGACTATGACGCGGTATCTTCCCGTTTAGATGCCATCTTCTTCCCCTTGACCCTGTAATAGATCATCGGGTTCGTCATCCACTCCTTCTCGCACAATCCGTCCGGATTGTAACAGATCCCGCCGGTCTTCATGGTGTCGCAGTTGGGGACCATGTAGGACGTTGCCGAGGACGCGCCGGTTATATGCTCTATCTGGTACCTCACAATGTCCCCCTTGAAATCAGGGGCGTTCATGAACACCTTGAAGATCTCCTCGGACGACATCCCTGCCGTATGCAGGAAGGTTACCAGGGCGAACCTTCCATGGTGGGGGAGGTTCTCCCCGGACTGCGACATGCCCAGGACCTGTCTCATGCAGGGCGGGAGCCTTGTTATCGTCAGCTTCCCCATCTCGGTCGGCGAATAGTCCTTCTTCCTCCCGTCGACCTTGGCCTTGAGCCTTGAGATCATCGCATCCAGGCTCTCAAGCTTGGGAGGCCTGACCTTCATGTCGAGCCCCTCTTCCACCCGTTCCCTGACCTTCTCCTGCAGCAACCTGGTGTACTGCTCCCTGTTGAGCCTCAGATTACCGTTCACAACACCTAAGTTCACTAGGTTCCAGCTCGCACCCGAGATGTTCCTCCTTGCGGGCAGGAACGAAGTGAAGGGGAGCCAAAGCTCCTTTTGCTCCATCTCACCTCTATCGGGCAAGGCCCTAGGATCGACCTCCCATGGGGCCTTCACAGGACCGGTCTGTGCCCCGGCCGGAGCCTGGACCGTGGGGAGCCCGAGCTCCGTACCCATGGACAGGACGATATCCAGGGGCTCAGAGGAAAGGAAGGCCCTTGCCCTCTCCCCCTCATGGTGGGAGAACCATTTGGCAAGGGTCCTGTCCCCCGTGGAGGCCACAAGGAACCGTGATAGGGGGTATGAAAGCAGGTCTGTGATATTGTCCTCCCGTGTCCTCCTGAAATCCCTCTCTATCTCTGCACCGTCAACGGCATCCTCCACCCGTTTCAAGGCCCTGTTCTGGACAGAGGCGTTCTTAGCGGAGAGCATCTCCTCAAGCGGGATCTCCTGGGCTTTGACATACTCCCTTGCCTGGGCAAGGAAGGGATACCTTGACAGCCGGTTCATGTCCCATTCCATAGGATAGCTTCCATAGGGACCGCCCGGTTGAGGGCCATGTCCCTTTCGTGAAGATATCCCCTCTCCCGCACTAATTAGATATTGGGGGGGGTAAGCGAAAATACCATCAAAACCGTTATCTCCCCCGGGGCCATTCAAGTCAAAGGGGGAAAAATGATATGTCCGATGTCGTAGAAAGGTTCGTAAGGTATGCGAAGGTCTGGACCACCTCTGAAGAGGGCATAGAGGACAGATATCCCTCTACTGAGAGGCAGAAGGACCTCCTGAGACTGCTGGTCAGTGAGCTGAAGAAGATAGGACTAAAGGACGCAGCGATGGACAAGCACGGCTATGTCATGGCCACCTTACCTTCGAACCTGCCAAAGAAGAAGAAGGTCCCAGTGATAGGGCTCATCGCCCACGTTGACACATCTCCCGAAGTGTCAGGTAAGGGTGTCAGACCCATCCTCCACAAGAACTACGACGGGAAGGACATCGTCCTTCCGGGGGACCCGACGGTCATCATCAAGGTCGATGAGAACCCGCATCTCAGTGAAAACGTTGGCGGGACCATCATAACGTCCGACGGGACGACCCTCTTGGGAGCGGACGACAAAGCGGGCGTTGCCGCAATTATGTCGGCCCTTGCCATCATGGTGAAGGACGACACCATGAAGCACGGGGACGTAAGGATAGCCTTCACGCCGGACGAGGAGGTCGGCAACGGTACCAAGTTCTTCGACGTCAAGGCCTTCGGGGCGGACATAGGCTACACGATGGACGGCGGTCAGCTCGGTGAGGTGGAGGACGAGACGTTCAATGCCATGAGCGCCACGTTCACCGTCAAGGGCATAAACTATCATCCCGGATATGCCAAGGGGAGGATGGTGAACGCCATCAGGATAATAACCGAGATAGCGAACCTCGTCCCCGCCACCATCTCACCCGAGACGACAGAGAGGAGGGAGGGCTATCTGCATCCCCATAAGATCTCAGGTTCTGTTGAGGAGGCCTCGCTCCAGCTCCTCATCAGGGACTTCACGATGGAGGGCATAGGGGAGAAGGTCGCGGTCCTTGAGTCCGTAGCCGAGCTCCAGAGGGCGAAATACCCCAAGGCCACAATAGACCTTGACATCAAAGAATCCTACAGGAACATGAAGTACAAGCTTGACGAGGAGCCCAGGGCTTTGGAGTATTCCCTTGAAGCGGTGAAGAGGGCCGGCGTCGAGCCCATCAAAGCGATAGTAAGGGGCGGAACGGACGGTTCAAGGCTCTCATATATGGGCTTGCCCACACCGAACATCTTTGCCGGCGGTATGAACTTCCATTCGAAGCTGGAATATGTACCGGCAGCATCTCTCGAAGCGTCAGTGAGGACCATCATAGAGCTTCTGAAGCTCTATGCTGAAAAGTGCTGAGCATGCTGCGAACCCGCAGGCTTTGTACACTGACATTGCTTCAAGGTCTTCTGCCTTTCTTCGGCATGTAGAACAGAGCGGTCCCGCCGCGGACCTCTATCAGTTCCGAACCGGTGGATGCGGCAAGCTGTTCGAAGAGCTTCTTCCGCTCGTCCCCTTCGGCTCCCGTGGACAGGACCTTGACCTTGACGAGCTCTTTCTTTTCCAGCTGGGCCTTGAGCTCTGCACTGGTGCTCTCGGTAAGCCCCGCCTTTCCGACCTGGAGGGTCGGTTTGATGCTGGTCCCCTTCTTCCTAAGCTCGTTGTTCATGGTCATCGTCAACTTCCCCCTTTCCGAACGGATATCTCTTGATGGCCCCGCAATGGAGGCATGTTATCACGGTCCTGCCCGAGTGGTTCCTCCATCTTCCGGTCAGGTCCGGAATGAGGGGCGTATCGCATCCTTTGCAGCTCGCCCTCTTCATCTCCGGAGGTATCCTCACGGTGTACCTCATACCCACCTTCCTTGCGAGCCCTATGTACCTTCTGGAGAGCTCCAGGTCGCCATCCCTTACCATCTTGAAGGCCAGGCTGTACAGGGTATCCATACGCTCCCTGGCGGCCTCCCTGACAAGGGGCCTTTGCTTGCCCCTGCCGCGTCTTTCCATCCGGC
>JALOTP010000004.1 GCA_025457865.1 Thermoplasmatota archaeon | reverse complement strand
ACCCAAACAGCACCGCAGGCACCGGGGGCCCCTCCAAAGGGACCTGCCCCGCAGATACCTCCCCGACCGGCCGCGGCCCCAGTTGCCCCTCAGGCAGCTACCGCGCCGAAGAAGCCCACCGGGACCTCACCCGAGGTCCAGAGGGCAATAAAGGGAGTGTCGGCGACATCTACCGCGCTCATTGGCGAGGTAGAGAAAGCCATCATAGGGAAAAGGAACGTACTCGAGCACGTTCTGCTCTCTATCCTGGCCGATGGGCATATCCTCTTCGAAGATTTCCCCGGGACCGCGAAGTCGCTGATGGTCATGACCTTCGCCGATGCCCTCGGCTGCAAGTACAGGCGTATCCAGTTCACGCCTGACCTGCTCCCAACGGACATTACGGGGACATACATCTACGACGCAAGACCCAGGCCGCCATGCTGGAGGCCATGCAGGAGAGGCAGGTGTCCATCGAGGGTGTAACGCACAGGCTGCCCAAACCCTTCCTCGTGATGGCAACACAGAACCCCATCGAGCAGGAAGGTACCTACCCCCTCCCCGAGGCCCAGGTGGACAGGTTCATGCAGAAGATGTCCATGGGCTATCCGTCCAGAGAGGACGAGAGGGAGATCCTTATCCGCAGGATGAGGAGGGGAAAGGACAAAGTGGACATCAATGTGATAACCTCCCCCGAGAAGATCATCGCGATGCAGCAGGTGGTCGAGAAGGTCCATATGGACCCCGCTCTTCTCACCTACATCGTCGAGGTGGTCTACAGGACGAGAGAGGACCCCAGGGTGGTCGTTGGTGCGTCACCAAGAGGTTCCTTGGCCCTTTTCAAGCTCTCTAGGGCAAGGGCTGTCCTGCAGGGAAGGGACTTCATCACGCCCGATGATGTCAAGGCCATTGCTATGCCCGCCCTTGCGCACAGGATCATCCTTAAGCCCGAACCGAGGATAAGGGGTGTCCTGGCCCAGGATATCATAAACAAGATACTTGCCGAGGTACCGGTACCTGCCGTGTGATGAGGCCATAGGGCCCTGCCTCGAGAAAGGGTCCCTATAGAGTGGTGTGAACATGTGGACAAAGAAAGCGGCTTCAATAGTGAGCATGGCGGTGCTGATGGCACTGCTGGGTCTGGCAACACGCAACCTGCTGCTGGTCCTTATTTCGTTGGCCGCACTCGTCTACACGACGGTCAGCCTGTTCGCCAACACCTCCACGAGGTTGACGGCGGACAGGGAGATGTCCCAGGAGAAGATATTCGAGGATGGGACCCTCAAGGTCGAGCTGAGGATCCTCAATCAGGGAGGCAAAACAGGCTTCCTTGAGGTCAGGGACAAGCTTCCCAGGACCATTCAGCTCAAGGAGGGGACCAACTACACCTATCTCAACCTGAATCCTAAGGGAGCGACACGGTTGAAATATACCGTGAAATGCCCTCTGAAGGGTGTTTACAAGATAGGTCCCATAACCCTGAGGACGCACGACCCCTTCAACATGTTCTACAAGGAGAAGACGGTCGCCTTCGAGTCCGACCTGACGGTGTTCCCGCAGGTGAGGGATGTCAAGGAGCTCTATATCCGGTCCAAACAACCCAAGATGTACCCGGGCGAGATGAAGGTCAAGATGCCCGGGCCTGGCTCCGAGTTCTTCGCCATAAGGGACTATATGCCCGGGGACCCGTTCAGGGACATCAACTGGAAGGCATACGCTTCCACTGGGAAGCTCCTTGTCAATGAACATGAGAGGCTGTCCGTTTCTGATGTGACGATTGTGTTCGACTCAAGGTCAGCATCGAGGTACGGCATGGATTCCGATAATGCCAACCTCTACGGAGCGCGTGCGGCGGCCACTCTTGCGAACTTCTTCCTGAAGAGGAGGGACTCGATCCAGATGGTCGTCTATTCGGACAAGGTGCTCACCATCAAGAAAGGTACCGGACAGAAGCAGCTGTTCGAGCTCCTCACTGCATTGGCCGGCGCGGAGCCCAAGGGCGATATCCCGCTCTCGGGCATCGTGGAAGTGGCCATCCCCTACATGCCGAGACACTCCCCGGTTGTGGTGATATCCAACCTGGAAGAGGATGACTCCATAAGGAAGGCAGTGAGCATGATGAGGATGCTCGAGTTCGATGTGACCATAATCTCCCCCAACTCACTGGAGTTCGAGATAATGGCCAAGCAGAAGAAGGGTGAGAAGATCAACACCCTGGCCTACGACATACTGAGGCTGGACCGGGAGATCCTCATGCAGGAACTGAGAGGTTATGGGGTAAAGGTCCTTGACTGGAAACCTGCGACCCCGTTGACCCAGATCCTGCTGGAGGCGAGGAACTACTGAGGTGAGATGAAGATGGCTGAACATCAAGATACGTTCGAAGACCTCGTTCCCTTCGAGATAGGTCTGCAGTCGGGGGAGACCGTGCTCATGTGGGCACTGGGCTCCCTCTTCTGGCTGCTCACCTTCGTCTTCATGGGGATGGCGGTCGAGTGGCAACTGAACATATTCGGCATCCTCACCTTTGTACTGGGAGGGATACTTATGTTCACTTCCCAGTTCGTGACAAGGTACAATCCGTTGAAGACGACAAGGGTCCCGGTAACGGGGATAATCCTGTGGTTCGAGGTAGTTTTCCTGTCCTTCTTCGTTCTCTTGGAAGGATGGAGGACCTACCTTGATACGAGCCCTATCTTCTTCATAATCGGCTACCTTGTGATGACACTGCTCCTTACGGCGCTCCTCTTCGCTTCGAACTTCCTCACAATAAGCCCCATAAAGGTCCTGAACTGGATGAGCCTGGATATGGTCGGCCTCCTCTATACGGGTGGGCTCATTTCCATGCTCATCGGCATAACCTACATAGGGTTCAACAACACAACGCTCCTCTGGATAGACAAGCTCAGTGTTGGTGACTGGGCATGGCTCTTCCTTTTCGCAATATCGTTCCTGTTCATGCTCGAGCTCAACGACGGAGCCCACCGCTTCAACGAGATCATCAGGTACGCAAAGAAGAGAGCGACCGGAGAGTTCTCTCTTACCCCAGTGATCAACAACTATTACATCATGGGTTTCATCCTCATGCTGATCATAGGGGTCTCCATCCTTGTCGTACTGATCCTCAATTTCTTCATTAGGTGGGTCTCTGACTTCCTGAGCGAACAGCTGGCAGCAAGTGTGATGGTCAATTCCATCTACTCCGTCGTCTTCACCATAGCGCTGGTGTTCATACCGCTGTGGATCGTGCTCATTCTCTGGACGGAGTATAGGGCCAGAAAGGAGGTCCAGGAAGAGGAAGAGACAAGGAAACAGTCCCAAAAGTCGACCAGACCCGGCATTGCCTAGGAAATTTTTATCCAGGCAATGCCTTTTTTTTTTCTCAATCTTTAAATCACCGCCCAGCATTAGGTCCGAACTGTGGGAATGCTCCTTTCGGACCCAAGGCATTTCAAGCTCAGGACTGCCGTAATAGTCCTGGCCATAGCCGCATCGGTATCGCTCTCTACAGTTCTCTCCTCTTTGAGCCTCGGGCTCAGTGGGTCCACAAGGTCCTCCTTAGATAAGGTCCGATCCGACATATATGTCGTGCCCAAGGACCTGAACCCGCTCCTACTGGACCTCCAGAGGTTCGACCAGGGCCATATGGTATTGGAGGAACTGTCCGCATCCCCCTTCCCGCCAGAGAGGGCCGCACCCCGTTTGAGCGATACCATTTTCATGGTCATTGGGAACAACGGATTGGATGAGGTATCGGTCATCGGCGTCGATCCCTTCACAGAACCCTATTTCGGCCAGTTCAGGACGGTTAAGGGGAGTTGGTTCACCACACTTGACGACGAGGTCCTTGAGAGCTACAAGGTCAACGGTTCGGCCGATAGGGCCTCATTCTCATACGAGCTCCTGATATCCGAGAGGCTCTCCAGAGAAGGGGGGTTGGGCCCCGGAGATCGGGTGAGCATGACCCCTTCCGCAAGCACTCCTGATGCGCTTTCCTATGTGATCGTCGGTACGTTCGTAAATGAGCTGTCAAGGCTCGACCGAAGCATCATCATCAAACTGGGAGAGCTCCAGTACATGAGGGGGGGCCTCAAACGCGACAGCATGACGGAGGTCCTCCTATCCTTTGCCGGGAAGGACATGGCGGATGGGGCCGTAAGATGGGCCTCATCTGATGAGTTCCTGTTCAGGGACATCGTGGACCTTACGTCCAAGGAAGAGATCCTGTCGGAGGTGGGGGAGTTCACGGCCTTGGTCGATGCTTTCTCGGCAATAGTTGTCATTTCCACGGCCATAGTCTGCCTTTTCTTCACTTCCACCCTCTTCTCCATCTCGGCCAGGAGACAAGCGAGGGTCCTGGCCACGGTAAGGGCCATAGGCATCCCTCTACTTAGGCTCATATCGATGATCATCTACGAATCCATGGCCTTCTTCATGGCCGGGACCATACTGGGCATAGCGGCCTCCTTCGTCCTCGTTCTGGCCTTAGATGATATGATGGTCGATAGGATGCAGGTCCTGCCCTCCTCCTTTCACCTCTTCGTTCTGGACCCCATCCTCCTGTTGGGTATCGTCGGTGCTGCCCTGGTCCTTTCGCTCCTTTCGGGCCTTGTCCCAGCCATACTCTCTTCGATGAGGGTACCTACCAGGGAGCTCCAGGGGGGATCCGATTGATAGGCAGGAGGTTCATGAAGAGATGGAGAAGGAACCTCCTTACCGTATTGGCCCTGTCCATCTCCTTTCTGATGGTGCTCTCACTATCATCGCTATCTAGGGGTATGGACCGGGCGGCAAGGGGTGCAAGCGGCAGCACCCCCAGAGACATCGTGATAGCATCCAGCGGGTCAGCACCATCGATAGAATTTGCCCATTCCAAGAGCCTTGAGCTCATATCCGATACAAGGAACGTAACGGCAGCTATGCCGGTCCTCACCCTCATCGGACGCCTGGGGTTCCCGGCCGATGATTGGAAGGCTGCTCTCAAAGGTACCCTTCCATCACCAATGAAGGGGCTTGATGGCAGATACGTAGCGGAGAGCACGGGCCTGGTCGGTCTGGTCCCAGGGCTGGCAAGGCCCTTCGTCAAGGACGGTGGCTTGGTTATCAGGTCGGAAAGGATGGGATTGGAAGGGTTCTTCGAAGAGGATGGCTCTCCCTTCCATGATTCCAATTACACGTCCGGATGGACCGGTGAACTGATGCTGGATGAGAACCTCGTCAGGTCCCATTCCCTTGAGATCGGGGACCCGGTCCTTTACATTTCCCCTGACGGAAGGGTCCTGGATGCGTTCAGGTTGAAAGGGCTCCTGAAGACCTCACTGCTCGGTGGAGGCCTCACATCACAGCTCCTCGGGGGTGTGGCATTGGCCCATCTGGGGGAATTGCAGTTCCTTGAGGGGTACGGCCCCCGAAGCGGAGGCGGTACCGGCCGTGAGGACCTTTGCAGCGCCATCTATGTGGACCTCACCGATGAGATGTCTGCCGCCGCTTCCAGGGATATCTTCATGTCAGGCCTCAGAGAGAGGTTCCCAGGCCATAAGGTCGTAACATCGGAGGGACGGATCTACCGGTTGGAGGAGGAGGTCCTCATACTGACCGTCTTCTCGTTCGGGGTGGGGGGGACCGCCCTTCTGATCGGGGGTTTGTTCCTCAGCGCCATAATGATCATGGACGTGGAGGACCGCTCCAGGGACCTATCCATAATGAGGGCCATAGGCATCTCAAGGACGAGGATCTACCTTGAGGTCCTCAGGGATTCACTGGTCCTTGCCTTCCTTGGGACCCTGCTGGGAGCCTTGAGCGGAGATATTCTGCTTGACGGTCTTGACAGCTATTTGAAGGACCTTTACGGTCTGAACATCGACTTCTTCGTCATGGACGGGAACTGGGTTGTCATTACCGCTCTGTCCATGGTCCTCTTCGTTGCGGTATTCTCGCTGGTCCCCGGGATGCGTGCGGCCATGATGGGGCCCGGGAAGGAATGGAACGGGGCAAAGGGCAGGTAATATATCACCGGACGCATTACCAAGGACCTGATAACGGACCGGCGCGAACCGGTCTTAACGGGGGCGCGGCCGAAGTGATGGTGGAGCTTAGGAAGGTGTCCAAGGAATACAGGTCGGGCAGCACCACCGTCCATGCCCTTAGGGGCATAGATCTCAACATAAAGGGCGGGGATTTCCTTGCACTTATGGGACCCTCGGGATCGGGAAAGACCACCCTCCTGAACATAATAGGGGCCCTTGACAGGCCTACCAGCGGAAAGGTCCTGCTGGACGGGGATGATATCGGTGCGATGCACGAATGGAGGCGTTCCGGCCTAAGGCTCAGGAAGATAGGGTTCATATTCCAGGAGTTCAACCTTGTTCCTTCCATGACCGCATTGGAGAACGTCAAACTACCCCTCAGCGGGGCCAAGCCCTTCGATACCAGCAATAGGGCAAGGGCCCAGGAGCTCCTTGGAAGGGTTGGACTTGAGGATAAGGCAAGAAGGTACCCCTCTCAGCTTTCGGGCGGCGAACAGCAAAGGGTCGCCATAGCTAGGAGCCTTGCCAATGACCCTCCGCTCATTCTGGCGGACGAACCTACGGGAGAGCTTGATTCAGAGAGCACAGCAAGGATCATGGACATCCTCAGGGACCTGAACATCAAGGAGGGGAGGACCATAGTGCTGGTCACTCATGACCCCGAGGTCTCGAGGCGTGCAAGAAGGGTCGTAAAGGTAAGGGATGGGAGGTTGTCCTCCTGATGCCCATGACCGGGTCCAGACCCCATCGAGGGACCATCAATCACGCTAAAGTTAATATTGTAGGAAAAACCAATCCAATACCTTTATATAAAAAAAACCCGAACCTATAATTCAGCAGGTAACGGTCCTTCATGATGTCCGTTGCCTCGGATATGATAGGGGTGTCTATATGAACAGGTCCAGGATAGCAGGCTCGGCCATGACGATGTTCTTTACAGTATTCGTGATGGTGCTCCTTCTGGGGGCACCTTCCCTGGTCTTCGGTGACGGAGGCCAGGTAGGATCCTCCAGGGACCCGGTCCCAACGGCCCAGTCCCAGTTCATTGGAGAGGTCGATCTCGCATCACAGGTCATGGAACAGTATTTAGTAGGCCAGGAGAAGGACAATGGTGCAGGTTACGCTCTCATTTCCGCGGACCTGAACGGCGACAGAATGGACGATCTCGTCGTTTCCGCTCCGGGGTTCAACGGAACGAGGGGGCAGGTCTTCATCTTCTTCGGCGGGAACATAGAGAGGGTCATAGACCTCAGGGATGCCGACGTGAAGATAGAAGGGCAGGAGGAGAACGAGTTCTTCGGTCTCAACCTTGAGACCGGTGATGTGAACGGGGACGGGTACAACGACCTTCTGGTCAGTGGATATCTTGACCAATACACCTACCCTACCGCGCCCAAGAGGGTGCACCCCATCGTCAGTTTGTTCCTGGGAGAGGCAAAATGGAGCTACAGGATACTCTCACCTTACGCGGATACTAGCTTCATTGGTCCTTCCAAAACGGCAGCTTTCGGGTGGGACATAGAGATAGGGAACATAAACAATGATGATTACGATGATATCATCATATCCGATGTTTACCATGGACCGTCCTCTTCCTCCGGTTCGGTCTACATCTATGAAGGGCGTTTCCTCTTCCAACCCGTATATAATGCCTCTTTGGGACAGTATGACCACAGGATCTTCACGTCCGAGGATGATTACGATGGGGGTTATGGCTATTGGGGGCTAGCCTCCTCGGACCTTGATGTTGCGGACATAAATGACGACGATTACATGGATATCCTCATAGGTTCCGATATGGTGAACTCCAATGGGATCGGGTCCGGAGAGGTGGAGGTCGTCTTCGGTGCATCCAACCTTCCCATGGACATAGACCTGGAATATTATACCTATGCCAGGATCGTTTCCTATGCGGATTACGGGCTGGGACAGGTCTCTCATGCAGATTGGAACGGGGATGGGGTCCAGGACCTCATAGTCTCAGCTCCTTACGGCTTCTTCGACCACAAAGGGGGTATCTTCATATTCCACGGAGATGTCCTCTTCCCCGCAGGTGATACATATCTGATAGACTACGATTTCCTTGTGAGGGGGCCAAGCGCTTATTGGGGTTTCGGTGTGCTCGGTATCCACGATGTGGACACGGACGGCAGGGATGACCTGGTCATCTATTCTGATATGGGGAAGGCCAACGATAACATCGGATGCTATTACATCCTCCATTCCACCGAGACCGCCTCATTGAGCGACAATATCTTCTACATGCAGTTCGAAGATCCTGATTTCCTGATGGATGCGGCCGAGAAGAACTCCGGGTTCGGATACTACCAGCTCGATAACTTCGCGATAATGGACTTCAACGGGGACGATATCGATGAGATCCTCGTTGGGGCTCCCATGGGTAACTTCGAGGGCTACCCTGTTAACGTCGGAGTGGTCTTCTTCTACTACCAGGTCCGGTCCGTCCTGGCCATAGATAGGTTCGAACTCATTGATGGCGATGGTCCAGGTGGTTCTGTACTTGGGGCCGGGAAACCGTACCATATCTCAGGATATGCCTCCAACACCTGGGGTATCCAGGACTTCAGGCAGTTCGATGTCAACTTCATATTCCATGGACCCTCCGTTGAGGGCAGGATGGTCGTCCTTGCCTGGGACCGAGGTCTGATGAAGATGACCGAGAAGAGCGACCTGTACGGTTACATGGAGGTCCTCTCGAGCTCGGTCGAAGTGAATGGCTCAACAGGTATGTCCATAGAGATAGAGTTCATGTTCAATGCGGTCATCACCTCAGAGGAGATGGTGGATATGTCCGTGGCGGTCCTTGGTGGTAGGGACCTGTCGGCCTCACTGGCCAAACCATCCCTCTTCAAGGTGGAGGCCGATGTGGACTATTTCGGTACTTTACAGGTGATATCGGAGTTCAACGGTCTGCTTACCAAGGGGTCCTATGTCAAGGCCAACGAAAAGATAGAGATAACCGGGTTAAAACCGGTCTATCAGGGTACGACCGTCTCACCGCCGAATTCTTACTACAAGATCAAGATGACGGATTCCGTCGGAAACGTCTTCGTCAACTCTTCCACCTCCGGGAGGGATATATATTTCACGTTCAGGACAAGGGAGGTTGCGGGAAGGGAGGATTTCAACCTATCTTTCATAGACCTTTACGCAGAGGCGGACAATGAAGCGGGCGTTGTTAGCTTCTTCTATCTGGTAGATACCGATATGCCAGAACCCCCCAATGAGGTCATTGCCAGGGCAGATTCCGACATAGATACGCTCACAGGATATGATAATGATCCGGAGGTCTTCCTCACCTGGCTGCCGGCATTCGACACGACTTCGGAAGTCATCGGCTACATGTACAGCACAGAGGACGGCGGCGGGACCGGAATGGGTACGTTCACCTCAAGGACGACCATCCGTTACACACTAACCCAGGCAGGATGGAACACTGTCTATCTCTGGAGCGTGGATTCGGCCCATAACTACGGTCCGTCCACCATGGTGAACATCTACTACGATATGGAAGCGCCGATCTTCGGCGTGCCCAGTCCAGCTCCCGAAAGCTGGGTGGACACGAACTCCGTGAACTACGAGATCACCCTTAGGGACCAGGATGGTTCAGGGGTGAGGGGGACATCCATAGAGTATTCCACATCGTACGATGGGGGCCAATCCTTCACAGCCTGGGAACCAACAGGTATCAGAAGGGAGGGCGAACAGGTCACCGTGAAGCTGCTCATCAACTTCAGGGAGGGGAAGGACAACCTCATCCGGTGGAGGGCGAAGGACATCGCCGGGAACGGGTATGTCGTGTCCGATACGTTCCGTGTGAAAGTGGACACGGTCCCTCTATCATACAAGCTTCCTACTCCGGAAGAGCCTGTGACAGATAGCTACGTCGTTTGCGGGATCACACTGAACGATGTTGGCTCCGGTGTGGATGCGAGCACCATCGAGTACACCGTATCCCACAACGGTGTGTCGAACTACGGCCCCTGGGAGACCCTGGACATCAGTGGTGCATATGAGACCATAACGGCCAAGACACCGGCCATCTATTTCGAGAAGAACAGCGTCAATTACATCAAATGGAGGGCCAAGGACATCGCCGGGAACGGTTACGTCTATTCTTTCGATATACCGGTCGAGATCCTTCCAGAAAAGGTCAACAATAGGCCGGTACCGATCGTTACGAGCCCTGATCCGAAAAAGACCTATACGGATACGGAGGCTGTCAGGTTCGACGGTTCCACAAGCAGGGACCCCGATGATGATGGTCTGAAGTACCTTTGGTATTCCGATATCCAGGGGTACCTCGGGACCGATGCTGTCATAGAGAAGGTCCTGCAGGTCGGCTACCATACCGTCACACTGCACGTCTTCGATGGTGTGGATAACGAGTCCATTGCCTTGAACATCCAGGTCAGGCCAGATATAAGGTCACTTGACACCGACAGGGACGGCATCCCTGACTTCCAGGATGACGACGACGACAACGATGGTCTGCTGGACATCCAGGAGGACGCTAACAAGAACGGCATCATAGACGGGAACGAGACCGATCCCAAGAACCCGAACACCGACGGCGACCCTGTGAACGACAAGAAGGACATTGCGCCGCTCGACCCAACGATCTGGGAGATCAAGGATGATTCCACCCTTGCGTGGTGGCTCCCGCTCCTCATCGTCCTCTTGATAATAATGGCGATAGTGGTCATAGGACTGCTATTGGTCCTAAAGCAGAGAACTGACAAGGAGACGATAAATGCCAGGAGGAGCCTGAGGCGGACGAGGAGGAACCTGCGGAGGTTCGAGGTCCTCACCGGTGTACCTACGAACGACCTGCCTGCGATAGAGGCCGTTCAGTGGGCTCTCCCAGGGGTCATAAACGAGGCTTCCGGTTTCGTCCTGGAACCACCTACGTCCGATGATATGCTGCCTCCCTCTCCGGAGGATGAGGTGAAGGGAGCAGATGAACCGGAGAAGCCCGAGCTCAAGGATATGGAGGTCCCGGCACCTGCGCCCATGCCAGAGGCACCCAAGCAGCCCGAAGCCCCTAAGGCCGATGAGAAGAGGAAGGTCGATGGGAAGTCGAAGAACTGCTCTCTCTGCGGGTCAGAGGTCGCAATACCCGAGGGCGCGACCTCGGCGGAATGCCCGCTTTGCGGCGAGATGATCAAGCTCTGAGAAAAGATAGCTCTTACATTGAAAGGACGGGAATGTGGGGGGACGGGGCCCGAAGAGCAGGGCCCCGCATTTTTCATTCTTTTTCAGTGCTAACGATGAATTGCCTCACATGAAGGATTCGAGGGTCGTCTCCTGGTACTTCGTCGGGAACATGCTCTCTATGGAGCGCGACATGAGGTCAATCCTCTGCCTGAGGTAATCCGAGACACCGTACTCCTTCGCTATGGACTGGGCGATCCCCAGATATTTCCTGACCGAACCCTCCGATACCGTCAGGACCAGTTTATTGTTGCATAGGGCTGGTCTGCCCCCGTAGCCTGAGCCCCCTACCTCCCTGATGCACTTCCCCGAGAGCGGGAGCCTCCTGTACTTCTCACCGCACTTGGTGCATCTGAAGGACTGCTGGGTGAACGACCTCAGGTTCCCTATCAGGTCAGGGAGTAGGTGTGTCGTCAGGACCCTCTCCGCGACATCATCCTCATCCACTGCCCTGATGAGCTTGGCGAGCGCGAGCTGGCGGTGGATCTTGGCCTCCGTGAGGCCTATGGTCTTGTAAACAGATTCCACAGGAGCATGGTTTATGTCCTTCGTGTCATCGGTGTATCCGAACCCCTCGTACTGCAGGAACGTCCCAACCCTGAACTTGACCGTGTCAAGCCTATACATCCAGTAATCGTTCGCTTTGGCCTTGTGCATGGTCGCCCTCAACATATCCAGGGGATATCTTGAGGATACATCGACATTGTGAGCTTCCTTATCGACCTCGGAGGGGTCTAGCTTCATGGAGAGGACAAGGGGTGCATCCATTTGCCCCCCCCTCCTCTCGGGCAGGAACTTCCTTGAGAAGTTCAAAAGTCCGTCTAGAAGGAGCATCACCGCGTCCTCATCGCCGTCGCAGTTGCGTCTCTTGGCCGTATGGTAGTACGGATGGGCAAAGCAGCCAGACGCCCGGGTATATCCGGCTATACGACAGAGAACACCTGCCGAGGTGTGGGGTGCAAGTCCTATTGCCAGATGGCCCAGCAGGTCGGCCCTGGTATTCGCCTTGTAGTAGGGAGGTTCTCCATAGAGCTTCTCCAGTTCCTCATCAATGAACCTGGAGACCTTCACCAGGTAATCGCCGCACCTCTCGTTCACGATTATGTCCTGGACCTTGAGCTCGAGCATCTGGTCGTCGGAGACCAGAGGAGCACCGTCCTTGTCCTTCGTGTATCCCAGAGCCTTCAACCTTTCCACGGAGGCCCCTACCTCCAGTGGTCTGAAGTGGGTGAGGGTGATATCGGTCATATCGTACCTTATGGTCCCGTCCCTGAACACGAACACCTCGTGCTTGGCCCGAAGCAGCCCCTTTTCCATCCGTTCCGGGACCTTTTCCTTCGATATCAGACCCTTAACGCCCTTCATCTCCGGAATGGACTCCACCCCGCCCATGAGCAGTTTGACAGCGGCCCTCTCCGCCTCTGCTCTCATATCCATCTCGAACCCCTCACGGGCCCCGGGCTGAAGGAGAGCGGTCCCCACCCTGCAGTCGGAGCAGAAAAGATAAGGGGTCACCCTTCCGCAGGATGGGCACTCCCTGCCGAACACGTTAACGAGGACCTTTCTGTTCATTACCTTCGAAAGCAGTCTCTGGGGTCCGCTGTCCATACCCACAGGGAACAGTCCGTGGACAGGGGGCTTCATCTTCCTGACGTCCGCCTTCTCGGGCCTGCCCATCCTTGCCCCTATCCTTGTAGGGGCCCGCTCCATTATAATGGTCCCGGACAGCAGGTTCACTGCCTTCATCACATTGTTAGCCTCGGAGAAGTTGTGAGGCAGTGTACGAGACCTGATCTCCTCGGTTATCCCCAGACACCTCAATAAAGGATAGGCCCACCTATCGAGCTTGTAACCGTCCTCCGTTTCCCGATGATGGCAGCAGAGCCTGATCAGCAGGTCCTTGATGACCGGGTCCTTTCGTATTAGAAGGCTACCATCTTCCCACTTCGAACCGTTGAGGACATGGTTCCTTAGAAGGCCCAGTTCTCCCAGGCCTATATCATGCCAGAGCAGTGTATATGATGGGTGCAGGGGAACCCCCAGCTCCTCAGATACCTTGAAGGCCGACCTGCCGTCCTTTGGAACAAAGGGTGAAGGATCGTGGAGCGATACCTCCCTGTCAACTGCCTGGGCCCTCCTGGCAGCTTCCTTAAGATACCTCTTGACCTCGGAGTCCGCCCTTTCCTCGCATCTCTTCTGCTCCTCCATGAGCTCCTGGGGGGAGGGGGCTGGAACCCTGCATTTGAGAGCTATTACCGGGGACAGGTACTCCTTCCTGATGGCATCGGTCCTCTCCTCGAGACGATAGGCCTCGGAATACGGGTCCTCCGTAAGCCCTCGCTCACGCAGATAGAGCGCTAGCTGGACCTCCATCAGCCACCAGCTCTCTGTATAAGCTCCCTGGACAAGCGGGTGATTATTCTCGGCGAACTCTCCGAAGGGTATCAGGATCTCGCCCAGGTCGGTTATGCCCCTGACCCTGTCCCTGACGGCTGTGAAGGTCCTCTCGTCATCTACTTCGACAAGGTCACCGTTGTCCAGAAGGACTGTGGGGCCCAGTATGGAATCCACGGCCGTTACCGCACCGGCCTTACCGGGCCTCTCTATCTTCACCTGGGTCCCAATGGCCAGGAACTGGTCGGTGATCCTCATCGTTAAGGGGTTCATCCCTATGGACGCCAGGCCGCAGGTCCTCCCCCTGCCGTACCTCAGCCTGAACCCGCCCGGTCTGGAGGGATGTGAGAGGACGGGTCTCCCGGCTATGAGGTCCATTATGTACTTCATGGTGGCCTCTACCCTGTTGTCAAGGCCTTCGTCCTGCACCCTTACTGCATCACCGCCGTGGTCCGAATCGAATACGAAATCAAGGTAGTTGCCATCTTCGTCGGTCACCTCCGTCGTGATGTCTGGAACCTTGTCATCGGCATCCTCGAGAGATATGAGCTGTTCCAGGAGCTCTTCGGGATTGCATACCCCCTTCTGGTCCTTCTCCTCCTCCTTTGCCTTGAGGTCGGATAGGAACTCCCAACCTTTGATCTCTAGCGATTTCGTTATCTTGATCAACTTCTTGGCCTTCAGGAGTATGCCCTCGGCTATGACAAGACATACGCCCGAGCGGACCTGGTTCGTGGGGACCCTTGGCAGGTCCCTGTTCCCCTGGACCTCCTCCTTTTCAGTCCCCTCGCCGTTTATGCAGACCGGGCAGTTCCTGACCACCTTTGCTATCTCCTCGTTCGACGGTCTGTACTGGGTGTTCTTGTAGATCTGGAACTCCTCTATGTATCTCTGGACCTCCTGCTCCGTCGGTCTGTACTCCCCTATGCCTAGGGACCTTCTCACCTGGTCGGCGATGAGGACCGATACTGCCTGGGCGGTCCCGCCGGCCGCCCTTATTGGTCCGGCGAAATAGACATCGGCATAGCTCGAACCGTCCGGGTTCCTTCCAAGCTTGACCTCGGCAATGCCCTCCAGAGGTGCGACCAGGACCCCTTCCGTAAGTATTGCCAGGCCGGTCCTGGTCGCCTGGTCCAGCGCTTTCTGCTGGTCCCTTACGCCGATCTCCCTGGCTACTTCCTCTGCGATGGTGAACATGAGCTTCTCACGGCCCATCAAAGGCGATAGCTCCCTGATCCGCTTCGCTGTTCCGGGCGGCCCTACCAGGTTCTCAACCCTACCGGCAAGGTCGTCCGCAAAAGGGATCTCGACCACATCGGTCGGATCAAGGCCCATCTTCCTGGCCCTGGCCGCTATCCCCTGGGCCTCTATGGCCCTCTCCTTCAGTTCGGAGAAATAGCGTTGCATCTGCTCCGAGACGGGCTGTGCTGAGCTCATACCGACTTCACTTGCCAGCCTTTATTGCGTTAAAACCTTTTCCTCAAGCCCTCCGAAAGGACATCCTAGTTATCCAGTTAGTAGAATGGCCGGAAAAGGTTTTTTATCCCCTGGAGGAGTTCCATCGAAAGGTAGGTACGGTCAAGGAGAAACGGCCCGAATGAAGGACATTCTCATAGTCGAGGACGAACAGATGGTCCAGCAGCTCTATAGGGACATCCTAGCCTTGAAAGGCTACAATGTGGCAGGGGCCGCCTCCACCGGGGAAGAGGCACTGGAGCTACTTAGCGCCATGGAGCGATGGCCGGACCTGATAATACTTGACCACAGGATGCCCGGTATGGGGGGGCTGGAGGCGGCCAGGGTGATGCTGGAGGAGAGGCCAGGGGCCAAGATCATACTGGTGAGCGCCGATGAGAACGCTGTCTGGGAAGCCCTCAAAATGGGGATTGTCGGTATGAAGAAACCCTTCAATATCGGGGACCTTTTGAGCGCCATAGAGGGCGCCACCCCCACCGAGGTCAACATGATAGCTGCGGCCCCGCTCAAGGCAGCCCCCCAGGAGATACAGAGAGGGGGTTTTTATCTTGTTTCGGAACCGGACGGTAAGAAGGGCTTGGACCATTTCCTGGGGCTGCTAACTAGCGGATATAGAGGACTTGCCTTCTCGAGGAAGCACCCGGACGTCCTGAAAAGGGTGCCGGGGCTCTCCGAGGTCCCCGTCATATGGTTCACTTCGAACCCCTCCGGGGACCTGACCTGCATCTCGCCCCAGAACGTCCAGAAGATGCTCATAATGGTCCAATCCATCATGGATTCGACCCAGAGGGCCGCCATCTATGTCTGGGGGTTCGAGTACATGCTCACCAACATGAACATCGAGAGGGGACTTAACCTCCTCCAGGTCCTGCATGACAGGGTCATGACCGGAAAGGACTCTGTCATGCTCTTTTCCATGGACCTGAGCATCCTGGCCGATAGGGAAAGGAGGCTCGTCGAGAAGGAGTTCGACATCCTTCCCTGAGCTTTTTTTTATCCCTGCTTGATAATATGGTCGTTCCCTTTATATACTCTCCAAAAGGATGTTCTTTCATCGGGCAGGGATAAGCAAGGAAAGCTTATTCTTATACACCTCTATCTCTTCCTTCTATGTCCCCCCACCCCTGCCCGGCTCATTCCCACCCGGAAGGACTCTTGGGTCTTTTTTTCTAGACCAGCGGTTCGAACCATGCTTTAGGGTGCTTGCATACGGGGCAGATCTCGGGGGCAGATGTTCCCTCGTGGATGTAACCGCACTTGATGCACTTCCACCTGATCTTCTGGTCCCTGTTGAAGTAGCCTCCCTTCGATAGCAGTTCTACGAGGGAATTGTATCTCTTCTCGTGCTCGACCTCGACCTTGGCAACCATCTTGAAGGTCGTAGCAACGTCCCTGAAGCCCTCCTCCTCCGCTATCCTTGCCGCTTCGGGGTAGAGTAAGGTGTGCTCCTCGTTCTCGCCAGCTGCGGCAGCCTTGAGGTTCTCTAGGGTCGTCCCTATGACCCCTGCAGGGTACTTCGCTGTTATTTCGACCACACCGCCCTCCAGGTGCTTGAAGAACAATTTGGCGTGCATCCTCTCGTTCTCGGCCGTCTCCAGGAATATACCTGATATCGCCTGGAACCCTTCCTTCTCAGCGACGGTGGCGAAGAAGGTGTACCTGTTCCTTGCCTGAGATTCGCCGGCGAAAGAGGCTAGCAGGTTCTTTTCCGTCCTTGTTCCCTTGAGCGGTGGCATTATGAGACCTCCGGGGAACATCGGGGTATTGGGATAAAAGGATTTTGAGAGCTCGATCGGATGACCGGGCTCCATCATCTCCGCCTCATTTATCTATCCGGGGTACGATACCGCTCCCATGCGTCCAAGGAAAAGGAACATCCTCCTCGGTTCCATCCTCGTTTTACTCGTCCTCTTATCGGTCCCGGGCCTCTACCTCGTCCTTAAGCATTTCCTTATCAGGGAGCCGGTCCTCAAGATGCCCCCTAAGGCCGATGTGAAGGTCCTCTTCCTCCATCACTCCACAGGGAAGAACATCTGGGACGGAGGGGTCACGGAACATTTCAAGGAGCACAATAAGCTCTCCGGGAAGAACTACGCCATCGTAGAGCAGGCGTTCCCCAAGTCGTCACCCTACGGTTGGCACAACTACCCCTACGATTACTACAATATCTGGGTGAAGCACGCCGGGAAGGAAGCATACATGAGGGAGCCGACCCTTGAGATGATAACGGAGCACTATGATGTCGTTGTCATCAAGCACTGCTTCCCCGTGAGCGATATCCTGCCGGACACAGGGAACCCCGATATCAATTCACCCGAGAAGAAGCTTGAGAACTACAAACCTCAGTACCTGGCGCTCAAACAGAAATTATCCGAGTTCCCTGACACCAAGTTTATATTATGGACGGGAGCGGCTCTCGTAGAGAATTCGACATCGGAGGGCAATGCCCAGAGGGCGAAGGAGTTCTTCGATTGGGTCAAGAACGTGTGGGACGACCCCGGGGACAATGTCTTCATCTGGGACCTCTGGACCATCGAGACGGGAGGGGGGATCTACATGAAGGAGGACAAAGCGGTATCCGCGACGAACTCCCATCCGAACAGTGAATTCTCAGAGAGGGCGGCCCTCCTTTTCTTCAGAAGGACCATCGATGTCATAGAGGGACGCGGGGACTCGGGGAACATCACCGGGGAATGAAAGGATAACAGACCTCTTCACGGTCCTGCGTGCATCATTCCCCATTCGACCTCGTAGTCCTCGGTCGCTGAGAGCTGCTCCTGCTCGAGCTCAAGGATCCTGTAATGCCCCATCTCCATCGACGAGAGGTAATGCATGGTCCTCTTCTTGTCCTCGTCCTCCAAATTCTCGGAAAGGAATGCGTAGAACTCGGATGCCGCCTTCTCTGAGGCCATTGCCTGCAGCATCACATCGCTGACCATGACATGCTTCCCGGATACCCTGACCTCCGGGAGCGGGACCGGGGACCTGACAGGTAGGGAGATATCATACTCGTTGAACATCTCCCTGTAGAGCCCCTCCAGGAACTCCTTGTGCTTCCTCTCCTCGGATGCGAGGAAGAGGAGCCGGTCCTTGAGGAAGGCATTTGCCACCTTCTCCGACAGCTGGGTGTACACCATATTGCTCTCGATCTCGCTCTTAATGGCCGTCAGCAGCAGGTCCTTCATAGAATAGTGTTCCAGGTCCATGTCCTCACCTCACATCAGATCTTTCCAATTAGATCGTTGCTCTTCTTGATCGCTTCATCACCGGGGTACCAACCTGCTGGACATACAAGACCAGGATTGTTCCTGACGAAGTCGGCGGCCTGGAGCTTTCTAAGTATCTCCTTGGCGCTCCTCCCTATGCTGTCGTCATGCAGCTCCATTGCCTTTACTATCCCCTCGGGGTCGATGATGAAGGTCGCCCTTATGGAGAGCCCTGACTCCTCGTTGTAGGTCCCGAACTCCCTGCAGAGGTTTCCGGTGGGGTCCTCCATCATGGGATATTTCACCTCCCCTATCGCTGGCGAGGTGTCGTGCCATGCCATGTGGACATATTTGGTATCGGTGCTGACCGATATGATCTCCGCTCCAGCCTCCTTGAACTCCGGATGGAGCTTAGCCAGCTCCTGGAGCTCGGTGGGACAGACGAAGGTGAAATCCGCAGGGTAGAATGCCAGGACGAGCCATTTTCCCCTGTGATCGGACAATTTGACCTTCTTGAAGAAGCCGTTATGGAGGACCTCTCTCTCGAAATCTGGTATCTTCTGACCTATGCGTATCATCTATGTTGCCTCCCTATCAGGTATCCTTCAATCCCCGCCCCTCTTGCCGAGCTGGTGGTCCAGCTGGAACAAGGCGCCTGTGGAGTCCTTGATCTTCTTGAGGTGCTCCACTACATCCGTGGCGTGCTCCTCTTCCTCGACCTGTTCGGATACGAACCACTGTAGCATTATCTCCGTTGCATTGTCCCTGTCCTTCCTGGCAAGGTCCACTAGAAGGTCGATCCTAGCGGTGATATGCTGCTCGTGCTTCAGCGCGGCGGAGAAGGCATCAAGCGGCGACTTGTAGGAGAACGGGGGCTCCTGAATGGCCTGGAACCTGACCCTGCCACCCCTTGCGTTGATGTAATCATAGAACTTCTTTGCGTGCACCTGCTCCTCTCCGGCCTGCTTCTCCATCCATAGAGCCATGCCCTTCCATCCCTCGCTCTCGAAGTATGCCGCCATGGCCTGATATATGTAGGCTGAGGCCAGCTCCTCGTTGATCTGCTTGTTGAGTTCTTCCATCATCTTTTTTCCGAGCATCGTTCTGCCCTCCATCTGTTCCTTAACATACATCCTATTAGTAATTTATCCTTTATCATTCAGCCTCTTTGAAGCCTTCCTTGCCTGTCCCGCATGCTGGACAGCACCAGCGCTCGGGCAGTCCAGAGAACGGTGTTCCGGGAGCTATGCCCGGGAACTTGTCCCCGGAGGCAGGGTCATAGATATAATGGCAGGATGTGCACCTGTACCTCATCCTCTCCTTCACCTTGTCAGCCCATCCGTCATAGGTTGGGGCGTTCTGCGAGGACCTGCCGCCCTTAACGTCCCTGTAATGCGAATATGTCAGAGGTTCTCCTTCCTCCAGGAGCTCGGTCCCGACGACCTCGCCTATGAAGATGGTATGCGTCCCCACATCGAAATGGTCCTTGAGCCGCACCTCCAGATATCCAAGGGCGTGGTCAAGGACTATAGGGGCCCCTGAGGCCCCCACCTTGAACTTTGTGTCCTGGAACTTGTCCAATTCCCTCCCGCTCTTGAACCCCCACTTACCGATGAACTTCAGCGGTGTGTCCTTCTTCAGTATGGATATGGAGAATACCCCGCTCTTCATGATATGCTCATGCGTCAGGCTGTTCCTGCTGATAAAAATGGATATGAATGGGGGTTTGGCGGTCACCTGGGTGGCAGTGTTTATTATGAGCCCGTTGAAATTGTCCCCGTCCCTTGAGGCGACTATGTACATCCCGTAAGTGACCTTGAAGAGGGCAGCTTCCTCCATTCTATCGACTCCTGACCATGGCATCGTTCGATGCGATAAGGGTTATTTATTGATGACTGTCCACCAAGGGTCGTGATTTAACTTTTACCCCTTACTTCATTTTCCCAAGATGATCGATGGTCCCACCATGTGACAGACCGATCCAAGCAGCTCTCTGTCCCATCCATCGAAGGGGTCCATCATATGGGAATCTATGTCCAGCTCGCCAAGGACCCTGTCCCCGTCCAGGATGGGGACCACTATCTCCGACCTGACGTCGGGGCTGCATGAGAGGTAGTTCCCTTCCTTCAGGACATCAGGGACCAAAAAGAGCATACCTGTCGCAGCTGCCTGTCCGCAGATGCCCTTGCCGAACGGTATCCTCACATGCTCTGTCGGTGCGCCCACGAACGGACCCAGGACCAGCTCCCTGTCCTTTTCCGGGTCTACGAGATAGAAGCCGACCCAATCGTAATGGGGAACCGTCCCCGACAGCACTTTGCAGACCGAAAGCAGCTTGGAATCCAATCCCTCATCCTTTTGGAGTATGGCCCCTATCCTCGAGAGGACATCTCCTCTCAGAGAGGGGGTCTTCATGAAAGGACCATCGACCTTCATTTGAACACGCACCCTGTCTGCTTGTACCAGAGCAATAGGTCCAGGTGGGATAATGGGACCCCGAGCTTCGATGAGAACGCCTTCATCCTCTCCTCTATCTCCAAGTAATGGCCCCTTGGCAGTGACCTGGGGACCTCCGGGATCGCTCCTGCGAGCGCAAGGTTCCTGAGTATGTGCCGGTCAAGTATAGCAAGGTCCTCGCCCAGACCTATGTTCCTGAGGAAATGGGAGGCTTCCTTCAATCCAAGTCCCTTGATGTTCCCGACCAGCCAATCCCTTGCTTCCTGGCTGCTCCCGAACCCCTCGAGCAGGGCAATGATCCCGCCTTCCTCGTCTTCGAACCTCTCCATTGCATCGAGGAGGTATTTCGCTTTGTTATGATGGAATCGGACCCCTTTGAGGCACTCCTCGACCTTTTCCTTTGCGGTCCTACTACAAACCCCCTCGGAACCTAACCTCTCCACAGCAGCCCAGCAGGAGAGCGCTTTCGACTGGGGCGTTAGAAGGCAGAACTTCAGTTCCGATAACACCCTCTCCTCGTCCCTGGCCTCCCAGATGGAGAGGAACTCTTGAATCCTCCCCTCTATGTCCGCTCTCACGTCCCCGTACATGGAAAGAAGTTCTATCTCGAACTTGGACCTGCCCATCTGTCGCGCCCCTGACCGCCCCGTATCATCATCGAAAGCTCTTAAAGCATTTGGGATGAACCTTTGGAGGCCAGTGAGATTTTTATAGTTCTGGCCATTTCAGCAGGATGGGGTTTGGAAATGCTCATGGTGACGACCGAAGAGATACCGGGTAAGAAGATAGTCAAGGTGATGGGGCTTGTGAGCGGAACGACCATCCGGGCCAAACATATAGGCAAGGACATAATGGCCGGGCTCAAGAACATAGTCGGGGGTGAGCTCAAGGGCTACACCGAGATGATGGAGGAGGCCAGGACAGAGGCCACCAACAGGATGGTCGCCAACGCCCAGGCGATGGGGGCCAATGCCATAACCAATGTAAGGCTTTCCACGGCCTCCCTAATGCAGGGTGCAGCAGAGGTCTATGTCTATGGTACAGCCGTAGTGGCAGAGTGAGGATGTGGTTTAATGGGTGGTGAAGGACTCCTTTTTTGTTGCTTTATCATACTACCCTTGATGATATCATTACTCTTCTTTATAATACCAGTCATCTCCGGGACCATCATCGAGAAGAGGCACCTGGAGGACCTTAGCAGAAGGGAAGAGGCTATCAAGAGCAAGGTATTCTTCCATAACAGGAAGAGACCTATTATGATGGACCCCAAGAGGGCAGGTATTGTCTACGGGAGCGTTACGATAGGTGCGGATGCCTTCAAGACCTGGCTCGCCCAATGGAGGCAGCTGGTCGGAGGGAGGATGGGCTCGCTCCTCCCTATCCTGGAGCGGGCAAGGAGGGAGGCGACCCTCCGCGCCCTGGAGCAAGCTTATAGCCAGGGTTTCACGGAGGTCGGGAATATTAGGATTACCTCAATGAACCTGGGTGCGTACAACCCCAAGAAGAAGACCCTCATGACCAGCGTTCTCGTCTATGCCACCGCATATTCGGACAAATAGATAACCTGGTTGCGCAATCCGGCAGCGGCAGATGATGATGCATCCATGGGCTGAAAGAAGTGATGAGCCCTATGAGTGCTGATGCCGGGTGATGGGTTGGACGAACTGGGAAGGTCCTGCTTGAAGGCCGTGAAGGCCGTTCTGGGCGGTAAGCCCTTGCTCGTTGTGACCGGGGCTGGTATCTCGGTGGAATCTGGCATTCCGCCTTTCAGGGGCCCGGGAGGCCTATGGAGCAGGTATGATGCCGACCTCTACGGACACATAGATACCTTCAGGAGGGAGCCTGAGCTATCGTGGAAGATGCTCGATGATATCATTGGCTCCTCCCTTGGAGCCATGCCCAACGAAGCTCATCTGGCCCTATCAAGGATGGAGCAGATGGGCCTGGTAGGCCTCATAGCCACCCAGAACGTGGACGGCCTCCACATGCTCGCAGGGTCAAAGGAAGTGGTGGAGCTCCATGGTAATGCTAGACGCATCCTCTGCCCTTCGTGCGGAGCAAGGGAGGTCCTGACGCCGGAGACATATCCCTCCTTCGATAGGCGATGCACCTGTGGAGCTGTGAAGAGACCGGACATAGTCTTCTTCGGGGAGAACCTCCCCGAAAGGTCCATGAGGAGGGCCTTCGACGCTGCTGGTTCGGGCCAACCCCTGTTGATAATCGGAACATCTGGTGTCGTCCACCCTGCGGCAATGCTCCCGCATATCGCAAGGTCATCGGGTGCGACCATAATAGAGGTCAATCCGGAGCATTCGGAACACTCCCTCTCCCTAACCGACCATTTCATACAGGCCAGAGCCTCAGAGGCGGTCCCAGCCCTGGAAAGGGCCTTCATCGAGCTGTTGAAAGGTGGTCCGGAGGGCTCGGAACAGATAGTTTAAAAAAACCTTGAAGGCCTACTCCACCCATCCCGACCCAAGGAGCCTGAAAGATAGTATGAACATTCACAGAGCATTGCTTCCATCCGTCCTCCTTCTCATCACGGTCCTTGCCATACCTCATGGTGACCTCCTCTGTTCGGCCGAGGGGTTCGAACAGACGGTCAGGTTCGATCTTGATACCGACGATGGGGGTTTCGTCCATGGCGGGACGAACGACCCCTGGGAATGGGGGGTCCCCGGTGAGGGAAATCCGGAGGAACCTTGGCCGGGGAGTGCGATGGGCGGGGCATGGGGAGCCCCTCTCAACGGCACCTATCCCAACGGGACCGATGCCTATCTGGAACTGCCCGAGATGGATACCACACTGCTCTCATCGCTCCATATCTCCTTCCATATCTGGTACGACCTGTCCTCATCTGGACAGACGCTCGGGCATGACGGTCTCAAGGTCATGACTAGAACACCTGAGGAGGATTGGCACGTCCTTCAAGAGCTTAGTGGCAGCTCTGAAGGGGTATGGGAAGAGCTCAACATCTCCCTTGAGGACCATATCGGGGGGGCCCTCACTATCAGGTTCCATCTGACAGACCTTCCTGACGGCCTCCAGGGAAGAGGTGTCGTTCTGGATGACATAGTGCTCTATGGGGCCGCAAGCGGTCCTGTACCGGTCCATTTCTCGAGACAAAGCGCATATCCTACCTATCTGAGCGCTTTCGACACCGCATATTTTTCCTTCTTCCTTGCAGGGGGACCCCTGGATAGGATAGGGGAGGCAAGTGTCCGGATAATGATCTCCACTACCGGTGAACGGGTCCTGCTGGACAGGACGATGACGGTGACACCTTCCATGCTTGGAGAGAACACCATCCGCTGGACCCCTGATGAGGTGGGCCAATTCTGGGTGGAGATCGTACTCCTGGGAGCGGGGACCGAGGGCTCTGAGGAGTATTTCATCGCTTACGCCGTCGATGCCCTGACCTATGATGACATGGCCAAAGGGACGGGGCCCTACACCTTACGGACCGAACAGGGCAATGCCTCCTGGTCCTCCCCGAATTCCGTAACGGGTTGTCTGTCGCTTTCCCGCGGTCAGGTCCTTAAGGCAGGGAGCGGGACCTCCTCCACTGAGGGATTCAGCGGAATATGCCTCACGACGGTCGAGTCTGACTGGCTCGACCTGGCGGGGCTCGGGACCGCCTTCCTTTCCATCCACCATGCCCTGGAAAGCTCTGGACCGGCCTCAACCTGCGGGGCTGTGCTCGAGCTTATGGAGGATGGCCTGGATTGGGTCCTGATAGCACCCATTGGGGACGATACGGCATATGATGAACTAGGCGCAAATACAGGCCCACTGGCCGGAAAGAGGGGCTTCACCGGGCCATATGATTGGAAAGAGACGGTCTTTGCCCTGGAGGGGTTAACGGAAGGCAGAACGAAGCTCAGGGTCTCATTGACATCTGGGAAGGACGGAAAGGGTGGCGGACTGTTCCTGGACGATATTCTGTTATGGGGTGAGGCAGCTCAAAATGATACCACCCCACCACCACAGGTCTCGGGACTCGAGTTCAGCGTAACGGGCGATGGCAGGGTATCCTTTTCTTGGGACCCTTCGGAGGCCGATGATCTGATGCTTTACAGGGTCTATGCAGGCACTGGCACCTTCGGCGGGCTCGATGGTCTGGACCCCCAGCTCGAGGTCCCGTCCTATGAAACGAGCGCGCTATTGACCGGGCTTGATCCCAAGGTCTTGCATTGGGCGGCTGTGACAGCTGTTGACCTTACCGGTAACGAGGACAGGAACGTAAATACCATCAGCTTCACCCCGGCCTTGACCACCCAGAACCGACCCCCTGTCGCCATCATAGACTCACAGTACGGGACGCAAAGGCGTCTTGGGGAGGATTTCATCTTCGATGGTTCCAGGTCCTCCGACCCTGACAACGACCATCTCACTTTTCTATGGAAATTTCCCGACGGGAGTTCGGACAGGGGTGCCAGGACCAGATGGAGGAGCGCTTCCGAAGGGACAGGTCTGATCGTCAGATTGACCGTGACAGACAGCAAGGGAGCCTCTTCGAACGTGTCCATCACCATAGATGTCCTACCGGAGGATGGGGACCTGATACAGACCGGGGACCTTGCGCAGTTCCTGATATGCCTCCTGCCGCTCCTCCTGATCGTGTTCTTGATAGTCATCATCCTGATACTCCTGAGGAAAAGTAGGATGTACCGGCTCAGGGAAAGGCTCAAGGAGGCCGGTATAGAGATCGTGGGACCTAAAGATGCCTCCAGACCTCTTCCGGGACCGACAGGCAAGGTTGGTAAAGTGCCCGACCGACAAAGGGTCCTGGACCTGGTACCCGCAAAAAGACCTGCCAAGGTACCCTCGACGCTCCCTGTCAGACCCAAACCTGTTCCGAAGACCCCCCTTGCAAGACCTTCACCTCCCCCCCGGGCAGAAGCAAAGATGGCTTCCACCAGGGCGATCCCATTGGTATTGGAGCCCACCCCACCACCATCTCCACCACGAGGTAGGGAAATGATCAAGGTGACCCTGGAATGCCCGTTCTGCGGTGGGATATTCAAAGAACATGTGGACAAGGATGCGATGAAGAAGGGGGCCCTCGAGAACATCGTCTGTCCCGAGTGCGGGAGAAAGGGTGAGATCATAAGCTGAAACGCAGGGACCAATGGTAATGTCACCTTGAACGCTGTCGGGCAGTGGATAAGATAAAAAAGAATACATAGCATAAGACCAATCCACCTATGTAAGGAACGGGAGGCGCGATAATGATTGATAGATACCATCGTTCCCCTTCAAGGTCGTGACCGTATGGAAATGCTTGGCGATAGGACATGGAAGGCCTATTACAGCGAGGAGCGTGAGAGGCGGAGGGGCGAGCTCGAGGCCAGGGTAAGGTCGATGTGGGATGATCCGGACCCGGACGTTGACGCGGTCCTGAAAAGAGGCGGTGCGCTCTCGTTCCCCCATACCTATATCGATTCGTCCTTCATGCCGCTCCTGAGGACGGTCAGGGCGGTCCACAGGTCCGGTAGGGACAAGGTGCTCGCCCTGGGTGTTGTCCATAGCTTCGATTACGACCCGGAAAAAGAGGAATTCTCCCTGGACGGACTTAGCTTCATGCTCGACCTTGTCGAAAGTGCATTGGGGCAGCCAAAAATCGGACTTAAAAGGCGTTTCGTCGTAAGGGACAGGTCCTTGACCGAACCTGAGCTCATGGTCAAGGACATTGAGTCGAAGGGGAATGCTCTGATGAAAGAGCTGGACGACGACACCGCGCTCCTCATAACCGGTGACCTGGTCCATTACGGCCATGGGTACAGCATGACCGAGGTGGCAGAGGACCTGGGCATCATCGACAGGATGATAGGATCCGACCTGGAGCTCCTCTACGAAAGGAAGGACCATCTGGGTTACCTACTGTCCGCCAGGAAGAACATGAACGACCAGGCCGTCACCGGCATAGTGGCGGGCACATTATTGGGCTCTCCCCTTGAACATAGGGTCTTCTCTTGCGAAATGACCGATTATTCTGAGGTCCTGGGAACCAAGAGACCTACCGTGGTCGCCTCTGTCCTATACGGCGTGAACAGGGTCTGAACCATCAGGCGGGATAGTACTTCTGTATATTGGCCTCATCTATCCTTTTCAGCTCCTCTTTGGGAACCGTCCTGAGGAGCTTCCAAGCGAGCGTAAGGGTATCCTGTATGGTCCGGTCCTCCTCCGGGCCCTGGTTGATGAACTGCTTCTCGAACAGCTCGGAGAAGTGAAGGTAGGACCTGTCCCTATCGGTCAGAGCCTCCTCGCCCACGACTGCAACCAGGTCCCTCAGGTTCACGCCTTCGGCATATCCTGCGTAGAGCTGGTTGGAGACCTGGTCGTGATCCTCCCTTGTCCTGCCCTTGCCTATGCCCTGCTTCATCAACCTTGATAGGCATGGCAGGGGGTCGACCGGCGGCCTTATCGCTTTCCTGTGGAGGTCCCTTGATAGCACGATCTGCCCTTCAGTGATGTAGCCAGTCAGGTCCGGTATGGGGTGGGTGATATCGTCATCCGGCATCGTCAGGATGGGGATCTGGGTGATGGAGCCCTTGTTGTTGATTATCCTTCCCGCCCTCTCGTATATCTGGGCCAGGTCGGTGTACATGTATCCGGGGTAGCCCCTCCTTCCCGGGACCTCTTCCCTGGCCGCCGCTATCTCACGGAGGGCCTCGCAGTAGTTGGTCATGTCCGTCAGGATGACAAGTATATGCATGCCCTTCTTGAATGCAAGGTACTCCGCTGTCGTCAAGGCCATCCTGGGGATTATTATCCGTTCTATGGTCGGGTCATCTGCGAGGTTCAGGAAGAGGACCGTTCGCTCCAGTGCCCCGGACCTCTCGAAGGACCTCTTGAAGAAATTGGCCTCTTCGGCCGTTATCCCCATGGCGCAGAAGACGACAGCGAACTCTTCGCTCGAGCCCAGCACCTTCGCCTGCCTTGCTATCTGGGCGGCGAGCTCGTTGTGCGGTAGACCGGAGGCTGAGAATATAGGGAGCTTCTGACCCCTTACAAGGGTGTTCATGCCGTCAATGGTCGAGATACCGGTCTGGATGAACTCCTTGGGGTACTCCCTTGCCGTCGGGTTTATGGGCTCCCCGTTTATGTCACGCCGCTCATCAGGTATCAGTCCCGGTCCGTCGTCTATGGGTCTTCCCGTCCCTGAGAAGACCCTGCCGAGCATCTCTATGGTCACCGGTATCTTCATGGTCTCCCCGGTGAACCTGACCGAGGTAGCCTTCGTGTCCAAGCCCTTGGTTCCCTCGAAGACCTGGACTATGGCCTTGTTGGTATGGGCTTCGAGCACCTGCCCCAGCCTCATCCTTCCGTCCGGAGACCTTATCCTGACGACCTCGCCGTAGGATGCGCCCTCTATCCCTTCGACCACCATTAGAGGGCCCGAGACCTCGGATACGGTCATGTACTCGATGTCCTTGGACGATGCAATGGCCATGGTCTTTGGGAAGCAAAGGACCCTATTAAACTTTAGGACCGCTCTTTTTAACATAACCAACGATAACAACAAAGGCAATGGAGACGAACATGATGCAAAGTGCCAGCGGAACGTACAGGACGTCACTATCCTTGTCCACCTTGACCATGAACGTGATCGACATCTCGTTATTGGCCGTCAAAGCCCCATCAGCCCCGCTGTACTCGTCCCTAGAGAGAACGCTCGCAGTGAAATTTCGCTCCCCTCCATCCAATCCTCTAAGCGTGAACGAGAGGGTAACGGTCCCGTTGGGGCCAAGGTCGAAGAGCTCGGAGGTCCTGTAGGAGCCATCGACGTAGATGGTGGCACGGACGTCCCTGACCCCGGGTCCACGGACGGCCACGTCCACCTCCAGAGTGTGGTCGATCATCCTGATATCGGTGACCGATATGTCAGAGAGCCGTAGGGTGAGCACAAGGGAATGGACCACCATTTCCATGGGTCGGGCGGTCCTGAACGCAGATGACGTACCCCACCTTGCGGATACATTGATAAGTGGAGCGGCGACAGTATCCCCATCATTCGAGTAGCCCCAGACCATTCCGACCTCGCCGGCTGATATGCGGACCGGTACTTCCCCCATCGTCCCAAGCTTAAGCTCAGCCCCTTCAACCTCGAACCCTTCCTCGGACCTGGCAGAGACGTTGACCCTTCCCCACCAAGCATAGGTTCCCTTGGCCTCCTGCCCCGGCTCGAAGCTGTTGTCTGGCCATATCCTAATGCTCCATGCCTCCTCCTCTATCCCCCATTTTTCAAAGTCCGTGAAAATGCATCTCTCCACCTTCTTGAGGGAACCTTCTTCAGCCATGATGCCTATCAGATTGTCCTCGAAGATGATGCGCTCAAGGATCGTTGGGCCTTTGACTATGGCCCCATATGTGGACCCTTGGAACTTGCTTGTGTATGCCGTCAACGTTCCCATGCCCCCGTACAGAAGCCCTGTGTAATTGGCATGGACGATGCAGTTCCTGGCCACGACATCGGAATCAGTTCCAAGGAGGGTCATTCCCTCGAGGGTCCCATCTATCTCCATCTCATCAAGCAGCACGACGGAGGTGTTCTCCGACCTGAGCCCGTAAAGGCCGTCCTGAAGAGAGATGGACACCCTCGAAACGGAAAGCACCCCGTTCCTTGCATAGATGCCACCATCATATGACCCCTCTATCCTGACGTCCTCCAGGACCAACTCCCCTCCATCCAGCGAAGAGATGGCGGATATTGGCGAGGAGAACGATATGGAGGAGGTGACATCGACATCCATCACTTCCATCTTGCCCTTCCCGTACTGGGTGAGCCCCATGGAGGTGACATTGCCTCCCTTAAGGGTGCAATCGCTCTCGGACGATACCAGACCGGAGATGCTGCTGTCCCTTATCCTGACCGAGCTGCTCTGGCAATGGATGAGCCCGGATGAGATCATCATCGAATCGTCCATGATGAGCGAGCTTGATACCAGATATAATCCTATGAGCGAATTGCCAGGGTCGGAACATCCCTCAAGCACCGCTCCATTCAGCTCCAGCCTTCCCCTGTTCTCCAGGTAGAACCCGGTGTTGTTGGGGTGGGGTGATACCCTCGAATCCGTCAGAATGAGCGTGCCGTTCTCGGTCACACTGATCCCAGCTCCCCCCATGACCACTTCCGCGCCCGTTATCATGAGCTCGTCGTCCACGACCAGGGTACCGTTGACGAACACATCCGTTGTCCAGACCTCTTTGGTCGAAATTAGGACCATCTCATTGCTCAGAATATGTATCGGAGGGACATCGCAGCACTGTCCTGCAACGAACGTTGACATCACCAATGGTAATAACAGCAGGAACGCTATCTTCAGATCGAACATGATTTACACCTCTTTTTTCATCCTTGTTCATTTCAGGATATGCACCAGCTGCATACCCCTGTCCCCTTGCATACGGAACAGCTCCCGGAGCCCTTGCATGTCGTGCAGGTGGAGCCGAAGGAAAGTCCTACCCCATTGCAGGTCGAGCATTTTCCCGAACCCTGGCACCAGATGCAGCTCCCGGAGCCCTTGCAGGAGAGGCAGTGGGGGTTCGGTGTCTTTCCTTCCAGTTTCGTGTTCTTGCCTACTTCTGTCCTAGCTTGAGGCCCATCTTCCTTTGCATCGGGACCTGATGCCTCCGAGATGCCTGGAGCCACCAATGACGGGCCTTCCTGTCCTGCGACGGGTGCGACCGATGGTAGCCTTATCTTTGCCATTATCTTCTTTCTGTAGAAGAGGCTTTCTTTTTGGTTCGGATCGACATCGAGCACCAGCTCGAAGAGCTTCAAAGCTTCCTCGTAATTGTTCTCCCTGAACAAACGCTTTGCGGCTTCCTTGATCTGGTCCACGCTCTGGGCTGGGTTCAACTGATCAGGTTGTCCTTGGCTCACAGGAGTCGAGGTGGCAGCGGCTTGCTGGGTCCCTGTGGCCTGCTTCTTGCCTCCGTCCTGCACCTGCTCGTAAACATCTATTGAATAGGGGTCGTTCATGGACTTGGCATGCATCTCCAGGTCCTGGTCAGACCTCCTGTGAGCGTCCTTCAGCAACGTCGCCTTGAGCTTTAGGAGCCTTTTGACGTTCTCCTTGAAGACCTCGTACTCGGTCGTGAGGTACTGGGAGTCGCCCATCAGAAGCGGCTCTATCCTGGAGATATCTATCCCACGCGACTCCAGCTCCTTGAGCTTCCTCTGTATCTCCCCCCGCCTCTTCTCCTCCTTCTTATTGAGCTCCTTCAGCTCATCGAACCTCTGAAGTATCTCTTGGGACCGATCGGGGTCGTTCATGTTCTCCCTTATGAAGGATTCGGTCTGGGGGAACCAACCCCGCTCTTCGACCACGAGTTCCGCCCTGAAGGATTCCAGGGCAGCTATCGACCTTGTATAGTGAAGGACTATCTCCTCGAGCCCTGAATATGTGCTCTCCTCTCTCATCAGCTCGAGGATCCGGTCTATCCTGTAACCTTGGGTCTTCCATACCTTGAGGAGCTCGTTGAGCTCCTTGCGCTTCGCCTTTATCGTCTCAATATCAGTTACCGTCTTCTGGACCCGGGCCATCTCCTTCCTTACCGTGTCTAAAAGCTCCGGGTTCTTTATCATCATCGTGATCTTGTGGACCTGGTCAGCAATATCCTTGTGGCCCATGTCCTGCAGCTTTGTCTGGTAATCGCTCAATTCCTCTATCCTGGCCTTGTAATCGGTATAGACCTTTTCGGCCTCGGCGATATCCTTCTTCAGCGCCATTTCGAGCTTGGTCACTTTGAAGCCCATACCGCTCCATTCCTTCAGGGCGTTCTCCAGTTTCTGCAACCTCATCCTCTGGCTCAGGATGCTGTCCTTGAGCTCATCGAGCTCTTTTTCGACCTGGTCCAGGTTCTCGGGGTCGTTGAGCTTATCGGAGAGCTTGGAGACCTCCTCCTCGAACCCAGTGGCATCCATCTTGAACAGCTTCTCCTTCAGGGACTTGAGCCTAGCGACCTGTCTGATGAAGATATCGAACTCCTCCTCCAGCAGGTTCATGTTCTCATCTAGCAGCTGCTCCACCGTCGTGACCTTGAACCCTTCGGAGGAGTATTTGTCCAGGCTCTTCCTTATCTCCAGCCGCCTCTTCCGCTCTTCATCCCTTCTCTTCTGATTGTCCTTCTCCGACCGGATGAGCTTCTCGAGTGCTATCATCTTCTCGACGACCCGATCGAGCATCATAGGATCGTCCATCACCATCTCTATCTCCGCGATCCGGTCCTTGAAGTCATCTATGACAGCCTCCTCCCTGAAGGTCTGCAGCTTCTGCTTTTCCTTCAACAGGTACTCGAGGTTGGAATCGAACAGATTGAACTGCCTCTCTATGTAATCCACATCCTCGTCGTTCTCGAGTATCTCCTCGAGGAACCTTGTCTTAAGACCGCTCCTTCCGTACCTCCCCAGCCTATTGCGGAGATTGGTGTAACGCTCTTTCAGGACCTTGAAGGTCTGGTTCACCCCCCTGACCCGACGGTCCAGGTCATCGAGCCTGTCCAACTTGAAAACGGAGGCCTCTATCTCGATGAGCTTGTTCCTGTGGACAGATCCTATCTCGGAGTACTCACCCCTGACCCTGTTCAGCTGTGCTCTGATGGATTCCGCCCTCTCTATCTGTTCCCCTATGGAAATGAACCTCTTCTCTATCTCTTCGAACTCCCTGGTGAACAGGCTCTCATCCTTTTCGAAGTCATAACCCTTGTCCCTCCACCCCTTGACGATGATCTTCCATTCCTCGACCTTTTTAAGGATCTCTACGTTGTTGTCCCTTATCAGGGCAAATACCCCTTTTCCCTTCTTCTGGACCGACCCCTTGTCATCCTTTCTTTCTGGCCCTGCCCTTTCCTTGAGCTTCATCAGGTCCCCTATGCAATGCTGGGCGAGCTTGTAGGCCCCCCCCAGGTCACCGGATGAGAAATGGTCCTTGGCCTCCTTCATCCTCAGGCGGCACTCATCCGTATTGATCCCCTGCTTCTCCAGCATAGAGATTATCTGGTCACCCTTCTGGATGACCATCTCTAGCTTCTGTCTGTTGGCGTCTGCTACCTGGCCCTCAACGCTCAAGCCTTACAGGCCTCCTTTTCTACGATATCCTTCTACCCAATCCAGGAACGCTCTTTTAAAATTTCCTTCCTAATATCCTTTTTTAATAATCATGGACGCTCTGTCCCTTGCGATGTAACCGTAGTGACATCCATGTTACATTTTAACGATTATTTACACCATTTTAGTTCTTTTTAATCTTTTTTTCTCACCGTTGGATACATAGGCATGCAGGATAGTAGGAACAAGTGTTAAGTATGAAGAAATATTAGGTCCAACCGGTTATGCCGCTGGTCGGTGTGTTCGAATGAGCAGAGACGATTTCGATAGGCTCCTGGAGGCCGAGAAGGACGCCCAACGGACGATGGCCCTATGGAAAGAGAGGGCTGAGAGGGCCGTGAAGGATGCCTCATCGGACCTAGAGAGCAGCAGGGAAAGGGCACTTGAACAGATCCGTGCAAGGTCCGTCTCGGAAATGGGATCTGCAAGGACGGCTGCGGGCGCTGAGGCGGCAAAGATCAGGAACGATGGTGCTGAGATAGCAAAGGGTCTGAGCGGAAGGGCAAGGTCCAGGATAGGACCAGCGGTCGAAAGGGCATTGGACGTGGTCTTCGGATAGGACTTCCAACAGGTAACGAAGGTGCAATACCTTGTATCCAGAGAGAATGGTCAAAGTTGACATATACCTCTTAAAGAAGGACCTTCAGAAGGTACTATCCAAACTGCAGACGTCCAGGCTCGTTCAGGTCATTGCCGATCAGACCGCAAGGGAGCCCATGTCGAACAAGGAACTGACCATCCTTAGGTCCAGGATCGATGATATGATATCTTTCCTGGAGCCTTTCGAACCTTCGGTAAAAGGGCTTTCGGCCGCCCTCAACGGACCCGAGCCCATGGAGGTATCTAGGGTTTTCTATCACGACCTCAAGGGGTGGCTTGCCGGGGCCGAGAGGTCGCTCCATCCACTCCGCTCGTCCATGGGATCGCTGGATGATGAGCTGGAAGCTAGCAGGGACCTGACCGATAGGTTGAGGCCGCTATCTGGACTGGACCTGGTCCTCTCAGGTCTTGGCCATCTCTCGATGGTCAGGGTCAAAGTTGGCCTGACCAGGAGGTATGATGAGCTCGATCGAGCGGTCCAGAACGCAAGTGGTGACATCATAGGGTCCCTTCTGGACCGAAAGGAAGGGCTACATGCCGTCCGCATAATCTATCCCCGGTCATCTGCAGGACCTCTCGAGGAGCATTTGAAGGGGAAGCTCTTCTCGGAGCTAACGATAAATACCGATCGGATGAAGGCCCTTTCCGAAAGGAACAAGATGGGTGATGACCTGCTCTCCTACCCTGTACCTAAGGTCCTATCAAAGCTCGAGGACCTCAGCCAAAGCTTATTGGCGAAGAAGGCACACCTGTCCAAAGAGGCCTCAAACCTCTCCCTTAAGCTCCTGCCAAGGGCTAGGAGCAGCAGGGAGCAGCTAGAATTGGACCTAGAGCGGGAGAAGGTGGCTATCTCTCTTAGGTCAACCCGATACACTAATGTCATAACGGGCTGGGCGGAGAAGGATAGGCTAAAGGAGCTCAATGACCTTGTGGGGTCTGCCACAGGGGGCGTCTTCCATATAACTGCAAGGGCCCCTACCAGTTCTGAGACGGGCGAGGACAAGGTCCCCATCAAGATGAAGAACCGTTTCCTGGGAAGGCTCTTCGAGCCACTTGCCGTGACCTTTGCCGCTCCCAGGTACAACGAGATAGATCCCAGCTCATGGATATCTGTACCCTTCATCATCATATTCGGTCTGATGCTGGGCGATATCGGCTATGGTCTCATGTTCGCCCTTGCCGGCCTCTTCATCATCCTCAAGGTCAGGAGGAGCAGGTCCATGCGGGACATTGGGTACCTTGTGACCATTCTGGGCATTTCCAGCATTCTAGCAGGCCTGTGGATGGGCGCTTTCTTCGGTGACCTTGTCCCGAGGCTCATCTATGGGGACCCGACCAGGCCATTATATGCCCTGACCGTTCTCGGATACCAATTGCCATACGATTCATTGAGGGACCCCATGTTCCTGTTCATGATGTCCATGGTCATAGGTCTCCTCCAGCTCAATCTTGGCTTCGTCCTCCTTGGCGCGGACAGGGTGAAAAACGGGAGCGTCTTCGGGTTCGTCAAGGGGACGATCTCCTGGTTCCTGGTCCAGACCGGGGCCATCATCTTCATCGGTGACTTCCTGCTCAAAGCATGGGAGATGGACGGGATGCTGTCCATAATTGCTCTCGTCACCTTCCTGACAGGGACGGTCCTTTTAATAATTGAGGTGAAGGGGATGGTGTTCTTCTCCATGGAAGGCCTTCTCGGCGATGTGATCTCCTACACAAGGATCCTAGCGCTAGGACTTTCCACCTTCGGACTTGCTATGGCCTTCAACATCATAGCAGAGATGGTCATGGACCTTGGCAGTTTGCTCATCCCTGTGGCCGTGGTCCTGCTCGTCTTCCTTCATATATTCAATTTCCTCATCCAGATACTGGGCGGGTTCGTCCACAGCCTCAGGTTACAGTACGTGGAGTTCTTCGGCAAGTTCTATTCCGGGGGGGGGACTCTCTTCACACCCTTCGGCCGGGAAAGGGTCCTAACAAAGGTATCGGACCCGGAATGCCTTAAGGAGGTTGACTGCGTTTGACCGTCTGTTCTCCACATGAGCTCCATAGAGGGCCCTGCATCTCATCCGAACCGAATTGGATAAATCTAAAGAACGACCGGAGGAATGGCCGATGAACGGAAAAGCTTGGATCGTACCCTTGATAGCTGGTCTGAACGCCTTGCTGCTGCTAACAGGAGCAAATGCCGATGCCGTCCGGGAACCAAAACGGGACCTGGACTTCGACGGAATGGACGATGACTGGGAAGGGGCCAACGGTCTTGACAACACGACCAATGATGCGAACGGGGACCTTGACAACGACGGTTCCACGAACATAGAGGAATTCCATCATTATGACAACCCCAACGATGAGACCGATTCAAAGGTCGTCAGGGACAACAGGGCATTGGTCTTCATCGGAGTGGCGCTTTGCATGGGTATAGCTGCCATCTCATCTTCCATAGGGATAGGGATAGTGGGAGCCGGCGCAGCTGGAGTGACCGCCGAGAGACCTGACAAGTTCGGAAGGCTCATTATCTACCAGGCCATCCCTATGACCCAGGGCATCTACGGATTGCTCCTTGCAATCCTCATGCTCAACTTCACAGGATTGGCGGGTCCTGAAATTGCCGTTCTCAAGAGCCCCTATGTGGGTTGGGGCGCACTTGCCATAGGTATCGTCATTGCCCTATCCAGCGTTTCCGCTATCGCTCAGGGGATAACTGCGGAATCAGCCGGTGCCGCGTTCGGGCGTAACAATTCGGTCTTCGGCAAGGGTGTTATCTATGCGGTCATGTCAGAGACCATGGCCATCTTCGGCGTGCTTGTGGCCATCTTCCTTCTGCTCGCGTCCGGTATGCTATAGAACGTTTTGGAGGTGGTTCAGATGAGCTTGCCGGACATAGTGAAGAGGATACAGGAGGAGGCGAACCTGGAATCGGAGAGGTACATGACCGATGCCAGGGTGCAGATAGCCAAGATGAAAGAGGCCTCCACCAGGGAGCTTAAGGCAACCATGGATGATATGGAGATCAAGCTCGCCAAGGAGAAGAGAGCTTTATGGAACATGTACATCTCCGAGGGAAGAAGGCGTTCAAGGAATGTGATCCTCAGTGCCAAGGAGGAGCTCATTTGGGAGACGATGTCAGCGCTCAGGAACAGGCTAAGAGGCATTGAGGGGGAGGAGCTTGCGCGTAGGCTCGTACCCCTCCTTGATGCAGCCAACAAGGTCCTTGGCAGGAACATGACCATCTACCCTGTCAGGGGAATGGATGCTAGTGCGCTCACCGGCAGGGGAACGGTGGGGACCACCATCGTGGGAGCGAGCGAGCTTCCCCCCCTGCTGAGGAGGTTCCATGGCCGCGACCTCATTGGAGGTTTCATTTCGGTCTCATTGGATGGGGCCCGGGTCATGGACATGACCTTCCAGGGCATCCTGGAAAAGAACGAGGAATCCATAAGGGAAGTGATATCGAGGACCCTTTTCGAGGAATGAGGTGCAAAGAGCTTGCTCGAAGTGGCCATGTCCATGGGAACGACCGCCGCCCTTGGGGCGGCCGGTATCGCATCGGTCGCAGGTGGTACGATATTCGGTCTCAGATGGCTGATCAGGCACGGACAGTTCTCGTTCCACAATTCAAGGCTTACGACCATAGGGAACCCGTTGCTTGCCAAGGATGAGCTGCAGCCACTGATCGAAGCACCGACCCCCGAGGCCCTATCCAAATTGGTCCAAGGGGACCTTACGGTGCAGCCAAGCTCCACTACCCTAAGGGAGATGGACAGGGACCTGACCTCATCGTTCCATGCCTTTTTGGAGAACCTCACCAGGGAGACCCCCAAGGCCGCAAGACCTGTCCTTGTCCCTTTCATCAGAAGGTACGAATCCGAGGAGCTCAAGCGGCTGATAAGGAGGGTCGGAAAGGGAAACGAACCTCTGAACCCGGTCGGCCTGCTGACGGAAGAGCTCGAAAGGCATCTCCTTGCCAGCAAGGACCTGGCCAATTTCCTGGAGGTCCTGGAAGTGCACCCTAGCTACTCATATGTCTCGCCCGAACTGAAAGGGGGGGATATCGACCTGCCGGCAGTCGATTCTGCTCTGGATAAGTTCTCCCTTGATGCGTTCTCCTCTCCCATTGGGCTCTCCGGGAGCGGACGGAAGGGGGTCTCAGAGCTCCACAGGGTCCTATGCGACCGTTACAACCTCAATATCATCCTAAGGTCCTTGGCCACGGGTCTTGACAGGGAGAGGACCCTGGAGAAGCTGCTGCCCGACACTGGGTTTCTGGGCAGACCCCTCCTTGAGACCATGGCGGAGGCCAGTACCAGGAAAGAGGCGGTCTCCCTGCTCTCTGGCTCCTACATTGAGCCTTTCTTCAAGGACCTCACAGACCCGAGGAAAGGGCCGGACATCGAGATGGCGCTTGACAGGATGCTTCTCTCCTCCTCGGGGTCGCTGGCACAGAGATACTGGTCCACTGTCGGCCCGACCATCAGGTTCCTGATAGCCAGGGAGCTGGAGCTCAAGAACCTAAGGACCCTCTATGTCTCAAAGTTCGGGCTGTGGAGAGAGGAGAGGACCAGGTCCATGCTGATAATGGAGGACCTGCCTTGAAGGGTAACATCTGCGCTGCCGTTGATGCTTCGTCGGCCCTTGGGCTCAAGCTCGCCGGGGTTGGGGATGTCATGACCTGGACCAAGGGAGATGATGCCCCAAGGCTGAGGGATTGGTTCCGGACCATGAACAGGTCCGGAATGGGGGTCATGGTGCTATCTTCCCAGGCCGCAGAGCAACTTTCGGCGGAACTGCTAGAGAAGAGGGCCTCTGGACGGGTCACCCCCGTTGTGGTCGTACTCCCCGGTGAAGAGGAGGACAGGCGGACCAGGGAGATGATGAGAAGGGCTGTGGGCCTAGACCATGGAACTGTCAAGGGGGGGCGGTCCTGATGGAGGGACGATATCACGATCATCTGAGGGCCTCAAGCGAGGTCACTATCGTTAGAGGGGGGTCTTTGAATGGGGTTTGAAGGGCACGAACTTGGACATGGAAAGATAGAGATGATAGCCGGACCCGTCGTCAAGGCCATCGGAATGAGGGGGGCCAAGATGTACGACGTGGTCAGTGTCGGCAGTTCCGCGCTGATAGGGGAGATCATAGGGCTGGAAGGTGACTCGGCGACCATCCAGGTCTACGAGGAGACCGCGGGCATCACACCCGGGGAGACGGTCGTTATGCTTGGGGAACCGCTCTCCGTCGAACTCGCTCCTGGGCTCATGTCCATGATCTATGACGGCATCCAGAGACCTCTGAAGGCCATCATGGAGAAGAGCGGTGATTTCATTGCCAGGGGGATAAGGGTCCCGCCCCTTGACCACGCCCGTAGATGGACCTTCCATCCCGATATCGAAGCAGGGGCCCACATAGGCGGCGGTGATGTCATAGGCTGGGTCCAGGAAACGCCGACCGTCAAGCACAGGGTCCTGGTCCCTCCTGGTGAGGAGGGTATAGTGACCATGGTGGTGCCGGAGAGCGAGAGGACCATCGACGAGGTCATCTGCGAGATCAGGACCACTAACGGGACCAGACGCCTGTCCATGCTCCAGAAATGGCCGGTAAGGATAGGCCGGCCGTTCAAGGTCAAGTACGACCCCGATGTGCCGTTGATAACCGGCCAGAGGATCCTGGATACCTTCTTCCCTATAGCAAAGGGTGGAACAGCGGCCATCCCGGGCGGTTTCGGGACAGGAAAGACAGTGACACAGCACCAGCTCGCAAAGTGGAGCGATGCCGACATAATCGTCTATATCGGGTGTGGCGAGAGGGGTAACGAGATGACCGATGTCCTGAGGGAGTTCCCGCATCTGGAGGACCCGAGGACAGGGGAGCCTCTCATGTCAAGGACGGTCCTCATAGCCAACACTTCCAACATGCCGGTCGCCGCCAGGGAGGCCTCGATCTATACTGGTATCACCCTGGCCGAATATTACAGGGACATGGGCTACGACGTTGCCCTGATGGCCGATTCCACATCGAGGTGGGCTGAGGCATTGAGGGAGATATCTGGCAGGCTGGAGGAGATGCCCGGTGAAGAGGGTTATCCTGCCTATCTCGCAAGCAGGCTCGCGAACTTCTATGAGAGGGCAGGGGTCGTGGAATGCGTTTCCACAGGTACAAGGAAGGGTTCCATCTCGGTCATAGGCGCCGTATCCCCACCTGGAGGTGATTTCTCGGAACCCGTCACCCAGAACACGCTCCGTATAGTCAAGGTGTTCTGGGCCCTGGATTCCAACCTGGCGGATAAGAGGCACTTCCCATCCATAAACTGGTTGAAATCCTACTCCCTCTACCTGGAAAAGGTGGAGGAATGGTATAGGAACAAAGTGTCGCCAGAATGGCTCGACAGGCGGAACAAGGCGATGGCGCTGCTCCAGCAGGAATCGGAGCTGCAGGAGATCATCCAGCTGGTCGGTCCAGATGCCCTGCCCCCGTCGCAGCAGATGGTCCTGGAGACCACTAGGATGCTCAGGGAGGACTTCCTTCAGCAGAACGCATTCCATGCTGTGGACTCGTTCTGCCCCCAGGACAAGCAGTTCGACATGCTCACAATAATGCTCGAGTTCGGGGACCTCTGCCAGCAGGCCGTCGCAAGGGGAGTTTCAGTGGACAGGCTCAGACAGGCTAGGTGCAGGATCTCCATCTCGAGGATGGCAAGGGTGGTCAACAAGGACTACAAGCGGACCTTCGATTCCATCAGGGAAGAGGTCCGCAGGGAGCTCACCTCCATGCGTTGAACCCATTGATAATGATAATCATTGATAATGATAAAAATACCTTTATCTATATAGACCGACTTGGAAGCATGGTACCGGTTGGACCGGTGCGGTGGACCGCATGGCCGATATTATCATTGTCGATGACGAACCGACCATCCAGCAATTGATGGCCATGATACTCGAGGGGATGGGGCACAGGGTCATCGAGCAGAGCCCTAACGGAGAGGCTGCGCTCAATTATTACAATTCAATGGAGAGGAAGCCCGATCTTATCATAATCGACCACCGGATGCCGCTATTGTCCGGACTGGACCTTACCAAGGAGATACTGCGCACCAATCCAGAACAGAGGATACTGTTCCTCTCGGCTGACGACTCCGTCAGGGATGAGGTCCTCTCCCTAGGTGTTGGCCATTTCTTGGAGAAACCCTCCGACCTGAAGACCATACGGAAGGCCGTAACGGACTCGCTTGGCCCAAAGTGACACGTTCAAGCTTTGCGGATCTTCATCACCTTCCTCTTTCCAGCGGTCCCAAGCTCCTTCAATGGTTTTTTCGACATGAACGCCAGTTCCTTTGGGATCGATGCCACCTTTGGGACCATTGCTTTGCCTTCGGACCTGGAAACGGCCTCAAGGACCTCTATCAACCTGGGAAGGGCGCCTTTGGGTATGATGAGTTGGGCGGTCGATATGTGATATGGTCCTCCCTGCCCCTCTATCACCTCGTTGTAGAGGTGCAGCCTGAGATCGTCCTCTGACCACTGCGGGACGACACCTATGGCATAATGGCTCCTGTGGTCCGCTGTCCTTACGACCTTCATCTCCTCCTTTTCTCCCTTGTCGGTGCTCTCTTTCTCCATTGTACCTCACCTCCCCAATCCCGGGATGACCAGACATCTCGGCCCTATGGTCATATAGGTGACCAGCAGTCCTGGCATTTCCAATGGGCCGAACTCGGGACCTTTCTGGGGGGCCCCCAGGCCCATTAAGGATGCGATGAGCTCGATCAAAGCAAGTCCCGAATCTGTAAGGGCGTATGCCGAATAGTCCCTTCTACCAGTCCTCTCCTTCAGTCCCCTTTTTATCAGGGACGAAGAGGATAGCACCTTGAGATGGTACGCAAGGGTAGTGGGGGGAATACCTGTCCCTTGAGCGATCTCCTTGAAGCTTGCTCCATCTTTTCCCGATCGGGAGAGAAGAAATAACACCTTTTTTCTGGGTCCTTCCTTGAGAAGCCCGTTCAAAACCGAAGCGTCAATTGGACCTGGATCACTGGACTGTTCGAGTTCCATAAATATTGAATAAGTTCAAAGATATTTGAACATTGCGGTAAGGCTCCAAGGATAAGTGGATTCAAAGGTGAAAAAGTCACGATAATTTTCTATAATAGGGTGAATTCCCCAATAAATTATTTATACCGCCTCCTTACAGTATAGGTCCTGGAAGAACAATGTCCTTCCACTCCGAACAATAGAGGCAGGTGTGCAGATGAAAAATCCAGGACTCAATGCCATGCTACTGATGCTAGTACTGCTGTTATCGTCAATGGGTGCTCTTTTCATTGGCGCCCCATCGGTCGATGCCGAAGAACCACCCTCAAGGGCGGTCTCAAGGTATTTCAGCGGAAAGATCACCAACCTCGATGCCGCGACCGTGGGGAACTTCAACAGTGAAAAGAACGTATCCGCTGAGGGAAGTGACTCCAGTAACAATGTTGTCGGACCGTTCTGGACAAAGCCTGGGGATTGGGACCCTATAACCTTCCAGTGGACCCTAGAAGTGGATATCCAGAACCACGATACGATTAAGCCGTGGATCCTCCGCTTTGCGGACAGGTACGGTTGGAACCGGACCAATGGTGGCAGCATACCGATCAGCCCTGACAATAGCTGGTATTCGGGTGTAACGCCCAACTACGAGCTTGCACCGGACACTATGCAGTACCTGACAGGTGTCATTGGGGATATGATGTTCACAGTGAAGAACGGCTCGTCCGGGGACCCACTTCCAGGCGTTGGTTTCTCTTTCGATAAACACCCGCTCTACAATACGGTATGGAACATATCAGGCAGCCTTGATAGGGGGAACGTCACAGACGGTATCGGCGTGGTCCTTTTCAAGAACATGCAGCTAGGAAGGGACCAGAACAACCTTATGAAAGTAAGGTTCATCAAGGAGCACTTCAACACGGCCGACGAGACCGGTGTCGGTTATTTCCCCTTGAGAAGGACTGTCCAATCTAACTATCAGATCACTCTCGTAGAGGACCCTCTGGTCTCCCAATACTCCCCCAGTAATGGGGCTATTGATGTCGAGACCAACAAGACCAAGGTGAAGAGCTCCCTCTTCGTGAGGTTCTTCGATAATATGGACAGGAGCAGCGTGAACCAGGATACGGTATACCTTAAGAAGGTCGGTGGTGCCAAGGTCCCTGTAACATACGAATGGGACGTAACGGACCAATACGTGAACCTTCAGCCCGCTTCCGACCTTGAGTTCAACACCCAGTACACCATGGTCGTCACACCAAGGGTGCATAACGTGACCGGGGTTGAATCGCTCTGGAGGACCTTCACGACGACCTTCACGACACACAAGAGGCCTGCGATCATAAGAGGGACCATATTCATCAAGGGGACAACGGACCCGGCCCCCGAAGGTTCGATGGTGAGATTGGGCGGCAACCCCCCTATCCTCCTTGTGAACGGGGCGTTCAATCTATCGAACGTACTGCCTACTACCGGGGGTCATAATGTGACCGCTCTGGGTCCAACGATCGGTGATGAGCAGCAGTACCTGTACTTCGGAAATTGGAAGGCAGGTATAACGGTCAACAGGGGCGATATAGTGGACCTGACCGGCCTGTACGTTGAGAAGAGGCCCACAAGGACCGTCATTTTCAAGATCTCCGATGAGGCGGGAAAGATGCTGGAAGGGGTTGACATCACCCATGCGATAACCAATGAGGTCGTCACCACGGATGCCTCCGGTGTCGCAATACTTGAGAACGTTCTCAAGGAGAGGACCACCAGGTTCAGATTGAGCCTGGAGCACTTCTACGTCCTTACCTCCTACCCGGTACCTGCTGGCTGGGAGAACACCGCTGTGGTCAATATTACCCTCATCGAGAACGAGTTCCCCGTCATCATCAAGGCCTGGACCGATTCAGCACAGGAGCTCGTCCCGACGGAAAGGAACATAATATCCGCTGAGGCCTACTTCCGATTGGAGTTCGATGATGCCGGTAACAAGATCAATATGGACCCGCAGACCATGACAACTGACAATCTCAGGCTCTTAAGGGATGATAAGACCGCCATCACTATCGATATAGAACATGAGGCAGGTGATATGAGCACCTGGACCATCACACCCAGGATCGAACTCTCCTACTCGACGAACTATACCCTGGTGATCAAAGAAGGTGTCGCGGACCAGTTCGGCAACAACCCCTTCTGGAGGGACTACACGGTCCAATTGAGGACCGAGGGACTTGACCCTGCCTCCATCAACGGCAAGGTGACCATCAGGGAAAGGGGTGTGGAAGGCATACCTGTAAGGGCCTATCAGGGAGATATGCTCCTTAGGTCCACGACCAGCGGCCCCAATGGTTTCTACATACTCGATATCGGGCTTACCCAGAGGGAGATCTTGAACGTCCGCGTAGAGGTGGACGGGGCAACTTACGGACTTACGGCCTCGAACATAACAGGACTGGTCCTCAGGGCGGGCGGAAGCGTGAACAACACCGATTTCGAATTGATAAGGGTCCCGGGATGGATGACGGTCTTCTATCCCAAGGACCACCTAGGTCTCATGGAACTGGGAGCTACGATCACCTTAGGCTTCAATGACCCGCTCCAGTCAAGCGATATTGGGACCTTCTCGCAGAACTTCACCATCAGAGGTGTCACGGACATAGGCATTTCCCTGTCCACGGACAAGCGGTCGGTCATTATCGACCCTACGCACGACCTTGAATATGACAGGACCTACGAGCTGTCAGTATCTTTCTATCCCGACGGCGAGGCACAGAGGGAGCTTAAGTTCGCTTCCGGGCTGCCAGCACTCCTTGGCGGCGAGAAGCTCCTGATAAATACGACCTTGAAGCCCATAGATGTACTGGTCTCCAAGCCCTCAAAGGACTACAATGTGAGCAGGACAGATACGTTGGTGATATACTTCACCAACTACTCCATAGATGCCTCAAAGCTCCAGCCAAAACTGGTCCTGAAGAAGGCGTTGGACACAACGACCATGGGGAACCTCACCTTCACATGGGACCAGAACGGGAGGACCCTTGAGATAGGTCACCCCATCTTCGACATCAAGACCGAATATGAGCTCTTCATCCCCAAGGACCAGTACGGGGCCAAAGGGGCCTTGATAAGGGAGGATTTCCTTTTCGTCTTCACAACCGAGGAGAGCCGGCTGGACCCGCAGGACATACCGGAACTTAAGCTCCCTGTCAAGGTCGAGGAGGGGAAGAAGTTCACACTTCAGGTCTCGAACAGGGTCGCAAGGCCACTTAACATGGTAGTCGAGGTCAGGAAGAACGACCAGTCGAGCGATTGGGAGGTCCTTGTGAACTTCACATTGCTCCCTCTTGAAGTGGACAAGGTCGTATCCCTGAACGTCAGTGACCTCAAGAAGGGCGAGTACCAGCTCAGGGTAAGGTCCATAGATCCCACCACCGGTGCCCTGCTGGACGAACAGACCCTCAACTTCCAGGTCACGAAGAAGGACAATGGTACGCCAGCGCTATTGATATGGATATGGATCGTCCTTGCGATCATCATAATCGTGATAATCATACTGGGCGTCTATCTCTTCACACAGAGCAGGAAGAAGGAGATAGATGAGGAGCTGAAGGAGGAGTTCGAATGCCCCGAGTGCCACAACGTCGTAAGCGTGGAAGATGTCGTCTGCCCGCACTGCGGCGCGGAGTTCGAGGAGTCCGCATACAAGTGCCCCAAGTGCGGGGCCATGCTGGACCATGAGGCGGACGAATGCTCCGAATGCGGCTACGACTTCTCGGACCAGGACAAGATGGACCTGGACGAGGACGACGAGGAAGATGTGGAAGAGGAAGAAGAGGACGAGGACATCTCCGAGATGTACGAGGAGGAAGATGATGAGGACGTCGAGGAGATAGAAGAGGACGAGGACGACGAAGAGGAAGAAGAGGACTGATCTCCAGGTAATTCAACTATCGATCGATCTCATGGGAACGGGTCCTATCCAAGGGCTTCAAAACGGACGGCCTTCAGGGCCGCCCGGAACCGGGAAGGTGCAATGGCATGCATGGAACAAGGTATAGCTCGATTACTGCTCTGTTGGTCTTGACCGCACTGGTCCTAGCGGTGGTACCATTCTCTCCGCTGCAGGCAGAGGTGGATGGGGATTCACCCCTCCCCCTGCTGGACGCTCACATAGCGGGGACCTTGGTGAACGGAACAGCCGGTATGCATGTCGAGATCAAGATCATAGTCGATCTCACCCCTACCGAGTTTCAGGACCCTTGGAACACCAAACCGAAGTACTTCAACGGGTCCACCGATAGTAGCGGGTCGTTCAATATCACGGTCGATTCCAATTCCACGACCGATCCCAAAGAATACCTCTTCAATAGCAAGTATATGATCTCGGTCCCTCCGACCTATTATCTTGGGATGACCACCGGCTCCTACTTCGTTCCCCATTACATCTCTTCGGGAGAGACCTATCACATCCCCTACAAGGGGCTCGAAGCCTTCACAGAGGATATAGGGAACCTTACCTTGAGGATCATGAACGCATCCGGTGGGACACCCATACAGAACGCGGTGGTGACCATAAAACATATCAATCACCCCCTTACGCCACCCTTCGAGCTTTCAAAGTTGACGGACGTGAAGGGTGAGGCGACATGGACGGACGTGAGGACTGTCAACACATCCTTGGAGGCAAAAAAGCTCCATTTCCAGGACCTCTCCACTACAGAACCGAAGAACTATGTGATCGTCCATAAAGGCGGTACGACCCTTGTCACCTTCGACCTTACGGAGGACCCCTGGCCATTTACGACCGACCCCATCGACGGGGCCTACGACGTGAACGTGTCGAACGGTATCAAGGTGGATTTCGGAACGGTCATGGACAGGGCATCCATCACGGACCCCTCGAATTACAGGCTTTCAACGGACGGGACCACGCCTTTGCCCATATCTCTTACACCCGCACCGGATGACAGGACCGTATCCATAGTGATGACGGAGGACCTGGCATACGATACGAACCATTTCCTCAGACTGGACACATCGCTCCAGACCAAGGGCGGGGGAAGGCCCCTATGGAGGGCCATGGAAGTGAGGTTCAGGACCGAGCTTCCCCCCGGTTCAGTTTCTGGCAGGCTCGTGGATTCCATCACCGGCGAAGGCGCCTGGGGGGCCAAGCTCCTCCTCTCCGACCAGAGGCTGACCGCCAATGAGACGGGTCATTTCCGCTTCCCACTGGTGCCTAAAGGCACCTACAGGCTCGAGGTCCTTGACAGCTACCTTTTCAATGCGACCTCCATCCCTGGCATCAGCGTGGCCAAAGGTACCTCGTCAGAGCTCGGGTCCCTTCCGGTGGACCCGAAGCCAAGGGGCTCTCTGGAGGTCACCATCGTATCGGAGGCTGGGGCCATACCGGGTGCAACTGTGAAGGTTCTTTCATCTCTCCTTAACGATGACGAGCTCAACATGACGACAGGGCCGGACGGGAAGGTCCTCTTTCCAAGGGTAAGGGCAGGGAACGTCAACCTCAAGGGTTCCGCCCTTCGGCACAGCTCACGGATCGATATAGCTATTGTCAAGGCGGGGAAGATGAACGAGTTCACCCTCCGGTTGATCGCGGACCCTTTGCCGGTAACGGTGACACCGACCCTGCCTCTTGGTAACGGTCTGGTCGATCCCGACACGGACCTCATAATAAGTGTTCCAGAGGAGATCAAGTTCCAATCCCTTGACGTGAAGCTCTGGACCCTGGACGGGTCCGGTGAGAGGGATGCCATCATAGAGCTCGCAGCACCCACCAAGGGGTCCGAGGCCCTCACCTATGTCGTGAACATACCCGGTAAGCTCCCCATGGAGACCGGGTTCGAGCTTGTCATAGACGATGCACTCCAGGCCTTGGACGACCTTGCACCTGTCCTATGGAGGGACCTGGTCTACGGTTTCAGGACACCGGACCATCCACTTTCCTACGTCAGGGGATCGGTGCTCCTTGAAGGGAAGCCCTACAAGGACCTTGTCCTGACCCTTGGACCCTTCTCGGGAAGGACCGATGCATCGGGCGCGTTCAATATCACAGTGGACCTCTCAACGGCCTCAGTCTCCCATACGCTCAGGACCAACCTCTCTGGCATGGGATACCAGGATGTCTTAAAAGAGCTCACCTTTACCGCAGGGAAGATAATTGAGGCAGGAACAACGGTCCTATACCTGATCCCGGGCTGGTACAGCGTCACGCCAGGCGGGGGGATGACCGGAGCAGAACCTGGGACGAACATCACTTACAGCTTCGCCGAACCCGTCATGGACCCGGGTGACGGATGGGGGAAGCTCCTGAAGGTCATCCCTTCCGGTTCGAGCGCCCCTGTGAACGGAGCCCATACGGTCAGCGCCGACAACAGGACCATCGTCTTTGACCCGGCGAACGATCTAACGGAGGGTGAGGCCTACAGGATAGAGGTCTCCAACAATCTCCTTCTCCGCTCGGGCGGGCCTGTCCTACCTGTAGGGAACATAACGTTGTTCACGGTCAGACCTCCCGCGCTGCTCGTAACATTGAAAGGGCCAGCCGACTCTCAGCTGTCCTCGATGCCACTCGATGGTATAATCAAGCTCGAGTTCAGCACAAGGGTCAACATAACTCTACTTGTGGCCTCTTTGCAGATAACGCCCTTACCGACAGGCATCAGGTACGACTGGCCCAGTTCGAGCGAGCTCTGGGTTTCCGCCCTCTACAGGTCAGGGCAGTCCTTCGAACTGGGCCTGCCCGTCGGCCAGTACGGAACTGGTGGCGAACCCCTGAGGACCTCGTTCTCCCTCGATTACAGGATAGGATCGAACTATTCTCTGTCCCATGCCCCCGAAAGTTTCCAGATGCTGCCCGAAATGAACTGGGTCAAGGGCTCCCAGGTCAGGATCACGGGATCGTCCCCAAACTCCATCGGATATGAGGTGGTGGTCACTGTTATGAAGGGCGGGTCATCCGTCGTCCACAGTACAACGGTGCTCCCTGACGGCAGCTTCAACCTCACCTTCGATGCTCCTGATGTGACAGGCGATCATCAGGTTATCGTTGCCATAGGCATCCCGGGCGGACCGGCAGCATACGAGCGGACATACGACGTCAAGGTGAAATCCGAACAGGGTCAGGACGGAGATGATGGCCTGGACCCGTTGATGATCGCTATAGCAGTCGTGCTCATCCTCATCATACTGGCCATCATGGTCGGGGGGTTCCTCTACATGAGGGCCCAGAGGAGGAGGCTCGAAGAGAGGCCGGACATCGATTACAGCGATGTGGATGCCGACTGGGCAGACGAAGAGTGAGTACTCTCAACATTTATATCTGGATAGTCGTTCTACCCCCCTTGGGGCCTGTGGGTGCTCCTGTTATGCCTTCTTGCTCGGAGGTTCTGGCATGTCCCTTAAAAGGAACGATACCATCGTGGGCTCTATGGGTGCGGGGGTCTTTCTGGTCATGATGGTCGCAGCCTTCGTCGGAGGGGCCGATATCGTCGGCCCTTCTACCCCAGTGGATGGAGATGGTTGGTGGGTGGACCAGATACTTGTAAAGGGGACAGATAGCGACTCAGGCGAACTTACAGTTGGGACCAGCCGGACAAAGGAACTGGAATCTCCGGACAAGGTCATCCGGACAATCAACGCAACCATCACATGGACGGACGAGACCAATCCCCCTGCAAGGAGGGTGCGGAGGCACGAGAACCAGCCAGATGCCTTCACTCTTATCATCGAGAGTGCCAATAGGACCGTTACTGGATCTGGCTCCAATCCGCAGGGTGGCGAGGGCAGGATAGACCTTACAATAACATTCACCGATGAGGAACTGATGGTCATGGGTGGGGCCCAGAACATAAGCATCACAGTAACGATGGACTCTGCTGGTATGTGGGTCCCCAATATTGGTATAGGGGCCATAGGCCTGAGGGATGACGGCAATGTCTATGATCTGATGATAGATTACGACTACTACCAGATGGGAAGCCCTGCCAAGGAAGAACAGGGATAGGAGGGATGAAGATGTCAAAACCGTTCGTACCTTACATCCCTCCCGAGAGCGATGTCCCGGAGTTCACCTTCAAGGCGATCCTTGTCGGCATAATAATCACCATCGTGATGGGTGCCGCCAACGCTTACCTGGGCCTTTTCGTCGGTATGACGGTTTCCGCTACTATTCCCTCACTTGTTTTCGCCCTGGTCATACTCAAGGCGTTCAAGGGGACCATCCTCGAGATAAACATGTCCAAGAACATAGGTGTGGCCGGCGAGGCCCTGGCTGCGGGCATCATCTTCACCTTCCCTGCGCTCATAGTCATCAACAGCATCACGGGAGGCAGCGCCGGATGGGACGAGATGATGTCAATGGAGAGGCTGCTAATAATGGTGGCAATAGCCCTCATTGGCGGCCTCTTCGGCATCCTCTTCACCATCCCTCTCCGCAAGGTCTTCATCCAGGACCTAGACCTACCATACCCTGAAGGTGTAGCGGCCGCGGAGGTCCTAAAGGTCATGGAGAAGAGGGGCAGGGGTATGAACTACATCATCATAGCCGCCGGCATAGGCGCTTTCATGAAGTTCGCGGCCGAATCGGGCCTCTCCCTCTGGAAGGAGAGGGTTGAAACGGTCTTCCCCAGAGGCCGGATCAGGTTCTTCGGCGGGGTCAATGTCTCTCCCGCCCTGCTCGGTGTCGGGTACATCATAGGTTTCAAGATATCCCTCATCGTCTTTGCCGGTGGAATACTGGGATGGGTCATCGCCATCCCGCTTGTGGGGCTCATAAAGGGATGGCCCGCGGGTGACCCCATAGGAGCGATCTATACTATATGGTTCGATGAGACGAAATGGATAGGCATCGGTGCCGTCCTGACCGGTGGAATGTTCACCTTATGGAAGCTTAGGAAGACCCTGCTCCAGTCCATCAAACAGACCCTTTCGGGCAAGAAGAAGGACGAATCGGCACCGGCCCCGCTCCGGACGGAGAGGGACTTCAGGGTCTCCATGGTCTATCTGGTCATCATAGGGCTCGGTGTCCTTGGGCTCTACCTCTACGTCACAGGGTTCGAACCGGTCGCATCACCGGTCCTGACCATCATAATGGTGATCGCCACTTTCGTGTTCACTGCCGTTGCAGGATACCTTGCGGGCATAGTAGGCTCCTCCAACAATCCCATCTCCTCGGTGACCATCACGACCCTTGTCATCACTGCCCTTCTCCTTATGGGATTGGATGCCATCGGATTCGCTCACCTGGGCATAAGCCTTGGGATGACCGCCACCATCCTGGTCGCTGCCGTCGTCTGCTGCAGTGCGGCCATAGCCGGTGATTCGATGCAGGAGCTCAAGACCGCACAGATCCTCGGTGCCACACCCATCAGGATACAGTGGGGCAGGTTCATAGGGGTCATCGTGGGCGCCGTTTCCATCCCGATCATAGTCGCCCTGCTTGCCAAGGCCTACGGGATAGGAACGCCATCGCTGCCTTCCCCGCAGGCCGTCATAATGGGCTCGACGGTCCATGCGATATTCAACGGTGATTTCAATATCATAATGCTTGCCATAGGTGTGGTTCTGGCCGTCGTCCTCATCATAATGAAGCTGCCCGTGATGGCCGTCGCCATAGGCATATACCTTCCGTTCACCCTGACGACCCCCATATTCCTTGGGGGTGTCATAGGGCTCCTGACCGAACGCTTCATCGCCAGGAAGGTGAGGCTCTTTGATACGAAGGGACTGCCTGAGAAGGATGTGGAGGCCAGGATCAATTCCACTAAGGAGGAGGTCTACAACAAAGGCCTGCTCTTCGCCGCAGGTCTCGTTGCCGGCGAGGCGATAATGGGTGTTGTCGTTGCCGTCATCATCATCGTTGGCGGCCCGGGCGTCTTCGCCTTCTTCAGCGACCCCTCCATGATACCTGGGCTTCTGGCATTCATCTATTTGATGGGATTGATCCTCTACCTTGTCATCAGGGACCACCTGGGCGAACTCAGCGGTGGTCAGACAATGGCAGTTATCAAGGGCATGTTCAGGAAGTGAGATGACCTCCATGCCCCCTCTCGCCAGGGAAAGGACCTCCAAGCCTGCGGACCAAGGAACTGAAGGGGCCGATGGACAGAAAGTGAACAGAGGCTGGTGGAGGTCCTCCGACGATGAGCTCGTATCTGGCAGGGTGAAAGAGGTCGGTGGCCTCTTGAAGGGACTGAAAGGCCCTCCACCCGGAGATAAGGAAGTGGAAGAGGCCTTCGATGAGGCATCCAACGATCCCATGTACCGGAACCTCTTGGACATGGTACCGGCAAGGACCGGGAGGTTCGGCAGGAAGGGCAAGTTCCTCCTCGTCCCGATCTACAAGAGCAGGATGGGCAACAGGTTCGCTTCGCTCCTTCGCCTCAGGAAGGAGAGAAAGGTCCGCCTGGATACGTTCGGATGGGCCGTTTGGGAGCTTTGCGACGGAAAAAGGGACGTCATGTCCGTAGGAGAGGGGCTCAAGGCAAGGTTCGGGAGGAGGGCCGAACCTCTCTATCCAAGACTTACCAAGTTCCTAGCCTACCTGGTCCATCTGGACCTTATAGTTCTCGAGGACCCGTCCAAGGAGAGGCCCTGAGGTATCGGTACTTGATCATTCCTCGAGCGTCTCGGAGCCCCTTGGCATACCGGTCACCATACCGTCAACGAGGTCGGACGGATATTCCTGGATTGTTAGACCATCGGGTTCCTTCAATGCTTCCTCCATGAGCTCATCGTCCTGGTAATCGGCCTCCTCTTTGTTCCTGATGGACATTATCCATATGACAGCCCCGACCAGGAGCGCAGTGACGGCTATGGCTATCAGAAGGACCATCAATAGGTCCGGTCCATCAGGGTGGTCCTTCCCCGGTTCGCCAGTGGTCCTGAAGGTCCAGGTGTTCTCTGTATAGCCCACAGGGAATGACGTTCCGTTCAGGGATACCGCTTTGGTCCCTACGGATACCTGGTATGATGTTATGGGCAGCAGACCTGCATGGTCTATGACGATGGTCGTACCGTCCTTCGACCAAGTGATCAGTGGCGTGGAAAGGGGTGGGTCCACACTCAAAGCCGCCTCTATGGAGGTCCTGTTGACGGGCTGGTCGAAGGTGATGGAAAGGGGAGCGTCCAGATTGACAGATGAACCGGTCGGCATCTTCCTGGAAATGTAGAGATACCTTGGAGGTACGAAGCCTTCGTAATATGTCAACGAAAGCAGGACCGTGTCCGGTGTTGGTGCCTCAGATGTGATGTTGAGCTGCCCTGAGATCGCCTCCAGATAACCAGCCACGTTCATCGATGGGTTCCCCTCAAGGTCCTCCGGTGGTCTTGCGCTCACCTTCCCGGAGAAGGGGAGGTCGGATATCGAGAACGATGCAGTGCCCTCTCCGGACCCAAGGACGGTGCGAAGCACCGCACCGTTACCATCGATAAGTGATATCCTCGACAGGTGCACAGGTCCGGTCCTAGGTCCCTGCCCGAACTCCACCCTGACCTTTATGAGGCCTATGACGATCGGTCTTTGATATGGAAGGACCAGCTCAAGCTCCTCAGTGGGACTCCCTGCGGCCATGGAAAAGACCATCGAGGTCGCTCTCAGATATCCGGGTCTTGTCCTTTCCACGCCTTCGGTGCCAACAGGCGGGAGGGCTTCAATATAATAGTCCTGGTCCGGGACCAATCCAATGATACTGCACCTTCCAAGGCCATCCGTGGAGAAAGTGCCATAGAGCGTACCGGAGGATAGGTACATCCTCACTGCGGAATCGTTCGCAGGCTCACCAGCATAAGGGCCTTCGTCAGCGAAGTTGACCTGGACGATGACCTCAAGTGGCGGGTACTCTGTCAGGACCGGCAGTGAGGTTGAGGAAGGCGAACCGTTCCCTGATAGGTCATAGGCCCTGACCCTGAAGTAGTACCAGGTGTTCCATGTGAGCCCTGGGATGGTAATTGTCCTTTCTACTGGGCTGGCCGTTCCAACGACCTGGAAGAGCGCGCTCGTGCTGGTCTTGTTCATTTGGACCTCGAAGTGGGAGAGGTCGTCACTGCCAGGATGCTCCCATGAAAACTGGACGGTCGAGTCGGTGATGGTCCCGGCGATCAGTCCGGTGGGGGTGGGGGGAGGGGTCAGGTCCACTGTGATGGCGAATGCCCTGTTCGAGGGCGCGGAGAGATAGGTCCCGTCCCACGCCCTCAGTTCGAACGTGGCGTTAACCCTCTCCCCCAGGTCATCGGTCGTGTAAGAGGCTGTGTTCCCGTCAACCTTTTCCACGAGCACCATATTGCCAGTACCTTCGTCAAGCTTATGGACCCAGTATTCCGTCGTATCGTCCTGGTTAAGCTCCCAGTTGAGGAACAACGCCTCTCTTGTAACCAAATGCGTCACTGTCAGGTTCTTCGGGACCTGGGGCAGGTCGATATCCGGGGAGATGAGGTCAATGGTCCTTATCTCCGAAGCGTTCACCGGATAGGTCATCGACCATTTTTCAGGTGCCGTTCCCTCTTTGAAGACCTCGACAGTGTTCACCGGATGCATAGGGTGGTCCGAACGGATGTACTTGGCATAGGTCATGCTCAGTGGCCTTATGAGACCATCATCGTCTGTCCTAGGCTCGGCCCACTGTGTGAAATGTCCGGTCTGATAGATGGTGCTACCGTCCGATATGGCCTCAATATCCACCCCGGGTAGCGGGACCAACTCCTTTGTCAGGGTCCTGATGATGATGGAGTTCGAGACCGTTATCTCGGAGGTACCATCGCAGTAGAGCCCTTCGAAATGGGAATCATGGAGGAACACATTGCTCCCAACACCTGCCCTGACACCATCCACGGGTAGGAACAGGTCGAAAAGGTCACTGTTGGATATCCTAACGTTGTCGGACCCGCTGACCGAGCATGGGACCAATCCGTTCATTGTCGAACGGTGGATATTGACACCATTGCAGTTCAAAATGTTCAATCCGCGTGCGCTGCCATGGAACCAAGTATCAGAAATTGTTCCTCTCCCATTGTTCAGAAGGACAGATGGGGAGTCGGACCTTGTATTGAACGTCGAGTTACTTACGACCAGGTCACTATTATTGGCAGAGAGGCACGGACCACCGTCCTCAGTGACGTTGACGATGGTCGCGTTTATTAGGCAGGTCACAGGGGTCTTCAGGTCCATACCGACAGCGGACGTCCCGGTCACCCTTATCCTTGCTCCATTTATGTCCAGATAGACGGCGTTCTCTGAGAAGATGCCTACTGATGAGGTCCCTGATACGAACATGACCTCACCTTTGAGATGGTTTTTCCAACCGGTTATGTTCGCCCCTATGGATAGGTCATCGCTCACATAGTAGGTGTTCCCTCTGAGCATGCACCCTTTTCCGCCCAATGTTATCCCTATGGACCATTCCGACTCTATGAAAAAAGAGCTCTTTATGACCTCCACCTTGCTGTTCTGACCGATGTTGACCGCCGTTGAACCGCTCCCTTTCAACGTGAACGAGCAGTTCTTGACCGACATATCAGTGACGATGCCACTGACCTTGATGTGAGTGGAGGCCTCCTGGTTCGAAATGAAGGTGCTGTTCTCGACAAGGACACCATCTGTGTCGGTAAGGCCTATCGCCCAGATGGACGACCCCGCTGCAAAGGACAGGTCCTCAACCTTGATCCTGCTGCAACCTGTGAATGTCAACCCCTCAACCATGGTCCGAAGGTACGAGAGGTCTAGGTCGATCACGGATACGTTATCGCATGCGCTAAAGATGATGGGGCACTGCCCGTCAGCGTCCTGGACCAGGGTCCCGCCGCCAAAGATGATGTCGGATACGGTTTGGAAGGACGCAGCAGGGCTGCCTTTGATGGTCATCGAGCTTCTGAGTTCCACCTGCACCCGTTTTGACGACAATATGACCAGGCCTGTGTCCTCCGAACCGAACACGCAATCCGTCACATAGGTTGAGAGGCTATTGGTCGAATATAGGAGCGTCCCGGCCACCGAACTGACCCTGTTAAGTCGGGTGTACTTCGTTCCGGTGGACGATATCGCTTTGCCGAGAGTGCTCAGAAATGTGGTGTCCGTTATGGTGCAGTTCTCGGTATTGGTCAGGTCCACCGCCGGGTCCGTGCTGCAATCTATGGTCAGGTTGACAAGGGTCAGGTTTCTGGAGGAGCTTATTATGGCCCCGTCCTCTATCCTCAGTCCAGATATGGTGACATCATCCGACCTGATTTCCATCGTGGGAAGGCCAGCCTGACCTCTTATCGTGGTCTGGGCAGATCCATTGCCGAGAATGGTGACCTTGTCCTTATCGATCGAAATGGATTCGTTGTACTGGCCAGGCCCAATAACGATGGTATCCCCAGCCTTTGCAGCGCTCAATGCATCGCCTATGGAAGAGTAGGTCGAGGTCTTGCCAACGAAGAGGATGGCCCCCTCTGCGCTCCTGGCCTGCTCTACCAGGATCAGCACTGAGAAAGATGCAAGCAGAACGACCGCTACCGTCGTTAGGGGCCATAGGACCTCCCGAACCTTCATTAACCCTTTAAATAGCATGGAACCACCTCTATCAGAGCTTCCCCTAATGTGCAATAATATGAACATCTTAGACTATTAATCTATCCTACATCCGTGCATAGGACCAAGAAAACATAATAACTTGATTCGGGGTTCCACCCACATGCACCCGGTGAACGACATAAGGGGTGTCAGGTCCAGCCTGCTATCGGGCAAGAGGATAGTCCTGGCCATCACCGGTTCCATAGGCGCTGTGGAGTGCGTCAAGCTCTCAAGGGAGCTAGTACGCCACGGGGCCGATGTCCATGCGGTCATGAGCCCCAAGGCCTGCGATATAATCCACCCCTATGCCATGGGTTTCGCCACAGGGAACCCGGTCATAACCGAACTGACCGGAGGGGTGGAACATGTTTCCCTCTGCGGCAATGTCCAGGGCAGGGCGGACCTTGTCCTACTTGCTCCATGCACCGCAAACACACTGGGAAAGATGGTCCATGCTGTTGACGACACCCCGGTGACCACCTTCCTGACGACGGCTATTGGGACGGGTATACCCGTCTTATTGGTCCCGGCCATGCACAGCACCATGTACGAACACCCTACCGTGAGGGAGAACCTGTCCAAGGCAGTTGCCATGGGTGTCGAAGTGGTGGACCCATCGATAGAGGAGAACAAGGCCAAGATGGCACCGGTCCCCATGATAGTCGAGAGGGTCCTGAGAAAGCTCGGTAGGGGCCGTCTCAGGGGAGATAGGGTCCTTATTGTCACAGGAGCCACCAGGGAGCCCATTGACGATATGAGGTTCATAACGAACAGAGCGTCCGGGGCCACCGGCATCCATCTTGCCATCGAATGCTACCGCGAGGGGGCCGATGTCCTTATGCTTGCGGGAGAGAACGTCGAGAAGGTCCCGCAGCATATAAGGACCCTGAGGTTCTCCACCACTACCGACCTTCAGAGGAAGCTCTCATCTCCCGGGGAGCGCTGGGGGGTGCCGACCGTAGCCTTCTTCTGCGCGGGTATATCCGACTATGCTCCGCAGGTGGAAGAGGGAAAGATCCCTTCAGGGAAGGAGGAGCTTCTCATCAGGATGCTCCCCACCCCCAAGCTGATAGATGCCTACAGGAGGGAGAACCCTGATTGCCTCATGGTCGGTTGGAAGGCCGAATCCTTGGATGATGAACCTGAAATTGCCAGGCGGGCCTTCAGGAAGCTTAAGAACGCTTCACTTGACATGATAGTGGCAAATGCCCTTTCAGGCGTCACCCAGGACGCAACGACCTGCCTTGTGATAATGAGGGACAGCACCGCTTTCAGGTTCTCCGGACCGAAGATGGAGCTCGCTGGTTTTATAATCGAGAAACTGCTTGATAGTAAGAAAAACGGGGGAAAAAAGGTTCCATGGTCCTAAGAGGCAATGCGTTCTGCCCTGGTCATATCACCGCCTTCTTCTCCATCCATGATTCGACGGATAATATTCTAATGAAGGGGTCGAGGGGCGCAGGCGTCAATCTGAGCCTTGGCGCATTCACAACGGTAGCGCTCGAACCTCCTAAGGAGGGTGGATCGAGAATACCTCTTGAGCTCAAGCTCGATGTCGTTGGTCTGGACGCTTTCGAGGTCGACCGTTCCCTCTACGAGAACGTCCTCCATGCGGTCCTTCCCGAGAACGGGACCGGTTGGAAAGCTTCCTTGAAGGTGAGGCTCCAGCTCCCTGTTTCCCAGGGTTTCGGCATGTCCGCCGCGGGGGCCCTCTCGACTGCGATAGCCGTCTGGGAGGCATGTTACTGTAACATCCCTGGGTGGGACAGGAGATTGAGGTTCAAGGCGCAGCAGGAGAGGTACTTCTCCATGAAGACCTCCGAGTTCAGGATCAAACCGATAAAACGGCGGCTCATCTCCCCCATGCAGCTCTACATGAAACGTGAGGAGCAGCTAGAGCCCGTTCCTTCCTCGGGGAAGGCCTCCGGGATGCTGGAGACGGGAGGCAGTATTAGGACCCCCACCAGATGGCTGGGTGAGAGCCAGGCTGATTCATCAATAGGCCTGCCCTCATACAGCGACTGCATAGCCGCCGCCCATAGGGCGGATATCCTGGCAAAGGGCGGCCTGGGGGATGTCGTTGCCGCGGCCAGGGGCGGGATAGAGATGAGGCTTGCACCCGGGATCCCGCCCTTCGGCGAGGTCCACACGGTCCCGGTGGAGATACATGCCCCGCCATCGGTGGCAATGATGGTCGTTGGACAGCCCATAGAAACGAAGACCATCCTTGACAATCCCGCCAGGAGGGCAAAGATAAACGAGGCCGGTGAGGCCGCCTTGAAGAACCTGCTGGTGGACCCTAATCTGGACACGCTCATGAAGGAGGCTAACCAGTTCAGCATGGGGTCCACCCTGCAGAGCTTCTTAGTTAGGGCTGCAATAGGTGAGGTGGGAAAGCTCACCAAGGCCTCCCAGATAATGATAGGGAACTCGGTTTTCGCTTTTGTCGGGGGTACCTCTGGGTTGGAGCAGGTTAAGAACGTGGTCGAGACCTGGAGGAAGAGGGGGAAGGTGACTGTCTGCGATATTGACCTGATAGGTGCAAGACCTATAAACTGACGGACCTTGCACTGAACTTTATGGTATGGGAATGAAAAAGGATTAAAATAAGAACGCTATAGCACCCCCGCCCTGAACCCTTATGATCCTTCACAGGGGTAGCTCAGAACCCTTTGGCCCATGGCCAGAGCGTTCGCGGAAAGGGACCATCTTCGATGGTCCTACCTGGTCTTGCGCTCCCTATGGAGCGGACCTGGCTTCGCTACCCTTGTATCAAACGCCAACGAACAGCAGGGGTAGCTCAGCCAGGTTAAAAGCGCCAGATTCAGGGTCTGGTCCTTAGTGGTACGAGGGTTCAAATCCCTTCCCCTGCACCATTTTTCTCACGTCGATTTAATATAATACATGAAAAATGGTGCGTGACATTAATTTAATACGCTAAAAAGGGTTTTTATTTTAATTCCAGCTTTTTAGCTGGCCCTTTGATGTTGGATTCTCGTCGCTTTATGGACACATCAAAGGTCCCTTCCCCTGCACTTTTTCTCTTTCGTCAATTATTATATGTTCACGGAAAATGGTGCGTGACATTGATTCAAGACGCCCAAAAATAATGAAATAATAATCATAACCGTTTTTGGGCTGGACATCTGGAGTTGGCTTGTCGTCGATTGATAGACTCTCCAGCTGTCCCTTCCCCTGCACTATTCCTCTTTCGTGGTCTCATCGATCTCGGTTATTTCGTTCTCATCCCCATCCCTTGCGGGTTCCTCTTTCTTCCCGTAGAGGTCCTCGTAAGTAACCGGTTTCTTGGTCTGACCATCCAGTGCATGGGCCTCGGCCAGCGTTGTAGGGACTGCCGATACGACCGTTTCACCCTCCCCCCCAAGGATCGAAACATTGCTGTCGGACCCCTCCCCTCTACCGCCGCTCCTCTCGAACTCCTTGGCCTTCTTATGTTCCTCCATCTCCTTCCTTACCCTCTCAGCTTCCTTATCCGCTTCCTTCTTGGCGCTCTCCATGCTCTTCTTCACTCTAACGACGACGAGCGCAGCTATGAACATGAGCATGATGAGGCCCACGACAACCGTAGCCAATATGATGTAGGTCTTGGTATGGCTCACCTTCACTTCCTTCCACTTGTAGGGGTCATCAGGGTATCTATCAAGCACCAGTCCCGTCGTTGAGTCGAGCTGCGTCTTCCCTACGTTCCACTCGTTGGGGTAACCGTCCCCGTCCGTATCATTGCTAGCGGCGGGGTCTTGGGGGAAAGCATCGGATCGCAGTCCCGTTGTCGAGTTCGATTCGGAATACCCGAGGTTCCACACATCCGGGTGACCGTCCTTGTCAGCATCCTTGGATGCGGCAGGGTCGTTCAGGAAAGCATCTGCCTTGTCCCCGACCTTGTCCCCATCAGTGTCCTTCTGTTCGTTGGGGTCATTGGGGAATGCATCCTCTACGTCCGGTGTACTGTCCCCGTCGGAGTCCATGGGGACCACATAGAAATTTGACAGGTTCCCACTGTTCCAGTAGAATGTATGCCAGTTGCTATTGGCCAGGAGGTCGTAAGTAACATTGACCTCGTAGAAATGGAGCCCGAGGTTCGCATCATCGGCAACATCCACTTTGATGGTCACCGTCAGCTGTTCTTTGCTCTGGACCGTCGTGACCTGAAGGTCCACGGTCCTGTTCTTCAGGTACTGCCCCGCCTCCATCCAGTCCAGATGGAGCCCGACCATGCCCAGTTTTATCTGACCGCTGTTGGGATTGGTTATCTTGATGTCGAAATCGGTCGACTGCCCTTGTGGGCACATGTTGTTATCTATGGAGATGTCAACAGTGAGGTCGGACGTTATAGTGACCGCCGTGACCTTGAAGCTGTAGCTCACCTGAACTCCGTAGGGGTACTTCTTGCAATCCCATGTAAGGAGATAGCTCCCATCGAGGGTCACCGAGAAGGTGTTCCCTCCCTGGAACGTCTCAGTCAGTTCCTGATATTTCCTTCCTGCCGTATCCTCAATATAGAAATCGGTCAGTTCGAGCTCGCTCCCGGTGATCCAAGAGTACTGGACCGAAGAACCGGTGTACATGAATCCCAGGGCAACGCTGCGGGAGCCGCCGGCAGGGACGGTTATGTCCTTGGCATCACCCCGAACCGGAGGTGTATCGACCATCAGGCACGCTACCAGAACGGCAAGAACGACCGGGACCAATGTTCTGATATGGATAGACCTGGGCAAGGACCACACCTTCCGTAACGGGTCTTGGGGCCGTTTCACCGCATCCTTTCGACCCGTAGCTTTGAACCTTCCAACAACATTCTGAATAATCCATTTTTCTGAAGGGTCTTTTCCGCGGAACTGAGCACCACAGGCCTTGAGTGAATGGGTCCAGAAAGGGGAGGGGCAGGGGAATGGCAAGAAGGAAGGATGTTTTTAAAAAAAGGGGGTCATCCCCTGCCAGATGTTTGCTTGATTTCCCGCAAGAATACCATCTGCGACGGATACTACATAACATTTACGGTACTCCTTTGAAAACATGTTTTATTAACCCAATGGCCTATCCTGCAACGGATGCGGAGGGACCCGATCTGGAAATGAGGGTGAAGGACGGAACTGCCGTCGTGAAGATGAACATGGGCGAGGATTATATCACCTCACTGAAAGAGGCCTGCTCACAACTCCCTGGGACAGGGGTGGTGGTCGTTTCGTCGATAGGGCAGTTCCAGAGAGCGTCCCTTGGTTATTACCGAGGTAAAGGGGACTACTCTCCCAAGGTCATAGAAGGCCCTCTGGAGCTCTTGAACGTCTCCGGCATCATCTCAAAGGAGAGAGAGGGACCGTTCCCACACCTCCATGCCATGGTCGGTGATAAGGACAAACGGGTCTCTGGTGGGCACCTGCTGGAAGCAACCGTGGGTTTGACCGCCGAATCCGTTCTCCTTGTCCTTGATATTGGTATGACAAGGAAGATTAACGAGGTCCGTGGTACTATGGACCTACACTTAATTTGATACAGAGGAGCTGATACAATGCCTACGGACCTTAACGACCTGTCAAAGGATATCAAGAGGAAGCTTGGTGAGATAGTGGACAGCATAAAAGACCTTGATGTGGACAGAGAGACCGTAAAGCTCCTGAAAGAGACCGAGGAAGGTCTGGATACCCTGTCGGACACTATCGAAAAGAAGAGAAGGGAGATGGAGGACCGGGGGGTAGAGAGGACGGTCAGGAAGGATGCTGCCAAGGTCCTCGAAAGCGTCAACAAGGCCATAGATGATATCAAAAAGGACATTGACCCCGACCACGATTGACTTCCACCTTCACCTCATCATTGAAATATCAATGACAAAGTATTTCAATGCCCGACTAGTGGTTCCATCATATACCTGCTATAAAGAGGCAGGGAAAAAAGTGGTGGTGACCAAAGATGGAAGAGGAATCGCACCTACTGGACTTCTACGGGGCCGAATGCCCGCCATGCAAGCAGCTGGAGATGATGATAAACAGGCTCAAGGAAGATGAAGGTATATCCATAACGAGGTATGAGGTCTGGCACAACAGCGCCAACCAGAGCCTCATGATGAAGTATTCCAAGGGCAGATGCAACGGTGTGCCCTTCCTTTACAACAAAAGGAACGACCAGTTCCTCTGCGGGGCCGTGACGTACGAGCAGCTAAGGGACTGGGCCAAGAAGCAGTGATGCTTCCTTCCGGTCCTATCGGCCTTCAATCAGGAGGTATTTCACATGGAAATAAGGGAATGTCTTCCACAGGATTGCGAGTTCTATCAGACCATTGACAAGGACGGGAACCTTGTTGGCGAAGACCCAGGCCTCGACGAGGCGCTCCTCAAAGATATGTTCTGGTGGATGCTCTACGGAAGGCTTGCCGATGACAAGGCGATAAAGCTCCAGAGGCAGGGGAGGCTCGGGACCTATGCTCCCAGCACAGGCCAGGAAGCTGCCCAGGTAGGCAGCGCTCTTGCCATGGACAGGGACGATTGGCTCTTCCCCGCGTTCAGGGAGCTATCGTCCTACATGATAAGGGACCTGCCCTTCGAGAACATCCTCCTCTATTTCATGGGGGACCCAAGGGGAAATATCCCCCCAGCGGGGATCAAGAGCTTTCCGATATTCGTCCCGGTCTCCACCCAGGTCCCCATCGCTGCGGGATTCGCCTGGGCCAAGAAGCTCCAGAAAGAGGGGTGCGCGGTCCTCTGCTACCTCGGGGACGGCGGAACGTCGGAAGGCGACTTCCACGAGGGCATGAACTTCGCAGGCGTCTTCGGGGCCCCTGTGGTCTTCCTGGTCCAGAACAATCAATGGGCCATAAGTGTCTCGAGGAAGAGGCAGACCGCATCCAGGACCATAGCCCAGAAAGGTGAGGCCTACGGATTCCCAGGCATCTATGTTGACGGTAACGATGTGATGGCGGTCTATATTGCGACCAAGAGGGCGTTGGATGCGGCAAAGAAAGGTGAGGGACCTAGCCTCATAGAGGCCTTCACCTACAGGCGACTGATGCATACTACTGCTGACGATCCCAAGAGGTACAGGACCGATGAGGAGCAGAAGGACTGGGAGGACAAGGACCCACTCAAGCGTTTCAGGCTCTACCTCAAGAACAAGGGCGTATGGACCCAGGCCTGGGAGGACGATCTCACTTTGAAGGCCCAGGACCTCATCAAGACCTCGGTAGAAAAGGCAGAGAGCATTGGAAATTTGAGACCCGAGGAGATGTTCGAACACATCTACTCCGAGATGACACCGGACTTAAAGGACCAGCTCGGATACCTCAAAAAAGCTTTGGAGGGCAAGGAGATAGAGGAGGACGCCGTCGAGCTCAAGGGGGGATTCCCATGAAGGAGATGAACATGGCAGAAGCGCTGAACAGTGCGCTCCTGAACGAGATGGACCTTGACGAGAGGGTCCTGGTCCTTGGAGAGGACGTGGGGGTCAACGGTGGTGTCTTCAGGATAACCGAAGGCCTGCAGAAGAGGTTCGGTCCGGACAGGGTCGTTGACACACCCCTTGCCGAGTCCGGGATCATGGGGTTCTCGATAGGAATGGCCCTTGCCGGGTTCAGACCAGTTGCCGAGGTCCAGTTCATGGGTTTCCTCTGGCCTGCCCTGGACCAGCTCTCGAACCATGCCTCAAGGCTCAGGAACAGGACCATGGGCAGGCACACGGTCCCCATGGTCATAAGGACCCCCTACGGCGGGGGGATTAGGGCGCTGGAGCATCATGCCGAGAGCTTCGAATCCATACTGGCCCACATTCCTGGCCTGAAGGTCGTCGTTCCCTCAACGCCCTATGACGCCAAAGGACTTCTGATATCGTCCATAAGGGACCCGGACCCGGTGGTGTTCCTCGAATCCACAAGGCTCTACAGGGCCTACAGGGAGCCTGTCCCGGAGGACGCCTACACGGTGGAACTGGGGAAGGCCAAGGTCCTTAGGGAAGGGACGGACCTGACACTTGTCGGATGGGGGGCGATGATACCCAAGCTCCTGAAGGCCGCTGAACTGGTCAGCAAGAAGGGTACCTCGACCGAGGTGATAGACATCAGGTCCATCTCACCCTACGACGAGACGACCGTCAATGCATCGGTGAAGAGGACAGGCAGGTTGGTCGTGGTTCAAGAGGCGCCAAGGATGACAGGGTTCGCCTCCGAGGTCATCACAAGGGTATCGGAGGACCTGCTTGACAGCATGGAGGCACCCCCGAAGAGGGTCACAGGGTTCGATATACCGTTCCCGTTCTACAAGATGGAGCATTGGGCGCTGCCCGATGTTGACAGGATAGTCAAGGGCATGAGGGAGGTCCTCACATGGTGACGGAGTTCAAGTTCCCCGACGTCGGGGAGGGAATAACCGAGGGCAGGATCAAGAGATGGCTCGTGAAGGAAGGGGACATGGTCAAGGAGGACGAGAACCTTGCGGAGGTCGAGACCGACAAGGCCATAGTCGATATGCCATCGCCCGTAGGGGGCAAGGTCCTCTCGATAATGGTACCTGCAGGAGAGAAAGTGAAGGTCGGTCAGGTGATGATAACGATAGGCGGCGAGGGGGATGCTGCGAAGGTCCCTGCAACTACCGCTGCGTCCATTAACACTGTGGGAGCATCCGAACCTAAAGCGGAGTCCCCGCAGGCCTCAACCAGTGAGAAGGTCATTGCCCTCCCCAAGGTCAGGAAGCTCGCCAAGGACAAGGGAGTTGACCTCGCTCTCGTCATAGGGACCGGTCCCGGCGGGAGGATAACCGAGGAGGATGTCAATTCCTATTCTCAGGACCAGAGGAAGGTTGCCGGACCAACACCCGTCCCCGGACAGGAGAAGAAGCCAGCTATCCGAGTGAGATTGAACTATGATTTCTACGGACACATATCCTATGCCCCTTACAAGGGCCTGAGGGAGATCATAGGCGGAAAGCTCACAACATCGAAGTTCACGGCCCCGCATGCGACGGCCATGGACGATGTGGACATGACGGCCTTATGGGACTTCAGGAAGGGAATGAACGAAGAGCTCGAGCCAAAGGGCGAAAAGCTCACCTTCATGCCTTTCATAATAAAGGCCGTAATGCTATCTTTAATGAAGCACCCCTCGCTGAATTCCACACTGGACGAGGAGAACCAGGAGATAGTCCTGAAGAGCTACTACAACATAGGTGTGGCAACGGATACGTCCGAAGGTCTCATAGTACCCGTCGTCAAGAGGTGCGAGGAGAAGGGGCTCGTCGAGGTCCAGAAGGATATGGACAACCTCATCAAGATGACAAGGGAGAGGACCATAGACCTTGCAGACCTCAGGGGCGGGACCTTTACGATCTCCAACTTCGGTTCCATAGGGGGCATCTACGGGGTCCCAATAATCAACTATCCCGAAGCGGCCATCCTGGGACTGGGGCAGATAAGGGATGCTCCCAGGGTCGTTGACGGCCAGATAGCTGTGAGGAAGGTCATGGGGATTTCCGTCTCATTCGACCACAGGATAGTTGACGGAGCCGAGGTGGCCAGGTTCTTGAACACTCTAAAAGGATACCTTGAGAACCCAGGCAAACTTATGGCCTGAGCGTTTGAAGCTTTTTTTCAAGGACATATTAGCCATATAACTACTCAATAATATTGTTTATTAAATTCTTTTATAAAATGATGGGCATTTTAAAAAAAAATATTAGTAAAATTTATAAACATATACTGCCCTAAGGGGGATATATGGATACAAATTACTACTTGACCCCAACAGAACAGAAGATAGTAAGTGTCATCGATGAGGCTTTGTTCATTGATAAAGCATCACTTAAGGAAACCCTGCCAGAGGTCAAGGATAAGAACCTTGATAAATGCATAAGCAGTCTCATCATGAAGGGGGAACTGCTCCGGCTAAAGAACGGGTTCTATGTGGCCTCGGGAAAGAGAGGGTTAGATACTACCTTGATCTACAAGGCAGCCCCCCAGGTCTATGGAGGTTACATAGCGTTCGATACTGCCCTAAAGGTCCATGAGCTTCTGGACTATGAGACATTCACGATCATGGTAGCAACTCCAAAAAGGTCAGGAATCATAGCATTAGGAGCCTACGAGGTCCAATACGTGTCTATAGGGACCAGATGTCGCGGTCAGATCATTATCGATGATATCTGGGTTTCAGACCTTGAAAAGACCATCTTCGATTGCTTCTACAAGCCCCAGCACTCAGGGGGATATCAGAACTTAACGAAGGCATTGCTCCAGATGAGGAATTTCTCATGGGAGAAGTTCGGTTTTTACCTAGATAAGATGGGGACCGATCCGATGCGTCAGAGGGTGGGGTTCATCGTATCTAACATTTTCGACAGAGGTTCATCGGAGGATGTGGATGCCTTTCTGTCCAGACTCAAGGTATCTGTGAGGACCCCGACGAGATTGGCCCCTAGCTTAATGCTCAAAGGTAAAATGGACCGTGAGTGGAAGGTCCAGGACAACCTCGGGCCTGAGGTCTGGAGAGGTGGTAGATATGGATTTTGACAGAGATATGATAAGATTGATCTCAAGGAGAACTGGCCTTGGTCTTAATTACATCTCTAAGGACCATAGGATATCTATGCTCCTTGGTGCCCTGGTAGAATGGGATGATGTAGAGTTCGCGATCAAAGGTGGAACAGCCATCAACAGGTTGTACCTAGGAAAGGACCAGAGGTTCTCCGAGGATATAGATGCTGATCTATTCGGACCAGGAAGGGTGAAGGACAGGTTAGGACTCATTCGAAAAAAAATGGATGGGATAGAAGGGTTCATAATTTCCGGACCGAGGATGTTGTACTCTACCGCAAGGTTCGATGCTTTTTACAATAATGAGTTCGATCAAAAGGATAGGGTCATGCTAGATTTCAATACAGGCAAGGACAGACCCTTTAGCTCATCAAAGGTGGAGAGAAAGGTGGTCTTGTCCACACTGACCCCAACAGACCCATCACTTGTACCGGTCTATTCCTTTGAGGACCTTATCGCCCAGAAATTGCTCGCTGCTAGTAATAGATTGGAAGGTAAGGATATCTATGATATCAAATTCTCCATGGAAAAAGATGTCGATAAAGATAGAATATTCAAAGCCCTTTCGATGCAATTGGAGCTAATGGACGATGAATTGGGGGTAAATGAGTTCATGGAGAACCTTTTAACGAGAAGGGACCAATTCAGAGGGAATTGGATAGATATCATGAAGAGGACCAACCATTATATCCTTAAAGATAGGAGGCCGGAATGGAGGTCGTTCATAGACACAACATTCGACCTTCTAGAGCTCAAATTAATACAAGATAATAAAAAAAGGTGAGGGTATATTTATATTATAATAACACGTACTTTGTTATTCTTATCTTTTTCAATATATTATATTAAAAACAGTATCATAATTTAATATTCCATTCGTCGGACGAATATTTCTTACTGGCGAGCTCCCTGGCCCTGTCCAACTCCGCTTCGGTCCATTCCGACCGCTCCCACTCCCTACCCTCCATGAACCTCTCGACAATAGCCTTCGACAGCCTACCGACATCGATGTCTATGTGCTCCCTCAGCGATGTGACCGGCCTGTATGTGGAACATGTCCCCTTCCCGCTGGGGACCACCTTGTCGCCTTTGATATAGCGGAACATCTCTTCCTCGTCAACATCAATGAGGAGCGTCCCGTGATGGAGGACCGCTCCCTTCACCCTCCTCTGGGACGAGCCCGACACCTTCCTCGGTCCTATCATGATGCTGTTCTCTATGATCGATGCCTTGACGCCTAGGTCTTGGACCGCTTGGAGCACAGGGGTCTGGAGCGCAGCGTAGGATGCGGGGATGCTAGACGGGACCTCCGATGAGGGCAGGGTGACGGAATATATCAGCTCCTTTCCTGGAGCATGGAACATGCATCCTCCACCCGTTATCCTCCTGATGACCGGGACCCCATCATCCCTGCACCGGTCCAGATATATCTCGTCCGAGGCCATCTGGAAGCTTCCCAGGGTCACCGCCCTCCTTTCCCAGGTCCAGAACCTGATAAGGGGAGAGGCACCTGATGCGACCGAACCAAGCACTACCTCGTCCAGTGCAAGGGCAAGCTCGGGTCCAATAACTTCAGGCCCTATGAGCCTCCATCTCACTCTTGACACGCTCCCTCGGACGCACCTATGGGCTACATATCTCTTGCCCATCAAAGGGAAATTTGAATTACGGAACGTACATCACAGTAGGGGAACGTACCATGACCGTGAAGCGAACAGGGCCAAGGAAGAGGACGAAGATAGTATGCACCATAGGCCCGGCATCCGAGGAGGAGAGCACCCTGAAGGAGATGGTCAAGGCAGGGATGAACGTTGCCAGGCTCAACTTCTCGCACGGTGACCATGCCCATACCAGCAAGGTCTTCAAGACATTGAGGAAGGTATCCAGGGAGTGCGGGGGCCTTGCTGTCCTCTGCGACATCCAGGGTCCCAAGATCAGGACCGGAAGGATGCGGGCCCCATTCCTGCTCAAGGAAGGGGAGAGGGTAATGGTCACCTCGAAGCAGATAACGGGAACCATCTCTAGGTTCACCATAGACTACCCCCGCCTGGAGAGGGACCTGGTAGAGGGTGACCAGGTCTTCATCAACGACGGCATCATAAGGCTGAGGGTCACAGGTAAGAAGGAGGGAGGCCTCCTCTGCGAGGTCCGGTCAGGGGGAATGGTATCTGACCGTAAGGGATGCAATATCCCCAGCACCAAGGTGGAGGTGGATTTCCCCACCGAGAAGGACAGAAAAGACCTCGCGCTCATAGCCGAGCTTGACCCGGAATATGTCGCCGGTTCGTTCATCGGCTCATCGATCGATGTCTCGGCAATAAGGAAGGTCCTTGCAGAGAACGGGAACGATAGACCAAAGATAATCGCAAAGATCGAAAGGCCAAAGGCCCTGGAGAACATGTCGAGCATAATCAAGAAGGCGGACGGGATAATGGTCGCAAGGGGGGACCTCGGGGTCGAGATACCGCCGCAGGAGGTCCCTGTGGCCCAGAAGACCCTCTGCAGGGAATGCAACAAGGCAGGGAAACCGGTCATAGTAGCGACCCAGATGCTAGAGTCCATGGTCGAGCATTCGAGACCGACCAGGGCAGAGGCGAGCGACGTTTTCAATGCGGTTCTCGACGGCGCCGATGCGGTCATGCTGTCTGGCGAGACGTCGTTGGGAAAGCACCCCGTCGCCGCTGTCAGCTTCATGACCGACATCATCACGAGGGCAGAGCAGGAGCTACCGGCTAGGGACCCGGATTACTACGACTCCGGCTCGAGCTCGCTTGTGGAGGCTTCGGGACATGCCGTGTTCACCCTGGTCAAGGAGCTGAACGAAAGGGAGCTCAAAGGTAAGATCGTCGCCTACACAAGAACGGGGCATACCGCAAGGATGATATCGAAGTACAGGCCCGGAATGGCCATAGTGGCAGTGACGCCTTCATTGAGGACGGCGCTGGAAATGGAACTGGTCTGGGGGGTCGAGCCCATCCATTCAGGAGCCGATGGCAAAGGGTCCGTAGAGGGAAGGATGATGGATGCGGTCAGGACCGCGAAGAGGGCCGGGGCCCTTGACAGCATCGATCATGTCGTGACCGCTTCGAGCTCCATGGAGAGACCTGGGCATGGAATGCTCCTTGGCACCTATGATATCAAAGGAAAGCTTTGATGTTCCAACTGTGGTCCGATGAGAAGCCTTCAGGTCCGCTTCTTCTTTCCTGAGAGCTTTTCATGTATGGCCTTTGCGGCCAATCTCCCGGACCCCATTGCCTGGATGACCGTGGCCGAACCTGTTACGATATCACCGCCCGCATAGACGAACTCCTTCGAGGTTTCCATGGTCTTCGGGTCCACGATGATATAGCCCTTCTTATCCCTCTTTAGGTCGGGGGTTGTATCGAATATCAGCGGATTTGCGTCGGTACCCACAGCCACTATCACGACATCGCAATCAAAGACGAAGTTCGAACCGGGGGCAGGTACTGGTTTTCTCCTCCCTGATGCATCCGGTTCCCCCAACTGCATCTTTTCGCATTCTATGCCCCTGACCCAATTCCTCTTGTCCCCTATGAACTTGACCGGATTCGTGAGGTACATGAACTCTATGCCCTCATCCTCGGCATGCACGACCTCGTCTTTCCTTGCAGGTAGTTCCCCCCTTGTCCTCCTGTATATTACGGTCACCTTCTTGGCCCCGGTCCTGAGGGCGCATCTGGCCGAGTCCATGGCAACGTTCCCACCCCCTATGACTGCGACCCTGTCGCCCTGAGGTAGAGGAGTATCGGTGTCGGGAAACCTGTAGGCCCTCATCAGATTGATGCGTGTGAGGTATTCATTTGCGGAGACCACGTTGTTGAGGTCCTCTCCCGGAATGTCAAGGAACTTGGGCAGACCTGCCCCGACTCCCAGATAGACCGCTTCGTAGTCCTTCAGGAGCTCTTCTACCGTGTAGAGACGGCCTATGACCGCATTGAGCTTGATCTGGCATCCCAGCTCCTTGAGGTACTCTATCTCCTTTGCCATTATCTCCTTTGGGAGCCTGAACTGAGGAATGCCATAGCCAAGGACACCCCCTGATTGATGAAAGGCCTCGAAGATGGTGACTTCGTAGCCTAGTCTTGTCAGGTCGGCAGCACAGGTCAGGCCGCCGGGACCTGAACCTACAACGGCCACCTTCCTGTCCATGCATTCGGTCACCTGCGGGATATCGACCGAGCCCATGGCCCTTTCGAAATCGGCAACATACCTCTCAAGGTTCCCTATGGCCACAGGTTTGTCCCTTTTTCCGAGGACGCAACCTTTCTCGCATTGGTCCTCCTGAGGGCAGACCCGGCCGCAGACGGATGGGAGGATGTTCCGCTCCTTGATCTTGATGGCCGCCTCTACCGTTCTCCCTTCCCTGATGAGCCTTATGAAATTCGGGATGTCAACGTTCACAGGGCAGCCGTCCACGCAGCCTGGTTTCCTGCATTGAAGGCACCTGCCCGCTTCAAGTTGCGCCTGCTCCGATGTAAGGCCGTGAGGGACCTCCTGGAAGTTCTTGATACGGATACGGTGGTCCTGTTCGGGCATGTCCTGGCGCGGGATCTTGAGCTTGATGTAATGCTCGTCCGCCTTTGTCAGTCCGTGCCATTCGCACCCCTTCTTAAGACAGATGAAGAAGGGGATGAGCTTTGCATAAGCGGATATTATCATCTCAGCTACCGGAGAGCCGCAAATCCCGCATCTAGGCTCTCCGACGACGATGCTCTTCTTACAATAGGAACAGATGAAATCGTCCAGAACTATACCATCCTCCAGGGGGATGGAGCTCCACTTGTCGAACACGTCAAGATAAGGGCTCAGTTTGATCATCACTTCCTGTCCCTTATACATCCCCCTGAAGTCTAGGACGTCCTCGTCCATGGTCTTGACGTTGAAGGATTTCCTGCAGTGAGGGCAGTAGGCGTTAAGGTATGTGGCGAACTTAAGGTACTTGACGTCCTGGGCGTTCATTTTCTTCTCTCCAGTGTTATGGATTGGAGCAGGGACTCCCTCTCTTCCTTCATGTACATGGAGTTCCTGAGCTCGAGGTTCTCAAAATCGACCTGATGGCCATCGAACTCCGGACCGTCGCAGCAGCAGAACTTCATCTTGCCATCGACCTTGACCCTGCAGCCACCGCACATACCCGTCCCATCTATCATTATCGGATTTAGGCTGACCATGGTCCTTATCCCGTACTCCTTGGTCATCCTGCAGACGTTCTTCATCATCACTATGGGACCTATGGCATGGACCAATGCTATGTCCTTTCTCTCATCCAGGACCTGCTTGAGCGCATCCGTGACGAAACCCCTCATCCCATGGCTTCCGTCGTCGGTCGTAATAATCAATCTGTCGCAGAGGGCTCTCATCTCCTTCTCCATTATGAGGATGTCCTTGCTCCTGGCCCCAACGATCCCTATTAGCTCGTTGCCGGCACCTTTCAAGGCCTTTGTTATGTGGTGAAGGATGGCGGTCCCGGTACCTCCACCTATGACCACTACAGTCCCGAACTTCTTGATCTCAGATTCCTTGCCGAGCGGTCCAGCAAGGTCCTTGATATTGTCCCCGACCTCAAGGGACCTGAGGAGCGCTGTGGTCTTGCCCACGACCTGGAAGATTATGGAGATGGTCCCTCTGGATGGGTCTTTGTCGGCAACCGTTAGGGGGATCCTCTCCCCGCCATCCACCACCCTGAGGATAACGAATTGACCCGGAAGTATCTTTCGGGCTATCTCCGGGGCATTTACGTCAAAACGGTAGATGGAGCCTTTGGCCATCTCCTCCTTACGGACGATCTCGTTCATCCTACCATTCCTCGCTGTCCTCTAGGATGACATCCTGTATCTCCCTCTCGTTCAGACCATGCCAAAAGCAGCCTTTCCTGGAGCAGATGTAGAAATCTATCTTGTTATTGACGGCGAGTATCTTTATCCCTGCTATCATGGACTCGCATTCCGGACACCTTCTGTCCTTAACGATCATGCTCTTTCCGCAGTGAACGCACTTGATATCTCGGACGGATACCTGGTCTGGCACCTTTATCGTCGATTCGTTCGTGAAGACGTTAAGATATGGACTGATCCTCAGTTCACCCTCCTCGCCCAGATGGTTCACTACCTTCAATCTGACGGAATTGCTTTCGTTCAGGCTCTTGCCGCAGAAGGGACAGAACGTGTTCAGGTAGGTCTTGGAACGTATCAATTTGATATCATTACCAGTCGCGTTCATGAAAAAACCCCATTTTATATCCAACATGTGATTAGTATAAAAATTTTATTAGTTATTCTATTACACCACAAGGTACTTTGAACAAGAATACCTACCATGTATGACCACTGGTTGAGACAGATTGGAACAATGGAACGATGGACCATAGGTTAAAAAAAATCTTCTTTCAGAGAAAGTAAATATATATGGTCCAGACTGCGCCGACCTTGGTAATGCTTTGGTAAGGAAGTCATGTAAATGAACGATAGTTCCTATCTACCCTTGGTCCCTCCGGTAATGGACGACATATCCGAAACGGACTACATCCCTGTTACAGAGCGGATGCGTTGGGAGTGCATCCGGTGCGGCAAATGCTGCGGCAACAATTTCACCACCAAGTGGCTCGATGACTGTGTGGTGCCGGTGGTGGGTCCTCTAGTTGACAACCACTGCCGGTACTTCGACAGGTCGGAGAGGAAATGCACCATCTACTCTTCCCGCCCGATCGCATGCAGAGGTCACCCGTTCACGCTCATGAAATTTGGCGATGAGACCGTCCTCAAGGTCCACTCCATGTGCCCAGGCATAGGGCATGGGGACCCAATCGACCTAAAGCGCACTATGATATCCATCCTCGATGACATTCGGGGTCTTTACGACATCGATTTCATGGTGGACTGGAGCACCGTTTCCTCAGGTTCCGTCAGGATGCACAGATTGAGGTGATATGTGCCATGGAGGGCGGTTATTGACCGCTCCATGCCCCCCTTATTCCTCTCTCGTGTCCGGTCCTTCTGTCAGTCCTTCATCCAGACCGTCCACCTTCTGACCTTCTGTATAGATGTCTTTGGTCCCACTACCTTCTGGAGCTCTCTTCCTCTCTATTATGACGAAGACCAGAAGGACCAGGACCACCCCAAGGAGAGCAAGCACAGCGAATATCGAGAGGGGATCGACCACATCGCTTCCCGGTGGGCGGTCATCGTCCGATGCGGTCCCATCATGGTCTATCATCTCTATGGTCACTTTCGTGCTCTTATTGTGCCCCAGAGCACCATCGTCCGCGAACAGTGTGATGTTGTGGACACCAAGTGAGAGCTGGGCCTTGATCAAGGGGCCAGAGCCAAGGTGGCCATCCTTTGAAGAGAACCATGTCAATGCCAACGTCTCATTTGGCCCCAGACCGTCGTCCCAGGTCCCTGTTGCCGAGAGCTCGATGAGCTGGCCTTTGTAGAAGTGGGTCCCGTTGGTGGGATGCGCTATCCTGGGGATAGGGGGGAGGTTCACCGGTGGCTCCATTATGTCCAGGACATAGGTCCTCGAGACAGTCGGGTTCCCGGCAAGGTCCCATCCCCTGAACTGGACCTCTGACCGTCCGAGCCTTAGGGACGCCTTTCCCGTCAGTACATCTAGCCGAGAGGTGGCATTCACCTCAAATAACATCCATTCGGACCAGCTACCGTCCTCCGATGTGGACCTGAGCTGGAGCGATCCTATGTCAGGTCCGGACCCAATACCGTCATAGAAGGATACCGTCAGGTCCTGGACCCCCCCGTAAAGCACGGCCCCCTCGACCGGGGAGAGAAGGGATATCTCGGGAGGCTCCGTGTCCATCCCCATCCATATCGGGTCCGAAATCGCCCTGTTGCCGGACATATCAACGGCGGTGAACCTAAGGGTCCCTCTCCAACTTCCGTCAAGATAGGGGCTCAACGAAATGGCGACATCCAACGGGGCCGACCTGCTCTGCTCTATTATGATGTGTCCCATGTCCTCGTTCTGCCATACGGGTTTTGTCGTCCCCTCCCTCTCGAAAGAGTAGGCAATGGATGCGATATCTATCCCTGAAACGTTCTCCCCTCCGGTATCCACCACTCTTGCATGGAGCAGGGGTCTGGTCGAGTTGAACCATGCATTTCCCCATTCCGGGACTATGACCGGCGGCCGGGTATCCTTGAACGCTCTTGCCGTCGAAGTACTTGAGATCCTGCCGGTCCAATCGATGGAACGGACAGCGATGCCAAGGCCCTCATCCTGTCCCAGCACCGCCGATGTCGAATTGGAGGGGTAGGAAAAAGGCATCTCATCATGTGAAAGCCTCTTGTAGGTCGGGTCCCAGATATCCAGTGAGAGATAGGAAGAAACCAGTTCGTTCGAGAAGTAGACCTCCATGGAGTGGATGGACCCCTTCCTCATATCTGGGAGGGTCAATTGGACATCCTCCAGGATGCTGGTCCTTCCAAGGAAGACCCTACCGTCGAGCTTGATAATTACAGAACCGGAGCCCCGTATAGAGACCAGGTAGCTGCCGTTTATCGTTGGAACAAGGTAGCCGTGCCATCTGACGGAGAAATCATCGTACCTGAGCAAGGAGGGGTCCGGTCCGAATGGGCCCCAATCCTTCAAACTGAAATTGAGAGATGCATCCTTCCTCTGGAAGGCAGCCTCCTGGTAAGACCTTCCCCTGTAATAGGTCCCTATGAGGCCTCCCCCTGCGATCGCTGGGAGCCATTTGCCCTCAGCCTGGACCTGGAACTCCCTCACTCCCGACCCAGCCGGGTCCAGTTCTGGTCCCACGGAACCGTTCCAGAACAGGTCGAAAAGACCCGTACGGTCGAACTCAGGCAGACCGGTCGTCCTGGAGACGGCGCGGACCCCTTCGGGTGGAAAAGGCGGGGCTGTGTCTATGTTGATACGAAACGTCCTTGACCCGGATATGTCCATGTCGACGGGTTTGCTGCCGGCTCCCATAGGGTATTCGAGCCCGATGGAAAGGTCCCAGCCCTGTTTCTGGGGAACGACGATTGTATGGGACCAATCCGTTGTGTATCCCTTTCTGCCTATGGTATCGGACCCCACCTTCAGGACCAGATCTAACGATCCGGCCGGAATCTCTACCTTGGTGGCCTTTGAATATACCCCTTTCAACCCAGTCATATGGAGCTCGTCACCGGGCAATACCCATTCACCTATGCCTGATAGAGGGCTTGTTCCTCTCGTTACTTCGAGCTCGTTCGCAAGTATGACATCCTTTGTTATGGACAATACCATGGGATACTCCCTGTAGAACATGACTCCGGACCCGTCCTTGAGGACCATGACCAGGTCTATGGGTCCTTCCCTCATGCAGTTCCAGTCCATGGAGAATGCGAAACGGGCCTGGCCCGTCCCGTCCTTCTGCTGAAGGCCGCAAGAGCCCGCTATGGGATCGAGACCGGAAGGACCTTCCACTGAGATCAGACCTCCGGGTCCTACCAGGAGCGTGGAGGAGAGCGCTCCGGAGGTCAGGTGCAATGAACATTCCGTAGCGCTGCGCCCAGCTCCGCTCAGGCTGAAACCCACTTCGATCAGGACCTCCATGCCCCCCGCCAGAAGATAGGGGGCGCTGTACCCACCACCGGACCCCATGATATCGCCTATGAAGGTGCTGCACCCCTGGATGATGTACGCCTCGCCGTCGGATATCCTGTCGTTATCGGGCCCATCGGCCCCTGGAGCGCCAACTAGGATGTCATCGACGCCGTCGTTTGTGACATCACCCACGAATACCTGCCATCCGAGCGTGTCCCGCATCTCGTCCCCTTCTATCACCAGGGAACCACCCGTTCTCTCCAGTCGTTGGATGGCGCCCCCGGTCGGAAATAGGTCCGAGGCTTCGAAGACCATTATCATCCCGACAGAGTCCACAACACTGGGTTCGGAAAGGACCGATGTCCTAGAATAAAATCCCAGAACGATCTCACTGCTTCCGTCTCCATCCACATCACCCGCATCCAATACTGCCCCCAATCTGTCACCGGGGTATTCGGTTGTCCCGCTGACCTTGCCTGAATTCCCTATGACCGTCCAGTGAGCGGTCTCGTCCGCCACCATCCTCGTGGGGAACGTGTTCTCCTCCCCACCCCTGTAAGTATACAGCCTGCCGCAGTCCTGGACCCCCGGACCGCCATCGGCTTCTGGGGCTGCGATCATCATGTCCTTAGACCCGTCCCCGTCAACTTCGGTCAACATCACGGTCCTGCCGAGGTGGTCCTGGTCGGACCCACCGAAGACGACCGGTCGAGCAATTTCATCTATGAGCAAGGTCGAACTGCCCTTGATCCTCGAAGCGTTGAAGATCAGGTAAGCGGCACCGCAATCGGTCCTGCCGGTCATCGGATCATCAGAAAGGGGGGCCCCGATCAGCAGGTCATCGAGACCGTCCCCGTCCATATCTCCAATGTCGAGTGCGTAACCGAAATGGTCATTGGGGGTGGTCCCGTTTATCGTGGTCCACTCGGTCGACCTTCCCCAAAGGATGTTTACCCCGTAGCGACCGCCGGATATCAGTTCGTCCGCTCCATCACCGTCGAGGTCGGATGACTCCATATAGCTGGGGAGGACAATATTATCCTGCCCGGGGGCGAGCGATCTGTTGTATATCCAGAGGTACCGCATATCCCCGGGTGTAACGGAGAAGACCTTGGCCTTCTGAAGGTGGACCACGAGCTTTCCCGGGTAACCTCCCTCTCTTCCATAGATGATGACGCCCCAAGTAGGGGTATCTGTCGCGGGGATGGAGAACGCCATGTCCCTGTACCCATCGCCGTCGTAATCACCCGTATCGAACTCATTGGTAAGGTAGGCAAGGACGGGATAAGGTAGGGGGTTCGCTCCGACGGCTCTCTTTACGAACCATGTATTATTGGAGATTATCAGGATATCAGGTTCGACCTTATCCAGGTCCAGGACCTGAGGTAGCCCTTCACTGTTGCCGTAGAAGACATATATCCTGCCTTCATCCTCGAATCCCCCGACACCAGGTGCACCCGGAGCGGCCACTATTAGGTCGTTTAGGCCGTCCCCGTTAACATCCCCTGTCCAGGAGTAGTGTCCCAGCCTCCCCCTGACAGGTAGGTCCTCTCCGTAGATTATGGTGGAGGCAAAATCGGAGGCCTTATGTATCCCCGAGAAGGCTTGAACTGCCTCAGCAGGGACATCTGCCTTGGATGGTGATGACGATGGGACCCCTTGGGATAGAATACCGATCGATGAAGGAAGGAGGAGGGCCAATATGGTCAGAACGATGAACCTACTTAGGCAACGGATATGGTCTCTGCCCCTCCTTGCAGCACCCATAGTATGCTTACGGCCGGGTCTATGATATAACTATTGCGGAGCATTCCCGAATCGAAGCCCTGTTCGTAACTGCCAAATCGGTCCCTTTAAAAATCAAGTCCTTCCGTGATATCGGCATCAGAGAAGATGACGTCGGGATTAAGGATGTTCTCCGGATCGAACAGCATCTTTACGGCGAGGAAGTGGCCGTAGACCGCCTCTCCCCATTCTTCCTTCATCAGAGCGGCCCTGTTCCTCCCGGCCCCGTGCTCCGCTGCCACGGTCCCGTTGTACCTGAAAACGGCCTTGAAGCATCTATCACCGATGCGGTGCAGGTCCTCCTTCCAGTGTTCCTTACCGATAAGCGGACGAACGTGAAGGTTCCCCTCCCCTATGTGGCCGTAGATTATGACCGGTACGCCCTCCTCTATGAAGATGGACTCGAGCTCTATGACGAACGGGTGGATGTTCTCGACGGGGACCCCCAGATCGTCAACGAATGAAAGGTATCTCTTTTCGGCTGTCTCGTTCCGCCTCTTTATCTCAAGGAGCATCTTCCAGCGGAGCCCCCATATCGTCTCCTGCTCCTTCGGGTCCTGAAGGACACGGGACGATAGAGCATGGTCCCCAAGTACCTTGAGCGCCCCCGCCTCTCCTTCCTTCCAGTCCGAGTCGAACTCTATCATGAGGGTCGCTGATGCATCATCAGGTACGGGTACGGCCGAGGATGACCTGAGCATATCCGTCCCGAAAGCGTCCATCACTTCCAGTAACGACGGATGGAGCAATGAGATGGAGGCAACGACCCTTGAGGCAGTTGGGAGCGAGTCGAAGAAGGCCACGAGCATGACCCTCTTTGCAGGTATGGGCCTTAGCTCAAGCTCTATTCCTGTCATCAGGCCCAAGGTACCAACTGAACCCACCATCAGATGGGCAACTATCTCCGCAGGGTCGTCATACTTGTTGAAGGACCACAGGTTGTATCCCATAGAGGTCTTGAGGTGTTCCTTGCTCCGGAGCACCTCCATGGCATCCTTGTCCGAGAGGAGCCTTTCTTTTATCCCTATTATTCCTTTTGCAAGCGCTTCCGGCAGCCCCTTGGAGGTATCGACCATGCCGAAGACCGGACTTGCGAACCTTATGTTCCTGACCGATGTATCAACGGTCCCGTACTTGATGCTCCGAAGGCCGCTCGCCCTAGTTGCGACGTTCCCGCCTACAGAGCAGTACTTGCTCGAGGATACATGATAAGGCAGGAAGAAACCCTTGTCCTTCATAATCTCGTTGAGCCTGTCATAGACCAGGCCGGGTTCGACCCAGACCCTGCTGTCGTTCTCCGAGAGAAGCCTGTCCATACCGTTGAAGAGGACTATGATGCCCCGGCCAATCGCGTTCCCGGAGAGATTGGAACCGGCAGCTCTTGCTGTTATGGGAGCACCTATGGATCTTGCATATTCGATAATCTCCAGGATATCCTGTTCCGTCCTCGGCGTCACGATCATCATCGGTTTGACATGATACCTGCTCATGTCCGTGGAGTACCGCTCGAGGGTGGGTCCGTCCTCCCTTATTTCGCATTTGGGCTTCGGAAGATGCATCGTCCCTTTACGCTCCTTATTGGCTATTGTGCCAATTCCTTGTTCCTTATCTCTTTTTTGCTGGAACCATAATGGTTCTGGTCATCGGTCCGCACTTTTCGTGGGAACCCCTCCGAATAGGTCTGCTTGGCTTGGGGTCCTTTTATCGACCATTGCTTATTATCAGGCTTCGGTCAGGAGATCCACTCATGTATCCCGTATAATTTTTTCTTTTTTCAGATATCCTACGGTTCAATCTATCATTTTAAGGATGTCCATCGGTTCCATCACCTCTATACCCTCGAGTTCAACCATATCCCTGTCCGGGACCATGAGGACCTTCCTGACCTTCTTGAACTCTTCTTCCTTGTATGTGAACTTCCGTTCTATCTCCGAGACATCCTTTTTATCCAGTCTCTTCTTCCACTTCACTTCCACTAATGCGACAGGTCTGTTGAACCGGATAAGGATACCATCGACCTCCCCTTCCGCTGAAAGGTCCAGGTAAGGGACCGAACCCAACCTGTCAGCGATGCAATCCCTCAGGACATCCTCCATGGTCCGCGGAATGACCTCGTCTAGTAGCGGCCTCGCCTCTTTCCTTGTCAGCTCCCTGTCCGAGATGCCGTACCTCTCGTCCAGTGCATAGAACGCGCCCATGAGGGGGGATGCGTGCTTGAATACGTTCCGTTTCTTTCCCCAGACGTCATATCTCCTCAGGACCCCTATGTCCGTCAGGTTCCTCAGATACTGCTGCACCAGCGACGGATCGTCCCTCATTATCATCTTTCGCGCGAAAAGGTACGAAGATACCTCTCCTGAGGTGGACCTCCCGACAGCACATGACCTGAGTATGGCCTCATAGGTCGATGAGAGCATCCTATCCTCTTCGGTGAATATCTCACCTATGAGGGCAGGCACCGTAAGCAAGGTCCCAAGGAGGACCTCGACAGGGTCCGAATAGCCTTGCGCGATGACTAAGGGTTCTTTCATGAACGCAAGCATCTCGTACCTTTCCTTTCCGGTCCAACCCGTCGAGGCGAGCAGGTCAGTGTAATCGATCGGCGGGACCCTCACTTCCTTCACCTTTCCAAGCAGCGGTGATGACCTGGATACCAGGCTCCTTGAGAGGTGCTGGGTTGAGGAGATGAGTATCAGCCTTCCCGAGACCTCCATTGAATGGAGCGTGTCCAGGAAAGCATCGCCCAATCTGTGGAACTCGTCTATACAATAGGTCTTCCCGTCTCTAAGACCGCGTCCGAGCCTGTCGATGAGGACGTCTTGACCGACCTCGGTCCATCCATCCGTCGTTATCACTGTCCTGTCCCTCTTGACGAAGTAATACTCGTCGTACCTTTCGAAGTTCCTGACCAGGAAGCTCTTTCCTGTCTTTCGCCTCCCGTAGACCATCACCCATTTTCCGGAGGAGATCCTGCGGGTCAGTTCGGGACGCTCAATAATCATAGTTAGTATAATGGTCATTATTGTTATTAATCCTTTCTCCGTTCAACTTGAACTAAAATAGAGCTGAACCTATGAGCGACAGCATCCTTTGAAAGGGTCCCTGTCCTTGCCATGGTCCGACAACAGGACCCATATCATCTTACCATGGAAGGACAACGTTCCAACCATTTACATCAAACCTATGCCAAAGGGTTTTAAACCTATCCATCCTACCATGGCCCATGCCCAAGCGCCCCTTCACATTCGACGACCTGATGACCATCGAAAGGGTCTCAACACCATCTGTCCATCCCTCCGGGAAGTATGTTGCCTTCGTCGTATCCAAGCACGACCACAAGGGTAACAAGGTCCGTTCGACCGTCAAGCTACTTGACATGGGGACGCTCGAGGTCAGAGACCTGACCCCCGGGGAGCACAAGGATACATCGCCGGTATGGAGCCCTGATGGTAAGATGCTCTCTTTCGTTTCCGACAGGGAGGATGGCCAGCAGTTGTGGCTCCTCCCCTTCGAGAACGGGGGGGAGGCCAGGAAGGTCACCTCTGGTGATGGTGGGATCTCAAATCCGGTCTGGGCCGCAGATTCGAGCAGGTTGGCATTCTCCAGGAATGTGGTGGTCTCCGACCACTGGGACGGTTCCAGCGAAGGCATCACTGGGGACGATAAGGAAAAAGAGAGGACCAAGCTCGCAAGGACCTACGGCCTTGTGAACGAGCGCTCTTCGGCAAGGATAGAGGAGGACCTCCTTTTCAGGCACTGGGACAACTGGAGGGACATGAAGAGGTCCCATCTTTTTGTTCTGGATATCGGGACAGGGGATATGAACGATATCATTCCTGCCGACGCTGATGTTCCCCCCATATCGCTCGGGGGAACTCAGGACTTCGTATTCTCCCCTGAGGGGAACGAGATAGCATATGTGATGAACCCGGACCCCGTCGTGGCCGTATCCACCAACAATTCTGTTTTCATCCAAAGGCTAAAGGGCATACAAGCGGATGGAAGACCGAAACAGGTCACGAAGAGCAAGGCCATGGAGCTTGAGCCGAGGTACAGTCCCGACGGAAAGTGCCTGATGTTCCTGGGTGCAGAGAAGGAGGGGTATGAAGCGGACAGGTTAAGGGTCAAGCTTCTGGACCGAAGGTCAGGTAAGGTAAGTACACTGACAGAAGGTTTTGACAGATCTCCAGCTGAACCCGTTTGGTCCGAGCAAAGCGACAGGCTCTACTTCCTGTCAGCCGACACGGGGTACAATTCACTCTACAGCGTTGACCTTGAAGGCGATGTGAGACAGCATACGAGCTTCCAGTACAATTCCTTATTGAGGGCGGTCCCTGGAGGTAAGCTCATTGTCGGGAGGGAATCGGCGACCAGACCCATTGACCTTTTCCTGCTGTCACCCGGAAAAGGGGTGGAGCCCATGCTCGAAAGGTCAGCAACCAGGAAGAGGACAGACGATAGGGCAAAGAAGCTCACCTCCTTCGGCGACATATTGAAGGATAGCGTCGTTCTGAGCGAACCCGAGGAGTTCTGGTACAAAGGGGCCGATGATGACCCGGTCCACGGGTTCATCTTCAAACCTCCCTTCTTCAAAGAGGGGAAAAGATACCCAATGGTCCTCCTCATACACGGCGGCCCCCAATCGGCTTTCTCCAACAATTTCCACTACAGGTGGAACCCACAGCTCTTCGCCGCAAGGGGCTGGGTGGTCGTTCAGTTGAACCCAAGGGGCTCGACGGGCTACGGCCAAGAGTTCACCGACCAGATAAGCGGGGACTGGGGGGGGAGGTGCTATGAGGACATCATGAAAGGGGTGGACCATGTCCTTGAAAGGTATCCCTTCATAGATGAGCGGCACATGGCCGCCGCAGGAGCTTCCTTCGGGGGGTTCATGGTCAACTGGATGCAGGGACATACCGACAGGTTCAGAGCACTGGTATCCCATGACGGGATATTCAACCAGGAGACGATGTCATACATGACGGAAGAGCTCTGGTTCGATATATGGGAGCACAAGGGGATGCCCCATGAGGGGCACGAGAGCTTCCTAAAATATTCCCCCCACATGTTCGTCCAGAACTTCAAGACACCCATGCTTGTTGTCCAGGGGGAGCTCGATTTCAGGTGCCCGGTGTCGGAGGGGATCTCCCTGTTCACCGCCCTGCAGGTCATGAAGGTGCCGTCTCGGCTCCTGTACTTCCCGGATGAAGGGCACTGGGTCATGAAACCGGCCAATGCCGAGGTTTGGTACAGGACAGTCCTAGATTTCATAGAGGAGCAGGTATAGGAAGGCCATGAACAAAGATGATCATTGCCTCTTGACGGCCTTCCTCTTCTGGAACAGCTCCCCTATCCATGCTGTGTCCCTGTCGAAATCCTTGAAGAGGATGAATATCAGTATCTCCTCCGTGAATGCGGCGTAGTATATCACCAGTATCAGCTTGGCGAAGTAGTCCGGGACAAGCGTCCAGCTGCCCACATCATACGTGAAGAACGATACTATCACCAGCAGATAGACAAGGACAGCGTTCAATCGCAGGAGGCTGGTATGCATAAGGATCGGTTTTCCTATCCTGACCCATGAGACCACGAAGGACGCTCCGAATATTGCGAAGAATACATAGAGCATTATGAGGTTGTTGAAGACGATCCCGGGATAGAGAACGTAGATGAATCCCAATGACCCGAGGTAGAAGACCAGGTCGGCCACGGAATCCAGCGTCTTGCCTATCTCCGATCTCATATTGAACCTGCGTGCTATCTTCCCGTCGAAGTAGTCCGTGGAACCTATGAGTATGTAGGCTATGGTGAACTCGAACCTCAGATCAAAAGCTAGGAGCAGGATGAGGATGGGGAGGAGGAATATCCTTGACACCGAAAGGGTGTTGGGTATGGTGACATATTTCGAGAAGCCTTCCATATAACCCGATGGATTGAACCATCACAATCTATATAAAATCGGCTGAACGGAACGGAACGAATGGAGCTTTTTCATGGGTTTTTACCCACAGATGAACGGCAACAGGGACCCTACCAACTGTTGTAATGTACCTTAGCAACGTCAATTCCTGTATGTGGGTCTTTCTTCTCAGCTGGATACCCCAGAACGACGAGCGAGAACGGTATGAACCCTTCCGGCACCCCAACAAGCTCCCTCAGACCCTTCATCCTGTCCTCGTTGGGATAGACCCCGAGCCACACGGAACCGATCCCTCTCTGGGTGGCGGCTATCAGGATGTTCTGCGTAGCTGCCGAGCAGTTCTGGGCCCAGTAGCCCTCGCGCTCCTCCGAAGCCATATCGGCGCAGACGAGCAACGCTGCGGGTGCCTGCCTGATCATCCTTGAGTACGGGTGGACCTTTGGGACCGCATCCAGGAGCATCCGGTCATCTATCCACACAAAATGCCAGGACCTTGTGTTCATCGCCGAAGGGGCTGCCATTGCGGCCGAGAGCAGAGCCTCCCTGTCCTCGGACGTCAATCCATCCTTGGCAAAGCTCCTTATGCTCCTTCTTGACAGCACCGGGTCCATCATCGTTCCCCCTTGGTCCCTTCGGACATCCGCAGACCTATTATAAAACGCAAGCGATAGGCTTTCCATGGAATGTTCGCTTGCGAAGAACAGGAGGGAGTGCTCATGTACATATTCCTGTGATAAGAGGGGCAAATGCTGCGAATGCATAGCCTACCACAGGTCCCGAGGAGAGCTCCCCGCCTGCTATTTCACCAAGGAAGCGGAAAGGACCTACGACAGGTCCGTGGAGAACTATCTCAGGACATCGAGATAGAAAAATGGAACGTTCCGGAGCGGGAGATGCGAAAAGATGACGGTCAGGTCTTACAGGGTCTTCCTGGGAGACTCCAGGGACATGTCGGTGCTGGAGGACGGGTCGGTCCAGCTCGTGGTCACATCACCCCCTTACTGGTCCATCAAGGATTACGGACATACGGGGCAGCTCGGTCACGGCCAATCTCTCCATGACTACCTTAGAGGCCTCTACAGGGTCTGGAAGGAGTGCGAAAGGGTCCTGTCCCCGGGACGCAAGGTCTGTATAAATATCGGGGACCAGTTCGCCAGGGCCTCCGATTTCGGTAAGTACCGTGTCATCCCGCTGCATGTCGAGATCATCTCCCAGATGGAGCGTCTGGGTTTCGATTTCATGGGGGATATCATCTGGGAGAAGAGGACCACCATGAACACCTCCGGAGGAGCTCCAGTGATGGGCTCATACCCTTATCCCCCCAACGGTATCATAGAGATCGACTACGAACACATAATGGTCTTCAAGAAGCCGGGGGAGGTCCTAGGGGTCACGAAGGATATGAAGGAGGCCTCCGTCATATCCCGGGATGATTGGAAGGAGCTGTTCCGCTCCCATTGGAGGTTCGGAGGAGCGAGACAGATAGGCCACGAGGCGATGTTCCCACTGGAGCTCCCAGCGCGTTTGATAAGGATGTTCAGCCTGAAGGATGAGACGGTCCTTGATCCCTTCCTTGGGAGCGGTACAACGCTCCAGGCGGCCTTCGAACTGGGCAGGAGCGGGGTGGGATTCGAGATCAATCAAGAGTCCATACCGATGGTCAAGGACCGGTTCGGGCCCCTCTTCTCAAGTGAATTGGTCTTCACAGAGACAGGGTCATCTTCCAAGGCAGCGGACATTGACGATTACGTACCATCCATCAAAGATATGTCCCCTCCAAGACCGAAGAAGGTGGGGGCAGGGGCCGGGCGGACATTGTTGCGGGTGGATGGGGTCGATAGGGACCTGAACCTCATACTTTCGGACGGTTCTAAAAGAAGTCTTGCCGGCTTGAGGACCTTCGATACAATTGGGGCTTTGACCTATCTTGATGAAAGGGTCAAAGGTAAGCATGTTTCCATTGATGGGACCGACCCGAACGGCAGGTGCATAGTGCATCTGAAGAACAGGATATTCGTGAATGGGGAGCTCATCAGGTCTGGATATGCTGTCCCCGACCCGGACTACATGGGACCTTCAGCGGCAAGATTGAAGAGGATAGCGGCAAAGACCATCAAAGGGTCGTGATGGTTCGGGTCATTCTCCTTGGAACCTTTCCATGAAGGCTATCTTCTCAAGGGGCAACCTTTCAGGCCTTGTGGTCTCCTGCTTCTGATGCTTCTCGCTCAATCCTGAAAGGTCCATTGAGCGCTTCCCGAAGATGATCAGCGTCAAGAGCTCATATCCCTCCGGGACCTCTAGCACCTTCCTAGCCGCTTTCTGGTCGAAACCGGCTATCGGGTGCGTCAACAATCCCATCTCGGTCGCCTTCAATAGAAGGAGGCCTGTTGCCATCCCTGTGTCGAACCAGTGGTAATCCCCCTCTTCGTTCCGACAGTCAAGCTCTGGTTTTGTGATCACCGCTGCGACCATGGAGGCCTTCCTTGCCCAGTAGTTGCCTCCGGAGAGCGTCCCTAGCAGCAGGTCGAGCTGAGGCCCCTTCCTGACGAAGACGAACCTCCAGGGTTGATTGTTGGCGCAGGAAGGGGAGAGGGATGCGGCCTCTGCAAGGTCAGTGACCATATCATCGGTCATCTCCATTCCATCCAGTGCCCTAAAGGAGCGTCTTTGCTCCATGACCTCATCTAACTCCATTCTTCCAGCCCCCATATTCAAGCTTTTATCATCAGATCTCTCGCCCAATCCCTGGCCCTCTTGAGGGTCGCTTCCGTGTCCTTCTTCAACGGGGCGAAGAACCACTCCTCCCCTATGAGCTCATTGCCCTTTAAGGCCTCCTTCATCTTCTCAAGGGTCTTTCCGGGTCCGCCTTCGCAGCTAGCGAACAGTGCGACCTTCTTACCGCTGAAAGGGTGCTCCTTGAGCAAAGTGCTGATAGGAGGGGTATAGGTCCAGGCCCAGACCGGAGTGCCTATGAATATGATGTCATAGGAGCCTATGTCGCTCGAGAGGGGTTGTATGGGGGGTTTTCGTCCCATCATGACCTGGCTGCCTCCCCAGAAGTACTTCATGGGGCCGCTCGGGACGACCTTCTCGGGGACGACCTCCGAGAGGTCTGCCCCTATCTCATCGGCGATGTTCTCTGCCAAAGACCTGGTGTTCCCCTCATGCGAATGGAACACGACCAGGACCCTCTTCCTTTCTACAGCTGCCATGAAGGTCCATCACTCGCTCCCATTTGAAATTTACCCCTTTTAAGAAAGAGAGACAGGCCCGGTTTGAGAGGATTGAGTGCGTTTGTTAGAACCAAGCAATCCGGACCTGTCAGGACGGGCGTTGGCCCGTCTGCGAATCCATAGTCCTCCTGACTTAAAAAATTAACCCTTGCCCCCGCGACAGTTCATCGGGCCATAAGTAGCTGGACGATGGAATGAAAGCTATCCGAGGTCGAGCGTCTCTTCCTCTATCCATCTGAGGTAATCCTTGCTCCCCCGCACGATGGGGACGGCCACGATCTCAGGGATATCGTTGGGATTGACCTTCCTTATTGCCTTGGAGACCTCATTGAAGAGGCCCTCCTTGGTCTTCATGAGGCAGAGCCATTCGAGCTCCTTGACGACGCGTCCCTTCCACCGGTAGGTCGACCTGACCGCTATGACCTGCACGCAGGCTGCGAGCTTCCAGCTGACAAGGTCCTGGGCCAGCTTCTCAGCGTCATCCTTCGATGAGAAGGTGGTCTGGACCTGGATGAGTCCGGTCATCGAATGTCTCCTTTTCCTTCCTCGAAAGAACATATGCAACTGTTGATTAATCCATTTTTCTAATGGGGGTCGACCTCATCCATAATAGAAATGGGAATGGGTCGGATAGACGGAATGGACATGGGTCGGATGGAACTGGTCCTCGTTCACGGCCAGGGAGTGGAGCGTCACCTCATGGAAGGCGTTGAGGCCACTTGTCAGGGACTGAACGTTGCCCAAGTGGGCACAATCCAAGGCCAGGCTCACAGGAACGTCGGATATGAGTGAGGACAGCGAGACCCCTTCTCCCTTATGGAGGTCCCTGGCCGCCCCGGACATTACGGAGCTGGACATTAGGAGCTTCATGCCCAGGGACAGCGTCTCGAAGCCCCCTAACGACAACCTCTTCGATACCACGCAATGTGAGCAATAACGGAGGGCGTCCATCCCCTCTTCGATGTCCAGGGGCAGGACGGCCAACATGGCGGCGGGGACCACGAGCTCCCTTATCCCAAGGGACGAGAACCTTACCTGAGCGTCGTTGAACCTCTCCGTGAGGAGGTCCCTTGGGAGGCCGGACACCGCAAGGACCGCAGCGGCCAGGTGAGGGTCCCCTAGGCCTGTGTCGAGGGTGCTCTCCATCAGGTAAACGGCAAAGTCCCTCTCTACCCTGTCGCTCTCCGCGCAGGCTATCAATGCAGCGGCGACCAGGTTCCCCCTCACCGAGATCTCCATCATCCTCTTGAGGTGCCTTCCCAGGTCGCCGCCATGTGCCACGAGGATGCTTGCCGAAAGGGCCTGCTCCGTCGAGACCACGTTACCACCCAGGGAAGTGATGAGAGACCTTGCACGACCAATACTGTCCAGCAGGTCCTTCTGGTCTTTCGACCCGAGGACGATGGATTCGGACATTGGAAGGAGGGCGTGTGTCGGGACCGGCAGGTCCCTCATCCTTGAATAGCATTCAACGAAAAGATCGACAGTCCTTTTGACGTCCCCCCCATGGCCGGATAGCCCGATGGACAGGTTCCTCAGGTGTATCTCGTCTATCTCTGGGTACTTTGGCGAGAGGACCTTGAGGACCTCGGACGCTCTGTCTGCCCTCCACATTAAATGCGCCCTGGTCCTGTCCATGTCCTCTATGGTCTCCCTCAGGTCAGAGTCGCCGATCCTTCTCCCCCTTTGCTTCATCGTTATGAGAACCTCGTTCCCCCTGAAGGTGAGCACTGTGGGTGTCCTGTTCATGAAGGCCGAGTACGTGGTCTCGTTGAGGTCGTGGACCAGGTCAAGGAGCCTTGTGCGCGAATTCCTCTCCTCCGCGGAGAGGGATTCAAGCTCGTCCACGGCCTCCCTGTACCATTCATACTCCCGGTACAATCTCCTCGGGAGGATGGAGACAGGGGCCAGGTCGAGCCGTTCCCTGATAGTTGACTTCAATGCTTCCTTCCTGGCCGAGATCACGGCCAGGCGTTGCCTCAGTGCATCCGCCTCTTTTTGAGGGGCCCCTTTGCCCTTGGGCGGGTCCGAGGTAGATATAAGGCCCAGGGCCTGGAGCTCTTCCCTCTCCCCAGGACCGCATTCGATTCTTTTCATGGACGCAACTGCGTCCAGGAGCATGATCGCCCTCTCTAGTCTCATTGTCTGCCTCCCAGGTCTATGAGCCTTATCTCCGTCCCACACTGGTCGAGGTCCGGAACAAGTGTCATCATCAACATACCGTTCCTTCTTTCAAGGTCCAAGTATCTGTCCTCGGCTAGCGAGACCTCGAAGAGGGATGCGGCCGTCTCCCTCCTGCCTTGGTTGCTAACGGGCGACCCGCTGGTGAGCTCCCGTTCCTTGATGAGCCTGTCGAGGACGTACATGAACTCGTAGAAGTTCCTGTTGAACTGTGCCGCCATCGATACGGCGAACCGCTCCTCAGGGACGGGATAGGCCCAGTCAAGTCCCTCGATGTCCGCGAAGAACAGCTCACCTTGGGGTGAGATGACCGAATCCTTGTCGAGCCAGACATCATGGTAGTCCAGACCTGATATGCCGCATCCCTCTTTCCTTGCCGTCCTGCAGTAAAGGGTCAATGCCGCCATCCCGGTCCTGACGTAGTTGATGATGAAGTCATCGAGGTCCTCCCTTGACCCTACGCCGAAATGTTTCAGGACCCTTTGAGTGTCCTTTCCAAGGGTCGTGCCCGATTGGTAGAAGAGCCTCACATTGGAGGGTATGAGCCTCACCTCTTGGAATAAGGGACCATCTCCGTCCTGTCTCCTGTAAGAATATTCGGCCATCGCCAACGTCGTGATGTCATCTGGTAGCGGTTCCGCCCTTATGACGGGGCAAATCTGGAACCCCTTGATCGAATAGGGGTAGGCTAGGTCGGTTATGGACGCATCATCAAGGCACGTCCTGCGGCTCATGGACCCCCAGGGGTTCTCTCCGAAATAGGATTCCGAGGTGAAGGGGGCGCTCGTGTCGTCCGGCTCCTCCCACGGGACACTGCTGAACATGGGCCTCCTAGCCCCGACCCCCTTGAACCCGAGCAGCCAATCCCTGCCTGCCCAATCGATGATGGGCTCCGCCAAGATCGCTCCCCTATTCCCGTCCGGGATGGTCCCTACCGTACGTCTGGCCTCCGGCCGGCACCTCAGGGGCAAGAGCACCGTGCCCTCGAACCCTGTTATGGCCTCGGAGGAAGCTCTCGTCAGGACCGGTTCCCCCGTGGTCGGTGCTACCGCCATCCTTTCGATGACCCTACCCATGTGGAGCTGGAGCGGTGCGGCCATCGTCCTACCTCCTCACTATGTCCTTCTTGACCCTTTTGTTTCGGACCGTTTCCACATAGACCTTACCTATGGGCGCGAAACCGGCGATGGAGGCCACCCTTATGGATGCCAGGTTCCAGTCCCCTATCTCGCTGATGGCCTCCGAGACCCCGTACTGCCTGAGGGCCTCGAGCCTTGCGAAATTGAGCTCTTTGGCCATTCCCTTGCTCCGGAAGTCCTTGTGGACGGATATTGTATGGACCCTGCCATATCTCCCGCAGGGTTCGGCGAAGGAGAATCCCACTATCCTGCCAGACATCTCCGCCACGAAACCTATGTCTCCGGCCTGGAGACTTCCTTTCACCCATCTCTTCGATGGGGTCTTATATATCTCCTTGGCGAGCTTAGCGACCTCCCTCAGGTCGCTTTCCTTCATGGGCCTCACCAGGTCCGAATCGTACTTGCACGGGTAGAGCTGGGGGAGCCTGTAGACCGTGTTGGTCTC
>JALOTP010000101.1 GCA_025457865.1 Thermoplasmatota archaeon | reverse complement strand
ATGGACCCAGAATATGCCGCGGCATTGACACTGATGGTGGATGAAGGGGCCCAGATAGAGAGCGAGGTCATGTCGGGAAAACTGACATTGTTAGGCCCTGACGAGGTCCTGAAGGAGCTGAAGGACATAGTTGTGGGGCTGGAGCTAACTGATTGTCTGTTCAGGGCCAATCATGCTTCGAACTATCATCCTATAGGAGGAAGGTTCCCCGCCGACAAGGCAAAGATCATCGCGCAGATAGAAAGAGCCCTCTCAGGTTCCGAGTTCAAACCCGAATATTTCAGGAGATTGTGATGGACAAAAAGAGATCCATATACTTAATTATTAATATGGCTTGACCATATGTAGGTAATAATGATACAGCTGTATCAAAAAATCATACATCTTAAGGTCCTTAAGGCCTTTTTTAAACAGCCATACGAAGAGTTCCATCTGAGAGGATTGGCAAGGAAATTGAGAATGGACCCTATGACCTTGAAAAGGAAGTTGGTTTTGCTTGTGAAGGATGGCCTTATTGTACGGCGGATGGAACGGGGTTTTCATCTGTTCAAGGCCAACATTGAGGACGTTCGTTACCTGAACCTGAAAAAGAGCTACAATGTATCTTTGCTCATAGACCATGGTCTGGTCAAGGACCTGCTGGATTCGGACCCTTCTATAATATCGATAGTTCTTTTCGGATCGATGGCCAAGGGTACCGATGCCATGGACAGCGATGTGGATATCCTGGTAATGTCACCAAGGAAGGAAGAAAAGAGGTCCAATTGGATCAAGGTCGAAGGTCGGAAGGTAAATATTGTTTCGGTCACCCCCTCGGAATGGTCTTTGATATATCGGGATGACAAGCCTTTCTATGATGAGGTGCTGGTCCACGGGATCGCGCTTCATGGTAGAAAGCCGGTGGTGTAGTGCGGGTGGAGGAGTGCTTTAAGAGGCGCTTGTTAAGGAAAGAGGTCCTATCACCAACTATCTGGATCAGGTCCCTAGAGCTGTCAAAGAGAAAGATGGATAGGGCCAGTTCCCTTCTTAATGAGGGGTATCATGAAGAATCCCTCATTCAGTCCTACACTAGCATGTTCCATGCTGCAAGAGCGATGCTTTTCCATGATAATGTCGTCGAAAAGAGCCATCTGTGTGTGATCTCATATCTCGAAGAGCACCATTCAGAGTCCATAGGATTGGACCTCATCGTCTGGTTGGACATTCATAGGGTCGAAAGGCATGAGATGATCTATGGTTTGGACCAGGTGTTCAATGTCGAGGACGAAGCAAGACTGGCGTATCAGAGGTGCGCGATATTCCATCAGAGGATTTGCACGATCTTAAAGAGCTCTGACCAAAGCGGTCAATCAAAATAAGGTGAACAATAGGCAATGGTTATGAGGGTCAGATGTTATCATCTCCCATGACCTTCGTTCACGTTTCCATAAGGGCATCCGACATCGACCGCTCCATTGCGTTCTATCACGACCTCCTTGGTATGGAAGTAGTGAAAAGGAGGTTTATCCCACAGAACAGGGCGGAGATATGTTTTCTCAAGGACCCCAAGGGGGAGTTCTCCCTGGAACTTACCCATTACGATGACCAAAAAGAGTTCGTCCAGGCCGATTACATGAAGAGGACGTTCGATCACCTTGCATTCAGGGTCGATGACCTGAAGGCCATTGTGGAGAAGGCCAGGTCATCAGGGGTCGTAGTGACCGATGAACCCTTCGAGCTGTCCCCGGGACATTGGCTCGCTTTCATCCAGGACCCGGACGGGACGCTTATAGAACTTATCCAGTCGTGAACTTGAAGAGGCGGTCCATCGTAATGGTCTTGTGGATAACGATATATATGATGTACTACCATTGTGTTAATGGTGATTACGGTGGCCAACGAGACCATCACGGTCAGGCTCTCGCCGAAGGATATCGAGACCATAAACAGGTCCATAGACGAAGGTCTGTTCACGAGCAGATCGGACCTAGTTCGGTATTCTGTAAGGCATACGCTCATGCAGATGAATGAGAGCGAGAGGAGGTTCGAGTTGATCAAGGACTTCGCCAAGGGCAAGAAGATCCCAAGAGGTGCGGTCAATCGTTCATTGAAAGGAGCGCGTAGGAAGGTCCATAGGGAAGTGTACGGTGATGATTAGAGCCTTCCTGGACACGAGCGTACTCCTCGACAGGGTCCTCATGCTCTCGAAGGAGGCCGATCACCTGTTCCGCGACAGGGATATCGAGAGGTTCACAAACGAGATAGCTTTGAAGGAACTTTACCATGTCCTCAAGAAGAGCTTTGGTTATTCCGAAGCCGAGATCTCCTATGTGATAGAATATATCAGGGAGACGTGCACGGTCCTGCCAACGCCGAGCAAGAAGGAGATACAGAGCATCAGGGTCCGTGACCGCTCTGATAGGCCGTTCGTTCTCTCCGCCAAGAAATTCGGATTGATACTGTACATCGATGATGAGATGCCCTATCAGGACGCACAGGATATCGTAGAGGTCAGGAGGGTCCGGAAGGATAAGAGATGAAGGAGGGTCCGTTTCATATCTTTGACTGGACAAGTGATTTGATATCATTATAGAAATGCGGTTCTTAAAGTAAATAAAACATAAAGGTGGTTACCTTTTTTGTGGTTCCAACAGCCTGTTGATCTCAGATATCGCCTTGGGGATCGCCCCCTTGACCCCCGGAGATAGGGTCGCAGAGAAATCGAAAGATGGTTCGATGTTGACCGCCACAAGGGCGATCTCTTTGGGGATCCCCTCCGCGCCCATCCTCTGTACGAGCTCAAGGGCCTCCGTGAAGGAGACGTCGTGGGGGTTGGCGGAATGGGAGGACCCCATCTTCCTGGGGTCCATGACCAGCACATCTCCTACCTCCTTCTCGGGGATGGATATGGAATCAACGAGGATCGCTCTGTCATAGCCAATGATCAGGTCCAGGAGGTTCATGCCCCCGGTGTAGGCCTCTTCGATGACCATGTCGGGACCCACCCCTTTCTCCTTTAGGGCCCTGACGACATGGATACCAACAGCATCGTCGCCAAGGATAGGGTTGCCTATACCGACGATGATGGTCCCAGTCATATCCTAATCCCTTCTGATGGACCTTAAGAGCCTCTCATCCCTATCGTAGATATTTGCGATGAGAGGCATGGAGCCGGGCATGGAATGAGTTGCACATCCGAAGCAGGGATCGTAGGCCCTGAAGGCCATCTCGACCATGTTCAGGAGGCCGTCGTTGACCTGTCCGTTCTTTATCAATCCCTTGGCGGCGTCCCTTACGGACATGGTGATGGCACCAGCATTGTTCGTGGTTGCCACGATCAGGTTCGCCCTCTTTATCAGGCCTTTTTCATCAACGTCATAGTGATGGATCAACGTACCTCGCGCTGCCTCCACCACCCCTATGCCCTCACCCGGCTCCCCTACAGGGTTCCTGATCTTGGTCGATGTTATCTCCTCATCATGGACGAGTTCCAGGGCCCTCTCCGTAACATATAGAAGCTCTATCAATCTCGCCCAAAGAACAGAGTACATCCTATCATATTCCTTCTGGGCAAGGGGGGTGGCCATACCCTCGGAGGCATTGAGCCTCCCCAGAGGACCAACGCGATAGAATCCCGAGAATTCTCCGTCAACGAAACCCTTCCACCCCACCCTCTTGAGGTAGGGGAACTTCATGTAGCTCCATTTCTCGACCCTCTCCGCTATCTCTTTCTGATATTCCCTGACCGGGAACTTAACAAGCTCCTTGCCAGAGGGGTCGGTGACCCTGATAGGCCCATCGTAGAAATTGACCCTGTTATTTGCATCAACAAGACCCATATTGTAGGTCCTTAGCTGGTAAGGCCCCTTTGTTATCAGTTCGACATAGGCCTTGTTCTTGAGGACTATGTCCTCAAAGAGCTTCAGGGAGAACTTAGCGAACTCCCTTGAGGAGAGCGCCATCTGTTCTATCTCTTTCCTCTCCTCTTCATTCAGCCCTTTGGAGACCCCGCCGGGCAGTCCGTTCACAGGGTGGGTGGCCTTTCCGCCGAGGATGGCCGTTATCCTCTGGCCGTAGGCACGGTGTTTTATCACTTCCTTACCTATGTCCAGACCCGCCTTCTCTATGACCCCGAGGATGTTCCTCTTGCCCGGCGGAGCGTCGGGACCCACCACGAAATCGGGACCTCCCAGGAAGTAGAAGTGGAGTATGTGGTCGTAGATGATGTAACCACAATACATCAGCTCCCTCAGTTTCTTGGCCGCTGGGGGTGGTTCGACCTTGAAGGCATCATCAAGGGCCTTGGTCGCTGCAAAATGATGGGCTACGGGACAGACGCCGCATATCCTTGAAGTGATCTGCGGCATATCCTCCGCCCGACGTCCCTGGGCGAACTTCTCGAACCCTCTAAGCTCGGGTATCTGAAGATAAGCGTTCTCCACGTCCCCCTTGTCGTTCAGGAATATATTGATCTTCCCGTGC